>MHBU01000029.1 GCA_001803395.1 Methylotenera sp. RIFCSPLOWO2_02_FULL_45_14 | reverse complement strand
ACCAACACCGCGTTCGCCAATCGGCATATCGAAACCCTGCGGATGACGATTGATGAACTCCAATGCGCAGGAAATATCTGCGGCACGCAACACGGCGAGATCATCTACATAAGGCGCGCCAAGCACGATGTTGTCCTTGACCGTGCCAAAGAACAGCAAAGGTTCATCTGGCACATAGCCAATATTTTTACGCAACTCAGCGGGATCAATCTGGCGGATATCGACACCATCGACCCATACCGATCCTTCCGTGGGCTGATACAGACCCAAAATCAGCTTTTCAATGGTGGTTTTACCGGAACCGATACGGCCAATGACGCCAAGTCGCTCCCCGGCTCGAATGTGGAAAGAAACATTCTGCAAGGCGCTGACCTGCTGGCCAGGATAATTGAAACTGACATTTTTGAACTCAATTTCGCCCTTGAAGGTTTGACGGTTGATGAAATTTTTGCCGGGTTCGCGCTCGACAGGAAGTGCCATCATACGATTGACGCCATCCAGTGCGGCTCGCGCATGGTGAAAGCGCGTCAGTAGCGAGGCTACCTGAGAAAGCGGCGCCAATGCACGCCCTGTCAGTAAGGTACAGGCAACCAGTGCGCCCAGCGTCATTTCTTTTTCTGAAATCAGGTAAACGCCGACGACAATCACGCCGACAGTGGCCAACTGCTGAAAGAAAGTAGCCGCATTTACCGCCATCAATGAAAGTACGCGCGCTTTCAGGCTGAGCTTGCCGAGATGGCCGATCAGCTGCTCCCAGCGGCGTTGCATGGGGCCTTCGGCGCCGATAGCCTTGATGGTTTCCAGCCCGGTCAGGGTTTCGATCAATGTCGCCTGACGTTGCGATGAGGTACGGAAAGTTTCGCCAATAACAACCGCCAGAGATTTTTGCACCAAAAATGATACCAGCAAGATCAACGGAATCGCCACTAATACCGGAATAACCACCGCACCGCCAAGCCACCAGATAATCAACAGAAACAGCACCAGGAACGGCAAGTCAACCAAGGTGGTGATTGTCGCCGAGGTGATAAACTCGCGAAAGGACTCAAACTCCTGCACACTGCTGGCAATCGCGCCAACGGATGTTGGGCGAGCCTCCATACGGATAGCCTGTATTTTTTCAAAAATGTTCGCCGACAAAATGATGTCGATCTTTTTGCCAGCGATATCGATAAAGTAGCCTCGCAGGCCTCGCATAATAAAGTCAAACACATACACCGTCACCACCCCCGCAGCCAGCACCCACAAGGTTTCAAAGGTATGGTTGGGAACAACACGGTCGTAAACGTTCATTGTGAACAGCGGGATGGCCAGCGCAAAAATGTTGACCAAAAATGATGCGGCCAGCACTTCGCCGTAAATCGGCCAAGCCAATTTGACGGTATCCCAGAACCAATTTACCGGGCGCGGAATGAAGCTGATATCTGAACGGCTGTCAAAACGGAATGCCGGTTTAACAAAAATGGCAAAACCCGTGTACTGCGCCAATAGCTCCTCCAATGGCATAGTAGTCTCGCCAGCACCTGCCTCAGGGCTTAATAGGCGCACATGTCCGTCTTTGGCATTTTGCAGCAGGATAGTGGCTGACCCGCCCTTTAGCAGCAGTACCACTGGCAAGGTGATGTCGGCAATTTTTTCTAGTGGGCGCTTGATGATACGTGCACTCAAACCAGCCCGCGCTGCCGCACGCGGAAAAAGCTCGGGGGTTAACCGTGAAAGTTCAAGCGGCAGCCCTGCTGTCAGTGTCTGTGCAGAAAATGGGCGATGCTGAAGGCGCGTCAGCAACACCAGGCAGTTAGTCAGCGGGTCATCGGGAAGCAGGGCTTCATTGGGGATATCCCATGGCTCTTGTTTTGTGTCGCTAACGGGCATAGTCGTCCCTTTATAGTTCAAATTAATTTTAGACAAATAATTAGAAAATCAGCTTCTGGCAATGCTTAATGTTACCTACAAAATCCACTCATCTGGCACCACAAGATCATTGGAGCCGGCTAACCTATCGCGCGCATCTTTACGGCTGAGAATTTTTTCGCATACTTTATCAGGCAGGTCGGTAAACGTAAGCAGTTTTTTCTCGATCAAAACATCAATCACATCCTCAATGACGCGAATAAATTCGATGTCTGAATGCGTCAGATCTATCAAGGCGTGATTCTCCGAGCCACCAGGAAGCACGCCCCCAAAAAACAGAACTATATCAGCGTGGTCACCCGGCAAAAACTCAGCCGCTTCTGGATGCGATCTCAGAAAAATACCACTCACAAATCCCGACGCATCTCTGCTGACATAAGGCATAAACGCTAACCCTAGAAAAATTATTATGATTTATGATAGCATGAATCATAAACGCGCTTAAGTACAGCCAATATTGTTTGACCGTCGAAATCTAAGAATGGAGCCGTAATAATGAATTTTCTTGTCAGCAACAACCCTGTTCTGATCGGTCAATATTGGGCTGCGTTGCTGGAAAATGGGGAATCGCAAGTGCTGCCTGATTTTCCCGAGTTACTCTGGAGAGCTGCAACTTCAAACAAGGGGCTGATACTGTTAGACCCCAAGGTCAACGGCTTTCCGGGAATGTCCGGCATCACCCATTTAAAACGTAGCAACCAGAGCATCAAGGTGCTGCTGCTAGCCTCGGAACTGACGACTGAAGAAGAGCTTTCTGCGCTTGCAGCAGGTGCCGCCGGCTGTTGCGGATCTAACCTGTTACCAGAAAAAATCCGCCAAATTTTTGCTACCGTAGAAGACAATGGCGTGTGGATTTCAAGTGCAGCCTTGCCGCACTTGCTACAACGCTTAAAGCGCTTGGAAAACCTGACCCGACAAAATAAATCCCAACAGGATAATGGCACCCATCGCAATGAGATTACAGGCTTGACGCCGCGTGAGCGCGAAATTGTGGACCTGGTAGCAAAAGGCGATAGCAATAAAATCATCGCACGCGAACTCAACATCACGGATCGTACCGTGAAAACGCATCTGTCAATTATTTTCCAGAAACTGAAAGTGAATGATCGCCTGCAACTGGCCTTGCTAGCGAATAAAAATGGGGTGACGTGAGTTGAGCAAATCAGATGTAATGTAAACCCAGTTTTAATATAAGGGAAAGGTTTGCTGAGTTGTGCTCATACATGCCTGAGTGGAATCAGATTGATGATTTACCGTTGGAGATGCCTGAGTTAAATATGCCGGATATGTCGAATTTCAATCTAGTTGATTTGTGATTCGCTTATGTTGTGAATTTTTCACTAGTTGTGTGCAATAGCGTCGAAAATCCTACACAGCCCCTACATGAAGTCAAAGTGATGAAGTAAAAGCACAAACTAAAAAGCCCCACTACGTTGTGAGGCTTATATGAAGATGGGGTGGCTGATGGGGCTCGAACCCACGACAACAGGAATCACAATCCTGGACTCTACCAACTGAGCTACAGCCACCATAGAGACTTTAATACATGGTCTGCCCGACAGGAATCGAACCTGTAACCCCCAGCTTAGAAGGCTGGTGCTCTATCCGGTTGAGCTACGGGCAGATTGTGGTTACAAGGGTTTATACTGAAACAATATAAATTTTTCGGGCTGACTTTAATTTTTGCAGCTTGAACTTTAAACGATTCAAGCTGCAAAAAAATATGGTCGGCGTGGAGAGATTCGAACTCCCGACATCCTGCTCCCAAAGCAGGCGCGCTACCAGGCTACGCTACACGCCGAAGAGGCAGAAATATAACGCAAACTAGGCTTGAGGTCAATTCCAATATGTTAAAATCTCACTTTATTTTGCAAATTGCATGAATTCTTAGATAAAACACACCAATGACTGCTCAAATAATCAATGGCAAAGCGATTGCCGAAAATTTATTAACCACGATTAAGGCGCGCATCGACCAACGCTTACAAGTTAACAAACGCGCACCAGGCCTAGCTGTAATTCTTGTCGGGGCTGATCCAGCCTCTTCAATTTACGTGCGCAACAAACGTTTAGCCTGCGAAAAAGTGGGGATTCGCTCGGTTGCTTATAATTTACCAGCTTCAACAACTGAAACAGAGCTTCTCGCGCTGATTGAACAACTGAATCAAGATAACACGATTGATGGCATTCTGGTGCAAGCACCATTGCCGCCTCAAATTAAAGACGAACACGTTATCGAGCGTATCAGCCCTAATAAAGATGTGGATGGCTTTCACCCTTACAATATCGGCAGATTGGCTGTACGCCAACCTACGTTACGCTCATGCACCCCTTTTGGCGTCATCAAGATGCTGCAAGCCAGCAACATCAACCTGATGGGGTTAGATGCGGTTGTGGTTGGCGTATCTAACCACGTAGGCCGCCCAATGGGATTAGAGCTATTGCTCGCAGGCTGCACGGTGACTAGCTGCCACCGCCACACTAAAAATTTAAGCAAAATTGTTGCGAATGCTGATTTGGTGGTTGCGGCCGCAGGCAAGCCAGGACTCATTAAAGGTGACTGGATTAAGCCAGGTGCCATTGTCATTGACATTGGTATTAACCGATTACCTGATGGTCGTATTTGTGGTGATGTTGATTTTAACGCAGCAAAAGAACGTGCGGGCTGGATTACTCCAGTGCCAGGTGGCGTTGGTCCAATGACTGTTGCAACTTTAATGGAAAACACTTTGCTTTCATTAGAATTAAGCGAAGCCGCATAAACCAGTAAGTTAAAGCTAAAAAAGTTATTTAATCAATTCAAACAATTAGCCTCTTTTTTACTGTACTTTTGCATGAAAGCTTTATTCAGTATATACTCATCCGCTAATTTTATAACCCGCTAATTTTTATGGGTTTCGTTTTTTAGTTTTATTTTTAAGTATCTAGGTATCCATTATGGCAGAAGTAATTAGTAAGCAATTTACGCCTTATCAGGCAAAACCTGATGAAGAATACATGAGCAAAAATCAGCTCAATCATTTTCGTCAGATTTTGAACAATTGGAAATCTGACCTGAGTGAGGAGCTTGATCGCACCGTGCACACCATGCAAGATGAAGTCACCATGTTTGCCGACCCTAACGACCGCGCTAGCCAAGAGTCTGACATGACATTGGAGCTGCGCAATCGTGACCGTGAACGCAAACTGATTAAAAAAATTGACGAAACATTGCGCAATATTGACAACAAAGAATACGGCTACTGCGAAGGTTGCGGTGTTGAGATTGGCTTAAAACGCTTAGAAGCTCGCCCAACTGCAACATTGTGTATTGATTGCAAAACGCTGGATGAGTTAAGAGAGCGCCAAGTCGCTAAATAAGTCGGTAAATAGCATGCAGTAAAATATGTAGCCGTAAATTTACGGCTACATATTTTTAGATTCTCAAAAGGTAAGTAACATTAAAAAGCCCGCTTACGCGGGCTTTTTAATGACGGCTAACGAGCTTTTTACTCGTCAGCTTCTGTTTCAGCTTTCGCTTCCACTGCAGGTGGGTCAATTAAAGCTTTCATGCTTAAACGTACACGGCCTTTTTCATCAGCTTCCACTACTTTAACTTTAACAACATCGCCTTCTTTTAAGAAGTCACCCACCGCGTTTACACGTTGATGTGCGATTTGTGAAATATGCAACAAACCATCTTTACCTGGCAACAACGTCACAATCGCACCAAAATCCAGTAGCTTAATCACAGTGCCTTCATAAGTTTGGCCTACTTCAACTTCTGCCGTGATTTCTGCGATACGACGTTGCGCTTCAGCGCCTTGCTCAGAGCTTGTACATGCAATTTTCACAGTACCATCTTCAGTAATATCAATACTGGTGCCAGTTTCTTCAGTCAACGCACGAATCACCGCGCCGCCTTTGCCGATCACATCACGGATTTTTTCAGGGTTGATTTTCATGGTGATAATGCGTGGTGCAAATTGTGACATTTCAGCACTAGCACCGCTCACAGCTTGTTTCATAATACCTAAAATGTGTGTGCGGCCTTCTTTTGCTTGCGCCAATGCAACCTGCATAATTTGCGCAGTAATGCCGGTAATTTTAATATCCATTTGCAACGCAGTAATACCATCTTCTGTACCTGCTACTTTAAAGTCCATGTCACCTAAGTGATCTTCATCACCTAAAATGTCTGTCAGCACCGCTACACGATTGCCTTCTTTAATTAAACCCATGGCAATACCTGCTACGTGGTTTTTCATCGGCACGCCGGCATCCATCAAAGCTAAACAGCCGCCGCAAACAGAGGCCATTGAGCTAGAGCCGTTAGATTCGGTAATTTCAGAAACCACGCGCATGGTGTAATCAAAATCTTCTTTATCAGGCAAAGCGGCGATTAACGCGCGTTTTGCCAAGCGACCATGACCAATTTCACGACGTTTTGGCGTACCTACGCGGCCAGTTTCACCAGTTGCGTACGGAGGCATGTTGTAATGCAGCATAAAGCGATCTTTAAACTCGCCTTGCAAGGCATCTATCACTTGCTCATCGCGGCCGGTACCTAACGTTGCAACGACCAATGCCTGCGTTTCGCCGCGTGTAAATAATGCAGAACCGTGTGTGCGTGGTAACACCCCAGTACGAATACTAATAGGACGTACTGTGCGTGTATCACGGCCATCAATACGTGGCTCGCCATTTAAAATTTGGCTGCGAACAGTTTTAGCTTCTAAATTAAAGATTTCTGTTTTAATTTTGTTAGCTTCTGTAGTTGAAGTTGCTTCAGTGATTAATTCGCTCAATACGCGATTTGTAATTTCGTCTAATTTAGTAGAGCGTGCGCCTTTGGCTTTAATTTGGAATGCGGCATGGATGTCTGCGGCAGCAATGTTAGCCACTTTTTCGATCAAGGCTGTATCAGGCTCCGGAGCTACCCAATCCCAAGCATCTTTACCTGCTTCTGCAGTTAATTCGCCAATCATTTTAATCACAGCTTGCATTTGCTCGTGACCATACACCACGGCACCTAACATGATCTCTTCTGAAAGTTCTTTGGCTTCAGATTCCACCATCATCACGGCAGTTTCCGTAGCGGCCACCACTAAATCCAACTCAGATTCTTCTAATTGCGCTTTAGTTGGATTGAGTACATATTCTTCGTTAATGTAACCTACGCGCGCCGCGCCTAGTGGACCAAAAAACGGAATGCCAGAGAGTGACATGGCGGCAGATGCACCAATAATCGCCGGGATATCAGAATCAATTTCAGGATCTGATGACAACACGGTTGCCACCACTTGCACTTCGTTATAAAACGCTTCTGGAAATAATGGGCGCAATGGGCGGTCAATTAAACGTGATGTCAGTGTTTCTTTCTCTGATGGGCGGCCTTCGCGCTTAAAAAATCCACCTGGGATCTTACCTGCGGCGTAAGTTTTTTCCATGTAATCTACTGTTAATGGGAAAAAATCCTGGCCCGCTTTAACTTCTGACTTACTGGTAACGGCCACCAATACCACTGTGTCGCCATAGCTTACCAGCACTGCGGCATCGGCTTGGCGCGAGATTTCACCTGTTTCAAGGGTTAACTCATGCGCACCGTACTGAATACTTTTTTTAACTTTATTAAACATTTATTTTCCTTTTTTCAATAAGCTGTTATTCACTCTACCCAATAACAAACTAACAATAAAAAAAGCCGATGCAATTTTTATGCAATCGGCTTTTTACAGCAATTATAAAAGTGAACCCAAAATTAACGATCTAAGGTTTGCTAACTTAAGCCTTACCAACGCTAGTGTGAACTTTGGCACTTTTATAAAAGTTACTTACGCAAACCTAGACGTTGAATCAATGTTTGATAACGGCTTGCATCTTTGCGTTTTAAATAATCTAACAAGCTACGACGTTGGCTAACCATCGCCAACAAACCACGGCGTGAGTGGTTGTCTTTTTTGTTTGATTTGAAATGTTCTGTTAAATAACCAATACGGAAAGTAAGCAAAGCCACTTGTACTTCTGGGCTGCCTGTATCGTTTGGTGCGCGTTGATATTCTGCAACGATTTTCGCGCTGTCTTGTGCTGTAATTGCCATAACTTAATTCCTATAATTTAGAGGTTGTGCGTCAATGTAAAAGCAGCCCAATAATTCTGACCAGCCAATACATTCATTTACAATGAACCGCGCATTTTAATGATAAAACTATGATTTATCAACTACTTTTTATAGTTCTCAAGTATATTTATTCAGCTGCGTGTGTTTTATCTTGATCCACAATCAATCTTTTAGGGGCAATTTTGCCATCGCTTAACTGTTCGCCCAGCCCTAAAAATACCTGCTGTTCGCTGTACAAGCGCAACAACCCCTGAGGGATTGCACCGCTACGCCACACCGCCTGCCCCTGCTGCAAATAAAAAGCACTGTCAGCATCTAATGTCACTGCCGGTAAGTGCAGCACTGAACTATCTACTGGCCGCAGAGATGCTATACGTTGTTCTGCTGGTAACGCTTCAAACTGTTCCAGTGTCATGGCTTGCGCAATGTCATAGTTCGCGGTGGCGGTTCTGCGTAAGCCAATTAAATGCGCGCCACAACCAAGCTGACGGCCGATGTCTTCAGCCAAAGTGCGAATGTAAGTACCTTTGCTACAGGTGACTGTGATGGTTGCTACGTTATCTGCCAATGCATTGAGTGTAATATTGTGAATGGTCACGAACCGTGCCTTGCGTTCGATTTCAATCCCTGCACGCGCGTATTCATAAAGCGCCTTACCTTCATGCTTTAAAGCGGAATACATGGGAGGAATTTGGCTAATTTCACCAATAAATTGCTGACATACTTGCGCCAACTGCACTTGACTGACATGCACTGGCTGCGTTGATAGCACTTCGCCCTCAGCATCACCTGTGGTGGTGGTAACGCCTAACTTAACAGTCGCCAAGTAGGTTTTATCGGCATCGGTTAAGTAATGCGCAAACTTGGTGGCTTCACCAAAACAAAGTGGTAGCAGGCCAGTGGCAAGCGGGTCTAAAGTGCCAGTGTGACCAGCTTTAGCGGCCTGCAGTAGCCATTTCACTTTTTGCAATGCTTGGTTAGACGAAAAGCCGAGCGGCTTATCGAGTAGCAAAATACCGTTAATGTGTTTTTTAATGCGTTTAAATTGCAAGAGACAGGCTTTTTATGATTAACCCTTCGACCTTTCGGCAAGCTCAGGGAACGTAAGTTTTTTAGTTGGCGTTTTACTTTAGTTTTTCAGGCTTTGAAGCCAAAGCCTCATCAATCAATTTCGACATCATCATGCCGTTATCAATCGAAGCATCATAAACGAAATGTAGTTGCGGTACCGTGCGTAGCAACATGCGCTTGGCAATTTGAGTGCGCAGAAATCCAGCCGACTTTTCCAGCCCTTGCTGCGTGCTTTCGCTCGCTTTTGCCGCACTGTAAAAAATCTTCGCGTGCGCCATGTCACCTGTTACTTCAACGGCGGTAATAGTTACCATACCCACACGCGGATCTTTGACTTCAAATTGCAGCAAATCAGCCAACTCGCGCTGCATTTGCTCTGCCACCCGATGGCTACGTGAAAATTCCTTAGCCATTATAAAGTACGCGCCACTTCAATCATTTCATACACTTCTAAAATATCGCCCACTTCAATGTCGTTATAGTTTTTAAGTGACAAGCCGCATTCAAAGTTGTTTTTCACTTCTTTTACATCATCCTTAAAGCGTTTGAGTGAATCCAACTCGCCAGTATGAATAATGACATTGTCACGCAATACGCGCACTCTGGAGTTACGTTTGATCATACCGTCTTTTACATAACAACCTGCAATTGCGCCCACTTTAGAGATACGGAATACTTCACGAATCTCCACAGTACCGATCATGCTCTCTCTTTGTTCTGGCGCTAACATGCCGCCTAGCGCTGCTTTAATTTCATCTACCGCTTCGTAAATAATGTTGTAGTAGCGTACATCTACACCTAACGAGTCAATCAACTTACGTGCGCCTGAATCAGCACGTACGTTAAAGCCTATCAATACCGCTTTAGATGCCGCAGCCAAGTTCACATCTGATTCACTAATGGCACCAACACCGGTGTGAATGATATTGACTTTAACTTCACTGGTAGAAAGTTTTTGCAAGCTGGTCGCCAGCGCTTCGTACGAACCTTGCACGTCAGATTTAATAATCAGCCCTAGCGTTTGCGCTACGCCTTCACCCATTTGTTCGAACATGTTTTCGAGCTTAGAGGCCTGTTGTTTAGCCAGTTTTACATCGCGGAATTTACCTAAACGGAAGTTGGCAATTTCACGGGCTTTACGCTCATCATTAAGCACGATCATTTCTTCACCCGCGCTTGGCACGTCAGATAAACCTTGAATTTCCACTGGCATTGATGGCCCGGCTTCTTGAATATCCTTACCTGTTTCATCTAACATGGCGCGTACTTTACCAAACGTAGTGCCGGCCAACACCATATCACCACGTTTCAATGTACCTGATGTCACTAAAATAGTGGCTACTGGGCCGCGACCTTTATCTAGGCGACCTTCAATCACCAAGCCTTTGGCTGGCGTGTTTTTAGGGGCTTGCAGCTCCAATACTTCAGCTTGTAACAGCACGGCTTCTAATAACGCATCAATACCTTGGCCTGTTTTCGCTGAAACCTCTCTAAACATCACCTCGCCACCGAATTCTTCTGGTACCACTTCTTGTGCTACCAACTCCATTTTCACACGTTCTGGCTCGGCACCAGGCTTATCAATTTTATTGATAGCCACTACCAATGGCACACCTGCCGCCTTGGCATGATGAATCGCCTCTATGGTTTGCGGCATCACACCGTCATCGGCTGAAACCACTAGAATCACCACATCGGTAGCTTTTGCACCGCGCGCACGCATGGCAGTAAACGCCTCATGGCCTGGTGTATCTAAAAACGTCACCATGCCGCGCGGTGTTTCTACGTGGTATGCGCCAATATGTTGTGTAATACCGCCGGCTTCACCAGAAGCCACACGGCTACGACGAATATAATCGAGTAACGACGTTTTACCATGGTCCACATGACCCATGACAGTCACCACTGGTGGGCGAGCTTCAAGTATCGCGGCCGCATGCTCAGCTTCTTCAATAAAGGTATCTGGATCATTTGGTGCAGCGGCTGAGGCTTTGTGCCCCATTTCTTCAACAATAATAATGGCCGTTTCTTGGTCTAGCACTTGGTTGATCGTCACCATCATGCCCATACCCATAAGCGTTTTGATAACTTCACCAGATTTAACCGCCATCTTGTGGGCTAACTCAGCCACAGTAATGGTTTCGGGCACTAATACTTCGTGCACAATCGCTTCTGTAGGCGCATTAAATGCATGTTGTGCATCATCATCTGCCTGATGTCTATGCTTGCCGCCTTTTGGTGCGCGCCAGCCTGGTTTACCCGCCGTAGTATCACCACGTGTTTTTAAGCCGCGTTTTTTGTTTTCAGCATCGGTCCACTCTTTATTATTGCCTTTGCCTTTTTTCGCGTCTTTAGCTGCTGCTGGTTTAGCCGCGCCTTCTTTGGCTACCGGCTTGTGTAATGTACCTTCAGAAAGCTTAGCAGCTTTTGCTTTGGCAACTTCTGCATCCGCTATTTTTTTAGCCTCTTCATCTAAACGGCGTTGCACCAATGCTTCTTTTTTGCGTTTATCTTCCGCTTGCATTGCCAGTAAAGTTGCATGGCGCTTAGCCTCGCGCTCACGCAATGCTATTTCATCGGCGCCAAGCAAGTCTTTACGGCTAATCGTTTGCGACTTGGCTGCCTCTTTCTCTGGCGCAGGCTCAACTGCAGCTGGCAACGCTTCTGTTACCGGCGCAACTTTTGCTTCAGCAATTATTTCTGGTACTACAATAATCTCTGGCTCAATGGCAGGCACTGGCTCGATAACCTCTGGCTCAGCTACAACTACTGGCGCCGGCTCTTCAACAGGCTCCACAACTGGTACCTCTGCAACCTCGGCCGCAGCATGTGCGGCGGCTTCGTGCTCACTCAAGTCAGCATCATCCTGTTGCTCAATGATACGTTTTTTACGCACTTCAACCTGTATCGTACGTGCCTTGCCCGTGTTATCCGTTTTTTTAATTTCGGTGCTTGATTTACGCATTAACGTAATTTTGCTTTTAGGGGCAAGTGTGCCGTGTTCTTTACGCAAATGATCCAGCAATGCTGTTTTGTCATTTTCGCTCAATTGGTCATCTGCGCTTGATTTATGCACGCCAGCGCTTTTTAGCTGCTCTAATAACAACGGTGTTGGCAGCTTGAGCTCGCCAGCAAATTGTTCTACGGTTGTTTGTGCCATCTTGTTGCTCCAGTGTTCTTTCTTCTAAGCTTTATTGCCTAGGGTTACTGCTTATTGCTACTTAAATTATCGCTTTAATTCGGCTAAAAATTATTCAGCCGATAGCCATCCCAACACACTCAGTTTTCACTAAATCTACAAAACCCAAGACCTATTTAAACCAAGGTGCGCGCGCTGTCATAATCAGTGCTTTTGCACGCTCTTCATCCATATTGGTCAGCTCAACCAACTCATCAATGGCCAATTCTGCCAAATCACCCATGGTTGAAATACCTTTTGATGCCAACAGATGCGCAGTTGCATCATCCATGCCTTCTAGTGCTAATAAATCTTCAGCGGCTTCTTCCACTTTTTCTTCTTTAGCAATCGCCTCAGTCAACAATGCGGCGCGAGCACGTTTACGTAACTCTTCCACTGTGTCTTCATCAAACGCATCGATTTCGTTCATTTCGGCCAATGGTACATAAGCAATTTCTTCTAAGGTACTAAAGCCTTCTTGCACTAAAATTTCTGCTACTTCTTCGTCAACATCTAATTTTTCCATAAAGAGCTGGCTAACACCCGCGTACTCTGCCTGGTTTTTCTGTGCGGCTTGGTCCACCGTTAAGATGTTTAAGGTCCAGCCTGTGAGCTCAGAGGCTAAGCGCACATTTTGCCCACTGCGGCCAATCGCCAATGCCAACTGCTCTTCTTCTACTACTACATCCATACTGTGGGCATCTTCATCCACCACAATACTGGAAACTTCGGCCGGTGACATCGCGTTAATCACGAACTGCGCCGGCTCCATGCTCCACAACACAATGTCCACACGCTCACCAGCCAGCTCACCAGTTACTGCTTGTACGCGCGAGCCACGCATGCCGACACAAGTACCCACTGGGTCTATACGTTGATCATTACTCTTGACGGCGATTTTTGAACGCAAGCCTGGGTCACGCGCCGCTGCACGAATCTCCAGCAAACCTTCTTCAATCTCCGGTACTTCTAACTCAAACAAGCGCACTAAAAAGTCTGGCGTAATTCTTGATAAAATCAATTGCGGGCCACGACCACCGCGCTCAATACGTGAAAGGTAAGCGCGCACACGGTCGCCTACGCGTAAGTTTTCTTTCGGTATCATTTGCTCACGCGGCAATAAAGACTCAATACGACCCACTTCAATAATCGCATTGCCTTTTTCCATGCGCTTGATCACGCCCGTTACCAGCTTCTCATCACGCGCTAAAAAGTCTTCTAAAATTTGCTCACGCTCAGCTTCACGCACTTTTTGCAAAATCACTTGTTTTGCAGCTTGTGCGCCAATGCGACCGAACTCAATGCTTTCTAATGGCTCTTCATAGTAATCACCGATATTCAAGCTTTTTGCATGCTCGCTCTCTTCATCGATTTGATAGGCTGAATTTTCCAGCAAATCATAATCAACATACTGCCAGCGTCTAAATGTTTTGTACTCGCCAGTTTCGCGGTCGATCTCTACGCGCACATCAGCATCGTCATGATGTTTTTTCTTAGTGGCTGAAGCCAAAGCAAGCTCTAGCGCAGTAAAGATCACTTCTTTACTCACGTTTTTTTCATGCGCCAAGGCATCTACCAACAATAAAATTTCACGACTCATTTTCTATCTCCGACTATATATTGCAGCTTAACTGCCTTATTTATTAAATTCTTACAATAAAAACTTATGCTTAAAACACAGGGCTAAGCCGTGCTTTATCGATATTACTTAGTGCTATTTTATAAACTACACCTTCAAACTCAAGCAGCAATTGGCCATCTTCCACCCCTTTTATAAACCCTAAAAAGGTCTTACGTGGCAACGTTGTTGCTAAAGCATTCGCACTTTGGTCTTTAATGCCAACGCGCAACTTAATGGCTGCACGCTCACCTGCAAAACGTAAAAAATCCGCTTCTTTTTTCAACACGCGGTCCATACCAGGTGAAGAAACCTCCATGCGATCATAATCAATTTCATGCTCCACTGTCAGCAAATTACCCAGCTGATTACTCACCAGCACGCAATCATCGATAGTAACGCTATCTTTTACATCTACAGGGCTTTGCTTATCAATAAACACACGCAACAATTTGCCACGATTAGAAACCTCTAGATCTACAAGCTCATAGCCTAATTGGCTCACTGACTTTTCTATCAACGTTTGCAAATCTTGCATAAACTCCACCTTTTACTCTCACTGCACAACCTGGACATTAGTATTTATGCGCAGATTGCAGAAACAAAAAATGGGCACAAAGCCCATCAGAAAATTCATCCGCATTATACCAATCAATTCAATGAATTGGAAACACTACAGACAATAAAGTTTGCTTTTAGTGCTTTTTATGTAAATTATGCTCTTATATTCTTTTTAATTATAAATTTATATAAAACAATTATTTTTAATTATTAACTAATTTAATTATAGTGCGTACTTTCTTACTCATTAAGCATTTACACAACATATGCCAAACAACCCAAACACACAAAATGTTGCACAAGAGATTCTACGTACTGTAGACGACTTGAAGCATGGCACTGGGTTTGGTTCGGTTGAAATCATCGCGCATGAAGGTCGTGTGACTCAAATTGAAAAACGAGAAAAACAATGTTTTACCCACCATCAACTGGACTTACAAAAAGACAAAACAGCTACTACACTGAATACAATCAACGGTGAAGCGACTAAAAAATAATTAAATAGGCCTTGTACTGAACATCCAATAAGCAGTCCTATTCAGTATCGAGATAAAGGAAACAACATGCAATTTAAGAAGAAAATTTCAATTAGCAGTAATCTGGCAAAGCATTTACTACTTAGCAGTATATTTCTAAGCAGTGGACTTGCGCATGCAAATGAAGTAGGCATTAAACTTGCTGATAACACTCAGCAAGTTGCGATTAACTCTGTAGATGAAAATTTAGCTCAGCAAGAAAAAGTACGTTCACGCTTAAACGAAATTACCGCCGCAGAGAAAGCTGCAAAACGTGCGCAACAAGGCTATTACGTAGAACGTAAAAGCTATGGTACTGGCCGCGAAACAGAACCGCCACGCTACGTGAAACAACTGAATAAAACATGGCTAAAAGATGTTGCTGGTTTGGATAATGTCAACTGGCTGGATATTGGCTTGGACTACCGCTTTAGGTACGAAACACGCGATAACGATTTTCGCCAAGGCAGAGATACTATAGATGAGCCAATATTACTTCGCACTCGGGGCTTTGTTGCCATTAAAGACATTCTGGATCCGCTACGCTTTACGCTAGAAGTCGAGGATGCTCGTAGAAACCATAGCCAATTTACACGTGAGTTTGACACGCGGGATGTAAATTATGCAGAGCCTATTCAGGCTTATCTAGAGCTGTTTTTCAAAGAAACACCGCTAGGCAAAGACGACTTGGGCAACGATAGACCTATCAGCATCAAAGCAGGTCGCCAAGCATTTGAATATACGGATCGCCGCTTATTAGCACGTAACGAATGGCGCAATACAACTAACAATTTTCAAGGCATTCGCACCACAATTGGTCAGAGTAAAAATGATTGGCAACTTGATTTATTAGCCCTCAAACCTGTACAAAGATTCACAAACCAACTTGATGAAGTTGATCATGCACAAGATTTTTATGGCGTGATTGGTGATTGGCGTCGTTGGTCTGAATACGTGACATTACAACCTTATTACTACTTGTTAAAACAAGATGGTAGCAAGGTTAATTATGACGCGAATGGCAAAGATGCTGCTGCATCTGCAAGAATTGACCGCGAGATTCACACCGCAGGCTTACGTGCTTATGGCGTAATTGGTAAAACTGGCTGGGACTATGATGCCAGCTACATAAAACAGTGGGGGAATCAGGATCGTATCTCAGGCGCCAATACATTCAAACTTGATCATGATGCTTACTCTTATAACGCCGAGGTTGGTTATTCATTCAACCATGCATGGAAGCCACGCTTAAGCGCATTTTATGGCTTTGCTAGTGGTGACAATAACCAAACCGACGGTAAAAATCAGCGATTTGAACGTCTATTTGGTTTTGCGCGCCCATGGTCAAACAATGACTACTTCCAAATGGAAAATATCAGCGCACCTAAAGTGCGTGCAGAGTTCGAACCTCAACTATCTTGGTTACCAGGTTTAAAAGTTGACGCAGGCTATAGCTGGTATCGCTTAGACTCTGACCGAGACCGTTGGAACGGCGCTGCCTTACGTGATGCCAATGGTAAAAGCGGTAAAGATATAGGCGAGGAGTTTGATGTACGTTTACGCTTTCCAATCCACAAACAAGTGGCGGCAAATATCGGTTACGCACACTTCTGGGGTGGTGATTTTACCCAAACCACTTCACAGAAAATTGACGCTAACCGCAGAGACAACTCCAATTTCTTATATGTAGAGATTTCTGCGAGCGCGTTTTAATTAACAACGAAATAAATATTTTAGTGAACTAGATACTAATTAAGGATCAATACAATGAAAAAACCATTAAAAAATTAGACAATTATTACTTGCACTTGTGCTAAGTACACCCCTGCTAACATTAGCGGCAGACATCTCTTTACTTAACGTGTCTTACGACCCAACGCGAAGTGGGCTTTGTGTTTCACACATTATGCGCTGTTCCGCCACATGACTGTATTTGAAAACGTGGCATTTGGTTTACGTGTATTCTTAAACGAAACGACTACGTAAAATCAACCTTAATCACCGTTTAGAAGTGGCATCAAATCCATAAGGCGGTGAGCTCACGCTAGCAAGCTTATGTGGTTGTTGTGATTGAAGGATAGCTACAGGAACGGGCTAACCATTTTTAAATGAGAAATTAGCCGAATGTGCCGTCTATTCTTGGCTTGAGCAATATGGGCGCATAAATCACCACGAAAATAGTAAACCCAATAATCCAGAATAAGGCAGAGATTAACACCCAGCTTGCGTAATGCTGCATGGCGAGCATGGGTGCGAAGATGCGAAACACCGCACTTGCAGCGATTGCCGCAAAAGCGAATCTTAGCCAGGGTGAAGATTTTCTAATGTCTCGCCCGGTATGGCCCAACGCTACCCGTGCCATCATGCCCATGGTCATTAAGCCCACACCGCCGATAGTGAAAAGATGCAAAGTCAAAATAGCAGGTATGGCGAGTTGCGATTGTAATCCATAACATAAAAAACCCAGGTTAATGATCCATAAGGATAAATACAAGCTCCACAGCAAAGGCACTTGCCATATGCTGTGCGTGTACCAATTACATAAACGATAGCCATTAAGCGCAAATAAGCTCAATGCTAACCAGGATGTTAAGCTAGGCACATGCAAAAAAATCTCGTTGATAAACAGCGCCAAAAATAAAACTAATAGGCTGATATCCAGCCACTTGTATTGTTTTAAATTTACTTTATTTTCTGCGCCAAGATTAGCAACACCACGTTCAATAAAAAACGGGATCACACGGCGCCCTATCATTAGAATAAGGCTAATAAATAACAGCACCGCGCCATTGATGGCGTACACCATGCCATCCTGCAACATGCCATAACAACCCAAATAAAACACCACATTCCCTACCCATAGCAATACAACCTTAGCCACCACCGCCAGTTGCGGCCATTGTTTTGCACTTACAATCGGCTTCGCGATTGCCCAAATTAGCATCAAGCCAAAAAGCAAGTCTGCAAGTGCCGCCCAAAACAGTAAACTTGTACCAAACAAAAACAACACCCGCGCCAAGCACCACAGCAGAAATAAACCCATTAAAGGCTTACCATTAAGCGTTTGCACCCCGGTCCAGTTTTTAACCGCTGTGAGCAAGAATCCTGCAACGACCGCTAGGCCATAGCCATATAACATCTCATGCGCATGCCATTGGCTGTTAGTAATAGTGCTTATTTGCACAAAACTGTGCGCAGAATAAATCAACATCCACCACACAATAGAAACCACCGCAAAAATGCTGGCGCCTAAAAAGAATGGGCGAAAGCCAAGATTAAACAAGGCGAAACCTTTAGCCTGATTAGGCTTACTCATCTGAATTTGTACCACTGCCATAATGATTACGCCTTTAGTTACTCAAAAAATTAACCTATGTTAGCGTTAGATCAACAATATTGCCTTGATATAGAACATGAATAAATTAACTTCGCAAATAATTGACCACTACCGGCAGCAACACCGCACTCAGTACGCCATTTAAACCCATCGCCATACTGGCGTAGGTGCCAGCTTCTTCGTTCACGCTAAAGGCGCGCGTAATACCTAAACCGTGTGCGCCTACGCCAATCGCAGTGCCACGTATCCACCATGGCCCTATACGTAAAAAATTCATGATAAAAGGGGCTAAAATAGCGCCCAGCATGCCCGTTGCCACCGTAAACACCGCAGTCAGGGTAGGCGACACATGTATGCGCTCAGCAATGCCCATGGCAATCGGCGCGGTGACAGATTTTGCATACATACTGCCGACAATGTTATCGCCCGCACCAAGCACACTGGCAATGCTCACTGCGCTGCCAATAGAAACTGCACTGCCAATCAGCAACGCCAGCGACATGGGAATCAGCTTACCTTTTAAGCTGTTACAACCGCGATAAATTGGCACGGCTAATGCCACTGTTGCCGTCCCTAGTAAAAAATGTACGAACTGCGCACCTTCAAAATATTTTTCATAGGGCATGTCTATGGCGTAAATGCAAAACGTAGCCAGCAATACCGAAATAGCTACTGGATTCACAATGGGGTTGCGGTTGGCCTTGACATACAAAGTGTAACCAAGTTGATATGTTGCCAAAGTAAGAATAAGCGCAAATAAAGGGCTACCAGAAAGATAAACCCAAATTTCAGCAATAGGGAGTCGCTCATTCATCATGCGAACGCTTTGCGAAAAATTTTAATACCAATGCGGTGGTGGCAATGGTTAACACCACACTAATTAATAAGGCTGCTGTCACGGCCAGGGCATGGGTTTTTAAATCAGGCAAAAACAAAATCACCCCAACTGAGGCCGGCACAAAAAGCAATCCCAAATGCTGTCTGAAACTATCTGCAACCATGCCTAGCGGCTGGTTTACCTCACCTTTTATCAGCAAAAATGCCAATAAAAATAATAAACCCAACACTGGGCCTGGAATGTTAGGCAAAAATAATATGGACACCAACTCGCCCAAGCCCTGCCAAATCAATAGCTGTACTAAGCCGTCAATCATGAGATGCACTTTCGATGGTTAAAAGGTCTATATTTAAAAAATAAAGACAGTTTTAACACAAGCGATGAGGTGATGGCAAACTTAAAAAGTAAGACTGATAGCAATGGAAAAGAACAGTATTCCACTGGTTTTAAAGCGCGCAAATTTTTCTTGCAAGCCAAAAACATTATTCACCGCTAAAGTCACCTCGTTGATAGTGAAGGATGACACTTCTCAGGCGGCATTAACGTGCCGCACAAAAATAACTAATGCTTATTTCTTTGGCGCAATGCTCGGTTTAGCTGGCGTTATAAACGACGTTGGCACTACGACATCTTTACTCTTTTTAGGTTTTTTCGTTTCTTTGTTACTTTTAATTTGACCTTTTGCCATGACGCTTCTCCTTAGATGACTATTACGCCTTCATCATAGGCTAATTGCAGAATATAAGTAGATTAGTTTTATATGCACTAAAATGCGCCAACCTGAATTTTTAGAGGTAGTATTGAGCTGCAAAAAATTTGTCTGAATTTGAGGAAAACACACCATATTATCGATATTTGATGCCACCATCCCGCCACTTAAACGCACGCTGACTAACCTATCATCCATATTAAAAAAGGGTGAAGACTATGCGAATACCAAAAAAATAGAGCATGCGGTTTTGCTTAATGCACGGCTGTTCCCCGACATGTATCCGCTCACGCGCCAAGTACAAATCGCCACCGACATGAGCAAGGGCGCTGCGGCACGCCTTGCCGGGCTCGAGATTCCAAAATATGAAGATAACGAAACCACCTTTGCAGAACTGCAAGCGCGCATTGCTAAAACCATCGCGTTTTTAGACACGATTAAACCAGCACAATTAGAAGGCAGCGAAGCGCGCGCGGTAGTGATTAGCGTGCGCAAAATAGATTTGAAATTTACCGGGCAAGATTACTTACTGAAATGGGTAAACCCGAACGTATATTTTCACGTGACCACGGCTTACAACATATTACGCCATAACGGCGTTGAGCTTGGTAAGCAAGATTTTCTGGGGGCTAAAGATTAGGTTTATATGCCGTTAACCATTAACGCCTAAAAGCATATCATTGGCTGGCTGTATTAACGAAATCTACCTTACGATTTGTTTCTTAGCGGGTCAAGCAGAGGAGATAGCCCGTTATGATCGATCTCTTGCATTAACTGCAATAATCGCCCTAGCTCACCCGCAGGAAACCCGTCACGGGCAAACCAATTTAAATAGTTACCTGGCAAATCAGCAATGAGACGCCCTTTGTATTTACCATAAGGCATCGCCAATGTGACCAAGCGTTGTAAATCTTCGGGGTTCATATTGAAGTTTTAATGAGTAAAATAACTACGATAACATTATCGAAGCACTATTTAAAAATACGGGAATGATTTAGCGATAGTGCATGCAAAAGAATTGTAGCGTGAGCACTTACATGCTCACGCTACACTTGCTGGCGGAGTGGACGGGACTCGAACCCGCGACCCCCGGCGTGACAGGCCGGTATTCTAACCAACTGAACTACCACTCCTTAAAACATACGTACTGATAAACAAATACGATTTTAGTCACATTTCTGGTTTTTTGGTGGGTGCTAACGGGGTCGAACCGCTGACATTCGCCTTGTAAGGGCGACGCTCTACCAACTGAGCTAAGCACCCTGCCTAACCAATAAGGTCGGCATATTACAGTATATTTTAGATATTTTCCAACCTAGTTTTATAAGCTTTGCTGCGCATAAGCAGCTGTGTAACGAAACAAGGTTAAATATGTTTGATTACATTGAAGTATTTTACTTGTCACAAGCGTCAGCTATAAGCAGCTAAGCCGAATGGAGTTTGAAACATTACAAAGGCATAAATGTATCGGGTGATTACCAAATTAGGTATCAACGGTGAATATACGTGCGCTAACGTACATACGGCAGAAAAATTACCCTGTATTTTGATCTTCTAGCTTAAGATGCCACGCCTACCAAGAATACAGATGAACTGGAATCTAACTGAAAGCCATTGGCATCCATTTAAGTGGAATATCAAACAGCGGCTTTGCTGTTTAATCGGAGCGCGTATGATATTTGAACTGATCGAAGACATCGCGAAATTAACGCTCATCGTCGCCTGCCTTTATTTCATCCTAGGTGCGTATGTACGCCACAATCAACCTAAATGGATTGATCCAATGGACAAACGTCGTTTGACCATTCTATTTGTGCTCGTCCTCGCAGCATCCGCAGTTAAAGTAAGTGAAGATGTGTTCGGCGGAGAATCAGGTCCAATTGACAGTGCCCTCTTGATTTTCATTCACCGCCACGTTCCCAACGCATTAAACTGGCTATTTGAAGCAGTGACACTTACAGGGTCGTTAAGATTTCTATTTCCGCTCGCAGCGCTGACAACAATCATACTTCTATATACGAAGCATCGCTTAGAGGCTCTAATAGTGGCAGCTTCAGCAATTAGCAGCATCATTGTGATTTACGTCATTAAAACGATAGTCAGCCGAGATCGGCCGATGTTATGGGATACCGAGTTATATTGGGGCTCCAGCTTTCCTAGCGGCCACACGCTAGCCGTCGCAGCGTTCGCTACTGCCGTCGTTCTATGCGTAAGTCGAATCAGACCAGCGTCGCGCAATTTTGCATTGGCGATAGCAATGTTATGGATATTTCTAGTCGCCATTTCGCGTCTGGTGCTTGGCGTGCACTGGCCAACTGACGTACTGGTCGCCGCGTGCATCGGAGCATTTATGCCTTTAGCATTGAGCGTTGTTCTTGAGTTGCGTGACACTTAACCGTATGAGCCAGCTACTTTCACTGGTGGCTGGAGTTTATGTGTACGTTCAAAATGATTGCTACTCTAAAACATAGTTGCCAAAAGTTAATACTTAAAAATCCCTTTGGCTTACTCAGAAACTAAGGCGCTCTATATTACCTATTTCGATCACTATGCTCTCCATCGCGGTCACCTTTACGGTCATCGTGACCTCTTTGATCATTATCTTCATGATGATCTCGGTCTCTATGATAACCTTCATCATGACCTCTTACATAACAGCCGCTCAATCCAATCACCACCAAACTTAAAACTAACAATAGTTTTTTCATGATAACTCCTTCGCGTTACGCTTTAATTTTACAGGTCTATAAACTATTTTCAGGCTAGGTGATGCTAGCAACCACAATCGCAACCTTCCTTATATAGGAGTGGTCGTGACCACGAACGATACCTTTCGCGGCCACAGACAGATCCTACTGTTGATTTAAATGGTCGTCACTGAAATTGTTCATAGCTTTATTACTTGTGCTCACTTGCCTCGTCTTTGATTGCTTTACCACCCTGTTCAATATCTTTGCCCGCGCCCTCAACCGTATTACAACCAGTAACTGCCGCAGCAGTGCCAGCCAAGAATAGTGTCGTGAGCAATAGTACGAAAATTCTTTTAATCATGATATGTCTCCTAATGTAGAAAATGAATGATGAAACGAAAACAAATTTAGTCTTTTTTCAGCACCAAGCCGTTTTTCACAGATTTCACACCCTCAGTAGCCGCTGCAATTTTTTCAGCTTGCTGGATTTGATCTTTAGTTTCAACAAATCCGCTTAACAATACAACGCCTTGATGCGTTTTAACACTTACTTTTAGGCTTTTGAGACCCTCATCTTTTAACAAATTACCTTTAACTTTTGAGGTAATTACACTATCTTTAGCGATGCGTTTAACATTTTTCTGTTCTGCTTGTGACTTATAATTGGTATATTCCTCCTGATCCAAGGTGCCGTCATTGTTTTTATCAGCGGCAGCAAAATGTTTAGCAAAAAGTTCCTCACTCTTCACTTCTGATTTAGTAAGACTGTTGCTATTGTCAATATCCAAGGCTTTGAATGAGGTGATATAAGCAGATTGATCTGCACCATTCACATTATCCAATGCAAAGGCTAGCGTACTGCCTGAGCTTGCAACCAATCCGGCAGCGAGCAGAGTCAATTTAAAGTGCGTGTTGTTTTTCATGGTGATTTCCTATAAATAATATACAAATGAACCGTGTTGAACAATATGCTTGATAGCTAGTCAAGTCTGTGCGCTAGGCAACATAGCGAACCTTCTGCGTCTATCAAAGAAAAGAGCGAAAACAATTGAACGCTGTTTGACATTCTGGCAGCACGAATCGTGCCTGACTCCATATTCTTTAAGCTGCCGGGAAAGCGTAGCCTTTGCAGGTCAACGGCCAGAAATCGAGGGCTGGTGTCTATGTATTTATAACGTGCCTTGGCTTAACAATCGCAATTTCGATGTGTCATATTGACCCGTCTGCGTTACACAGGCAAGATGCCTGTATGATACTTTTTATACAGCTTCGCTGGGTCCCATGAGCATGGCGTGTGTTCATAGTTTCGAACCAATTGTGGATAAAAACGCTGAAATACTCATCCTTGGTTCGATGCCAGGACGGGCATCGCTGGCAGCCGGCCAGTACTATGCACATGCACAAAATGCTTTTTGGCGCATCGTCTCTGAACTTCTTCAGTTTGATCGTGCCGCTCCGTATGAGATGAGAGTTCAAGCGCTAAAATCAGCCCGAATTGCAGTCTGGGATGTGCTCCAGTCATGTACGCGAGAAGGAAGTTCAGACGCGATGATTGAGCGTGATACGCAGATTGCCAACGACTTCCGGACGTTTTTCCGCACGCATAAGAAGATTAAGCATGTATTCTTCAACGGCGCAAAAGCGGAGGCATGTTTCAAGCAGCACGTGCTACGAAACATCGATAATGGTGCTATCAGCTACTTGCGACTACCTTCCACGAGCCCGGCAAACGCCTCTATGTCGTTTGAGCGCAAACTCAACGCGTGGCGAATTATACTGGAGCCCACCCAGCCAATCAGCAGCAGCTCTCGCCCGGACGCTGATCAGCATCACGTTATGCCTCTGCGGAAAGACTCAGATGACTACTTGTAGCCACATCGTTTTGATGGGTTAGGCAAGCTTGTATGGAATGTGGCGGCTATGGGAAGAGAATGCTCTGAGGAGAAAAGATGATTGTCATGTACAGAGATTGTGTTCATGTTGACGAGTCAAACGGAGTGACTGGAACTTGGCTTGATAAGTATTCGCGAGTATTTTTCAACCAAGATTAGGTGCCTAAAAAGGCACCTAACATCAGGCCCAATGAAGTTAAGCTTCATAAAGCTTGGCTCCTCACTTTGAATTATGCATCTAGCATTGCAATCAAGTTATACTCTGATTAAAAATAATAATGGAGGATCTGCGTGGAGAAAAAAAAGCTATCCGAGCGCGACATTTGCTCTAAATACATTACGCCTGCTGTTATTGCCGCTGGCTGGGATTTGCATACGCAAATTCGCGAAGAAGTCGGCTTTACCAAAGGGCGCATTATTGTGCGCGGCAAACTACATGCCCGCGGAGAACAAAAACGCGCTGATTACATCCTGTACTACAAATCTAATATCCCACTGGCAGTAATCGAAGCCAAAGACAATAGTCATAGCGTAGGCGCTGGCATGCAGCAAGCACTGCACTACGCCGAAACCCTAGCCGTACCGTTTGTGTTCAGCTCCAACGGCGATGGCTTTCTACTGCATGACCGCACTGGACTAGCCGCAATAACCGAGCAAGCATTGGCTTTAGAGGCATTTCCATCGCCAGCAGAGCTCTGGCAGCGTTATTGCCAATGGAAAGGGTTGGAAACAACTGAAGCACGCCACACTGTAGAAATGCCATACTACGATGACGGCACCAATCGCGCACCACGGTACTATCAAGCCAATGCCATCAACAACACTGTGGAAGCTGTAGCAAAAGGTCAGCAGCGTATTCTGTTGGTGATGGCCACTGGCACTGGCAAGACCTACACTGCGTTCCAAATCATCTGGCGCTTATGGAAGTCTGGCACTAAGAAACGTATCCTATTTCTAGCCGACCGCAACATTTTAGTAGATCAAACTAAGAATAACGACTTCAAACCCTTTGGTGCAGCGATGACTAAAATCAGCAAGCGCCAGATCGATAAGAGTTACGAGATTTACCTGTCCTTGTATCAGGCTGTTACTGGTAGTGAAGAAGAGCAAAATATCTATAAGCAATTCACACCAGATTTCTTTGATTTGATTGTGATCGATGAATGCCACCGTGGCAGCGCAGCGGAAGACTCCGCATGGCGAGAGATTCTGGAATACTTTACTTCAGCTACGCATGTCGGCTTAACCGCCACACCTAAAGAAACCAAAGATGTATCGAGTATCTATTACTTTGGTGATCCTGTGTATAGCTACACCTTGAAGCAAGGCATTGAAGATGGTTTTTTAGCACCTTACAAAGTCGTACGTATCGACATTGACAAAGACATTCAAGGCTGGCGGCCCAGCAAAGGTCAGGTCGATAAAACCGGTCAGTTAATTGAAGACCGTGTGTACAACCAGATTGATATGGATAGAACGCTGATTTTAGAGAAGCGTACGGAATTAGTGGCGCAAAAAATCACTGAATTCTTAGTAGCAACAGACCCCTACGCCAAGACCATTGTATTTTGTGATGACATCGACCATGCCGAGCGCATGCGGCAGGCATTGGTAAACCTAAATCCAGAGCGTGTCAAAGAAAGCCGCAAGTACGTGATGCGCATTACTGGTGATGAAATCGAAGGTAAAGCTGAACTGGATAACTTCATCAACCCAGAAGAGCGCTATCCCGTCATCGCAACCACCTCAAAGTTAATGACGACAGGCGTAGATGCGCAGACCTGTAAACTGGTGGTGCTGGATCAG
>MHBU01000028.1:22602-26345 GCA_001803395.1 Methylotenera sp. RIFCSPLOWO2_02_FULL_45_14 | reverse complement strand
ATAAACGCCTGGTCAAAATTCAACACGCGCAGCTGGTCAGTTTTAAACGCGCGCCAACAAGCAAGGTCTGATTTAGTAAATGCGTAAGTCTCCAGAATCTTACCGCAATTAAAATGCCAAAGTAATGCTAATTTCCAAATTTGACAGAATTAAGGATAAGGTTAAATTACCACTTCGAAAGCTGTCATTGTTACGCTGGCGATGTAACTAACTGATTCTATTTGAATAGAAACATGTTAACTGTTGATGTAACCTATTTTTTTAATGATATATACTCTCCCTTAATCGCTATCGCTCGCTGACATTCGTCAGAATTGTCACGTATATATTTCTTGAATGACAACCATCCGCCAGAATGCAACATTGAGATCGCATTAAATACCCGTCAAAGTGCGACAAATCAGGCATAATTCCTCTAAATTATATATAGGAAATACGTGGATCTGGATACTCGTACAATCATGGTGATGTTTTCCATGCTGACCTTTATGTTTTTCGGGCTCCTTGAGTTGGCGGGGTTGCATGTCGGGAGTATCCGCGGAGTACGGCAATGGGCTGTTGCAAATTTGTGCATAAGCCTCGGACTTAGCTTAGCGTATTTCTATACATCTCCGACACCAGGGCATAACTGGGCTATCGTCCTTGGTGCAATGTTGATTGCGGCTGGAATAGGCTTGCAATTTACCGGCATCCAGGCGTTTAAAGAAGAGCGTAGCGATTGGCGCATAGTATTGCTGGTTGTCTGCGTGGCTTTATTCCAGAATCTTTGGTTCGGTGTTCTTCATCCTGATATTAGCGCCCGCGCCATAGCAAATTCCTTCTTATTTTGCGTTATCTATGCTGCCTGCGCGCGTGCGCTTCTCATCAACATTGAGCCTCCGTTAAGAACGGCATACTGGTTTACAGGAGTATCCTTTGTTGTACTTGTTGTGGTAATGCTAGTGAGAGGCGTCGTTATATGGCGATCGTTACCAGAAAGTTATGGTATCTATGTAAATACACCGCTGAACCCATTATCATTTTTCATTGCCTGCATGATTCAGCTTTGCGTGACTTTTGGTTTTTTACTGATGCTGAACTATCGACTCATTACAGACTTACAGAATATCGCCTCACGTGATGCATTGACTGGCGCGCTTAACAGACGCTGTCTTGAAGAAGAAGCAACCCGCCTGAAGGCGCGTTGTACACGTACAGGAGAAATACTGGCCGTCATGATGATTGATATTGATCATTTCAAATCAATTAACGACCGCTATGGTCATCCGGTGGGAGATAATGTGCTTCGTTGTTTGGCTGATATTGCGCATACGTCGGTTCGTACCGATGATTATTTTGCCCGTTATGGGGGAGAGGAATTTTGTATTCTTTTACCCTCTACAACTGAGCGTGAAGCATGGGAGTTAGCTGAACGTTTGCGCCAAACCTATGCGCAATCCACTTTGAATGCTGGAGAAGAATCCATAAATATTACCGTTAGCATCGGTGTGGCAGATTCAACTTCTATTGGCTTGGAATTCACATCTTTAGTTGCCGCTGCAGACCAAGCACTTTACCGAGCTAAGCAGGAAGGCCGTAATAGGGTAGTTTCTTATACAAGTATGAGCTAATTATATCTGGATTGAGTGGATGAGATGAAGGAAGCTGTCATTGTCATGTTCTTGGAGTAACTAACTGATTTTATTGGAAAAATAAAATATTAACAGTTGATATAACCTATTGATATTTAATGACATATTCTCACCCTCAATCGCTAGCGCTCGCTGACACTCGCCAGAATTGTCACGTTGAGCATTTTTCGAATGACAACAACATAGCAGTACAGCTTTTTTGAGCCAATGGCAGCTTTATGGCAAGCAATTCATATAGAAGAATGAGTGCTCCCAGTCACATTAAGTCATTTGCCAACAGCTTCGAACGACAGGTTTTCAGACTTTACCAACTTTAATTTTATATAGCTTATTGATTTTAAACATATATTTAATCGCTAAGGCTCGCTTATGCTGGTCAGAATTATATGTTTAACATAACGGGTGATTACCACTTGCTGTGAAGTGAGCATTGATTAGTAAGACTTTTTCCCATAAAAAAGACATTATGCATTTGCCTGTATAATTAATCTAACAATACCAATTTTTAAGTTTTCCAATTCTAAATCTAGCCAATAATTCCCTACTGCTAGTATCAATAATACTGGGAGCATGATGTGAATACTGAATCCAACACAGAGTTAGGTGACAAATTACAAACAGACGCCTTTGTGCTCCAAGCAAACGAATCAATACAAGTCAAAAATGTGGCATTGGTTGTTATAACAACTATTGCAGTTATATTTGCCTTAGACTGGGCACAAAATTTCGTCATCACCATGTTGCTCGGGATATTGCTATCCTATACACTCAACCCATTAGTCAAGTGGTTGGAATATATCAAAATTCCACGCATTATCGGTTCCAGTATCGTTATATTGGCGCTGATTTGTAGCATCACTTTTGCAGCTTTTACCTTAAGTGGTCAAGTGCAGTCTATTATCTCAAAACTACCTGAAGTCTCCTCCAAGCTTACATCAGCATTTGCTACCAAGAGAGGCCAACCTCTCACTAATATCCAAAAAGTACAGATTGCTGCAAGTCAGGTTGAGTCAGCGACACACTCAGTTGAAAATACGGTCACAACCAAAAAAAATCGTACCATGCACGTTGTTATCGATGAGCAGAAATTCAAGATGGGTGACTTCCTGTGGCGCGGATCATTGGGAGCTTTTGGAATTATTGGTGAAGCAATAACAATTGCCTTTCTCGTTTACTTCCTACTGATCTCTGGGGATACGTTCAAGCGTAAGTTGGTGAAACTTACCGGGCCTTCGCTGTCACGAAGAAAAATAACCGTACATATACTTGAAGACATTAACAACTCAATTCAGCGATACATGTTCATGTTGCTAATTACCAACGTCATTGTGGGGCTGTTGATGTGGGTCGCATTTCGCATACTTGGTCTAGAGAATGCAGGCGCATGGGCTGTAGCTGGAGGTTTTCTTCATATTGTGCCTTACTTCGGCCCTGTGGCAACAGCAGCGGTAACTGGCGTGGCCGCATATATGCAATTTGATTCGTTAGTAATGGCACTATTAGTAGCTGGCGTGTCCATGTTAATTGCTACTGTAATCGGCATTTTCGTCACGACATGGATGACGGGGCGCATCGCCAAGATGAACTCGGCCGCGGTATTTATCTCTCTATTGTTTTTTACATGGCTTTGGGGTGTATGGGGTATGCTGCTTGGCATACCCATTATCGTTATCATCAAAGTAGCGTGTGTGCATATTGAACACTTGCTTCCTGTTGCTGAGCTCTTGGGTGATTAGCTAATGACTTCGATTCGACTTAATTAGGGTTGACTCATATGTTACTTTTGAAACAGCTCACGTTTCCATGACTTGAGACACACCTGGGCTTCCTGGCATCGTCAGGCCGGCACCAGCTGCGATGAACTCAAGGACTTGGGCGGCTGGAAAACTAGATCGATGGTAGATCGCTATGCAAAATTTGCAACTGAGAATCTGGCGTTTGCTGCTTCCAGGATTGAACTCAGTCGAGATGGCAGTAACGTGGTGAGTTTGTCACGTTTCTGTCACGGTTCAGAAATGAAAAAGGCCAACGCCTAAGCGTCAGCCTTTTAAATTCTGGCTCCTCGACCTGGGCTCGAACCAGGGACACACGGATTAACAGTCCGTTGCTCTA
>MHBU01000028.1:1012-22584 GCA_001803395.1 Methylotenera sp. RIFCSPLOWO2_02_FULL_45_14 | reverse complement strand
CCTGGGCTCGAACCAGGGACACACGGATTAACAGTCCGTTGCTCTACCAACTGAGCTATCGAGGAATTGGTGAAGGCGCTATAATACTGGCTAAGCGGCATTCGGTCAATCACTACTCAGCATTATTTAGGATTATTTTGATGAAAAAAATTAAAAAAATATCAATTTGGTTATCTGCTGTAATTAGCTTATTGATTATCTTACCTTTTTTAATTCCTACGCAATCTTATCTAAATAAAGTTGAAGATATTGCAAGTGAAAAACTTGGCGTACCCGTGACGATTGCTTCTGGACATTGGTTATTGCTGCCTAGCCCGCGAGTGGTGGCAGATGATATTACAGTAGGTAAACTTCAAGAAATTAAAGTAGCGCAGATTGTGGTGATTCCAAGCTTAAGCACTTTGTTTTCTGCGGTTAGAGTCATTGATTTGAAAGTGAGCAAGCCTATTGTCAAGCAAGCGGCTTTAACGTTTGCATCTGCTTTATCTAGCAAGCCGTCAGATGCTGGTAGTGATGCTGCTATTATCAATATTCGCCATGTCACGGTTAAGGAGTTGCAGCTCGATTGGCCTGAGATGAAGTTACCCCCTGTTAATTTAGAGGCCAATTTTACAAATACCAATGTATTGGCATCAGCAAAATTAGAATCGGCTGATGGCGCGCTGAAAGCTGATGTAACGCCTAAAGGTAGTGATTATTTGATATCAGTGCAGGCGGATAAATGGATATTGCCGATAGGGTTGCCTTTATTGATTGATAAAGCTCAAATTGAAATGCAGGTAAAGGGTAACCGATTAGAGATTCCTAACATCAATGTTGATCTTTATAAGGGTAAATTAACGGGTGATGTAGTGGTGTCTTGGGAAAAAAATTGGCGTGCAAATGGTAAATTAAAGGTACACAATTTATCAGTTAAAGAACCCAGCAGCATGGTGAGTAAGGCCGTTTATTTGAGTGGTAGTTTATTTAGTCATGGTAATTTTTCTAGCAGTGCAAAAGAGGCTGCTGCGCTGGCAGATAACATGCAGGCAGATTTTAAATTTAGCGTAAATAACGGCGTATTGCATGGACTAGATTTAGTAAAGATAGCAAGCTTGCTAGTGAAGCAAAATACTGGTGGCGGTGAAACTGAGTTTAATGAGTTTTCAGGTCTGTTTAGTATGCGGGGTAAGCAACACAACCTGCGTGATCTTAAAATAAGCTCTGGGTTATTGGCAGCAACCGGGCAGGTTAAAATAAAACCAAATAAAGAATTAGACGGGATTGCAGAGGTTGAGCTGAAGCATAGCGTGAGCTTGGTTGCTATTCCACTTGAAGTATCGGGCACTGTGAGTAACCCCGTGGTATTACCTTCAAAAGCGGCGATGGCTGGTGCCATTGCAGGTACTGCCATTTTAGGGCCAGGGGTCGGTACTAGCTTAGGCATTAAAGCGGGCGGGGCGGTGGATAAATTAAAAGGCTTATTTCAAAGTAAATAAGTCGTTGAAATAGACTAGTGAAGTTTTAAATAATTTGAGATCTTTGCATTTAGACCTTAAAGTCAAACTTTCACCATTCCCACCTAAGCCGTTCCCTGAGCCTGTTGAAGGGCGAAGGGTTAGGCGCAAATGACTTTACTAGACTTATCCCTTCGACAGGCTCAGGGAACGGCTTAGGTGAAATGGCGATTAAAGGTCTCAAATAATTTTAAATTATTTAACTAATGCTTTTATTTAAGCGCTCGCTCAATACGGTCTAGCGCGTTTTTAAGATTATCCATTGATGTAGCAAATGAAATGCGGAAGTACCCTTCAGCACCAAATGCTGAACCTGGTACTACCGCTACATCAAATTCTTCAAGCAAGTATTCAGCTAAAGCCATATCCGTGGCTGCTTTAATTTTGCCAGTTTTGAATAGTTTATCAATTGCACCACGTGCATCAGGGAATGCATAAAATGCACCGCCCGCCATTAAGCAACTTAAACCTGGCATGGCGTTAAAGCGGTTAACCACATAGGTGTGGCGTTCTTTAAATGCCGTTACCATGGGTGTGATGCAATCTTGAGAGCCTTCTAATGCGGCTTGTGCTGCCACTTGCGAAATTGAGGTGGCGTTGCTGGTAGATTGTGATTGCAAAATCTCCATGGCTTTAATAATGTAAGCAGGGCCTGCAGCATAGCCAATGCGCCAACCGGTCATTGAATATGCTTTAGAAACACCGTTGAGCACAATGCAACGATCTTTAAGCGCAGGTGTAGCGTTAAGTATGTTGTAGAACTTATCACCCGTTAAATTCACGTGTTCGTACATGTCATCTGTGGCGACCAATACATGTGGATGCTTAAGTAACACTTCGCCCAAGGCTTGCAACTCAGCCAAACTGTACACCGCACCTGTTGGGTTAGATGGCGAGTTGATCATAAAGATTTTAGTGTTAGGTGTAATGGCCGCTTCTAACTGTGCTGGCAAGAGCTTAAAGCCTTGCTCAATGCCGCATTGCACAATCACCGGTGTAGCTTCGGCTACCAGCGCAATGTCTGCGTAAGATACCCAATAAGGTGCGGGGATGATGACTTCATCACCTTTATTAAGCACCGCCAGGCATAGGTTAAATATGGTTTGCTTGCCACCCACGCCTACAATCACTTCATTGAGCGCGTAGTCAAAGCCATTTTCATTTTTGAATTTTGTAACAATGGCTTTTTTAAGACCTGGTATGCCAGCAACTGGCGTGTATTTTGTAAACCCCGCATCAATGGCAGCCTTCGCCGCATCTTTAATGTGCTGAGGCGTATCAAAATCTGGCTCACCCGCGGCTAGACCGATAATGTCGCGACCTTCCGCTTTATATTTACCAGCTTTTGCGGTAATCGCAAGCGTGGGAGATTCTTTAATGGATAAAACGCGCTGTGACAATACGGAGTGTGACAAAATCTGTTCCTTAAAACAATTTGTAGGTAAATGGTTGAATAAACGCCATTTTACGCATAAACATGTCCATTAGGAATAACTCAATACTATTCAATGAATAAAAAAGCCTCAAGTACAATATGAGGCTTTTTGAGTGTTGCTGAGGGTTTAATCTAGCATTCGAAGTTGCAATCTAGCATTTTGTTAAATTCTATTGCCAGTGCTTGATCAACCTTAGCGATTGCTATGTTGGCGTTATCTAAACCTTCTTTGTCACCTTGTGACTGTGCAATTGCACCTAGCCTAAATAGTGCGTCTGTGTTGCTGGCATCAACCGCAATGGATTGCTTGTAAGCCTTTTTAGCTTCATCTAATTGACGTAGATTTTCATTAGCAACACCCAGTCCATACCAAGCTTCAGTATTTTTCGGGTCTATCATTATCCAGCTCTGTGCCACTTGAGCGAGTTTTGGCCAGTCTTTACCTAACTCTGGAATCGCCACTTGCATAAAGAAAGGCTTGTTATTGTCTTCTTCTTCCCAAAATGCTTTGCCCATAATAGGAAACTTGGTTTCAACAGGTAATTTTTCCAAGTTGGCAAGCCACTCGATGGGCAGTGAATAAAAGTAAGCCGGACGACCAGGCGTTTTAAAGGTATTGATGCCAAGTAAATTGCCTTCAAGATCAAAAATACCGCTGCCACTGGCACCCATTAAAAATTTAGCGCTACTTCTAATGACTTTGCCGCCTTCAAATTCGTAAGTGGATTTCACCAGGCCAGCCGAGGTTAGCGGGGCGGGCACGCCATTAGAATGGCCGATGGCGAGCACTTCTTGTCCGCGTTTGATATTATTTCCCCGACCGATAGGCGCAGGTTTAAACGGTAGGTTATAAGTAGAAACTAAACATAAGTCATGCCATCTATCTGCTTGTACCGAAGTAATTTCATAAGAATCTTCACCGCGTGACACCCATGGTTCTTTGGTGCTGCGGAATATATGGCAGTTGGTAATGACTTTATTTTCGGCTACCACCACGCCTGAGCCATACGCAAGACCACCATTAGCGTTGTAACCCCTTATCATCACTACCGACTGTAAAGATTTTAGTATCTTTGCTTGGTCTAGGGCTAAGGCTGGCTGGATATAGCTCAATAATACTGCGAGTAAAATGAATCCACGCATCGTGATCTCCAAAGGTTAGCAATTATTTTTTATCAAGTATCGCCTTTAAAAACAGCACCATGCAAGGCTATATTTAATAGTTAACGTGACGTTTATTCAATGACTATGAACCAACGGCAAAGTTCTAGTGATTAAACATTTCTAATTTTCAACATTAAGATTAGTTCGCGATATAACGCCAATAAGCTGTTAAAATTTAACGTTAATTTATAAAAAAGCACAACGTGTTCGTCACTTTTCCAAATAGTAAGTATCAGTTACACCAGCCCTTTCCACCAGCGGGAGACCAGCCGCAAGCGATCGATAAGCTGACGCAAGGGATTAACGACGGTTTGAAATTTCAAACTTTGCTTGGTGTGACTGGCTCTGGTAAAACTTACACCATGGCTAATGTCATTGCGCGTACTGGTCGTCCAGCCATTGTGATGGCACCTAACAAAACGTTGGCCGCGCAGTTGTACAGTGAGTTCAGGGAATTTTTCCCTAATAATTCGGTAGAGTATTTCGTGAGTTATTATGATTACTATCAGCCCGAAGCTTATGTGCCCTCGCGTGATTTGTTTATTGAAAAAGATTCCAGCATCAATGAGCATATTGAGCAGATGCGGCTTTCAGCTACCAAGGCATTGTTAGAGCGCGAAGACAGTATTATTGTGGCTACTGTTTCTGCCATTTATGGTATCGGCGACCCGAGTGATTACCATGGCATGGTGCTGCACGTGCAGCAGGGCGATAAAATTGAACAGCGCGACATGATTACGCGTTTAGTCGGGATGCAATATGACCGCAACGATTTTGATTTTTCACGCGGGGCGTTTAGAGTGCGCGGTGATGTGATTGATGTGTTTCCCGCTGAAAATAATGAAACCGCAGTGCGCATCTCGATGTTTGATGATGAAATTGAATCTATTACGTTATTTGACCCACTCACTGGGCAGATTTTTAATAAAATCCCACGCTACACGGTTTATCCGTCAAGCCACTATGTCACGCCGCGTGAAACCACCATTAGAGCCATGGAAAAAATCAAACACGAGCTTAAGGATCGTGTGGATTTTTACATTAAAACCGGCAAGCTGGTAGAAGCCGCGCGTATTGAGCAACGCACACGTTTTGATCTCGAAATGCTCAACGAAATTGGCTTTTGCAAAGGCATTGAAAACTACTCACGTCATTTATCAGGGCGCAACCCGGGTGATCCGCCGCCCACGCTGATTGATTACTTACCCGATAATGCGCTGATGATTATTGATGAAAGCCACGTCACCGTGCCGCAAGTGGGCGGCATGTATAAAGGTGATCGGTCACGTAAAGAAAACCTGGTAGATTACGGCTGGCGTCTGCCTTCAGCATTGGATAATCGACCACTGAAATTTGAAGAATTCGAACATATTATGCGTCAATGTGTGTTTGTGTCGGCTACGCCTGCGGAGTACGAAAAAACACATCAGCAACAAGTGGTTGAAATGATCGCGCGCCCCACGGGCTTGATTGACCCTGAGATTATTGTAAAGCCTGCAGATACGCAAGTAGATGATTTGTTAGGCGAGATTAAAAAGCGCGTGGATATTGGCGAGCGTGTATTAGCCACCACTTTAACCAAACGCATGGCAGAAGACCTAACCGATTACTTAACTGAGCATGGCGTTAAAGCACGTTATTTGCATAGTGATATCGATACCGTCGAGCGTGTGGAAATTATTCGAGATTTACGTTTAGGTGAGTTTAACGTTTTGGTCGGCATTAACTTATTGCGCGAAGGGTTGGATATTCCGGAAGTGTCACTGGTGGCGATATTAGATGCCGACAAAGAGGGCTTTTTACGTTCTGAACGTAGTTTGATTCAAACCTCTGGCCGCGCCGCACGTAACCTGAATGGCAAAGTGATTTTTTACGCCAATAAAATCACGCGCAGCATGAAAGCCGCCATGGATGAGACCGAGCGCAGGCGTGGGGTACAAATGGCGTTTAACGCCGCAAATGGCATTACGCCTAAAGGCATCACTAAACGCATTAAAGACATGATTGATGGCGTTTACGATAAAGATGAACTGCAACGCGAGCATAAAGCACTAAAAGAACAAGCCAATTTTGAATCTTTAAGTGAAAAACAAATCGCCAAAGAAATGAAGCGTATAGAAAAAGCCATGCACGATGCCGCTAAAAACCTGGAGTTTGAAAAAGCGGCTGATTTTAGAGATCAACTTAAAAAGCTCAGAATCAGGTTTTACGGGGCGGAAATGCCAGACCTTGTTTAAGCTTAATGGGGCGTATCATGTGCCAAATTCAAACGATGCACGCTTTTTAATATGAACGCCAACACAAAACGTGTGTCTATGTTGTGTGTAAAGTAGTAAACTTTTTTTATTTTTAAGGTTGGGAGTTCCAATGAAAAGTATTCAAATTGTAGCAATGGCAGCGTTAGCATTAGGCTTTTCTCAAATGACTTATGCTGATCATCATGGCGCGGATGGAAAGCGTTGCGAGCATAAACATGGTATGCAGGCTGATGCTAACAAAGACGGCACGATTAGCCGTGATGAGTTTACAGAGGCACACCAAAAAATGGCTGATGAAATGTTTACAAAGATGGATGCCAATAATGATGGCAACATTGACCAAGCCGAGCAAAAGGCGCGTAAAGATGAAATGGCTAAAAATTGCAAAATGCAAGATCATAAAATGCATAAAATGGAAGACACAGCAAAATAGCCAATAGTCCATAGGGTACATTAGTGAGACTTTAAGCCAGTATTTGGCTTCCCCAATTTGACTAAGCCGGTAAACTGGCAAGCAAAGTGTGAAAGGTTCCTCGCTAATCTAAACCGCTGAGAGGTAAGATTAAGCGTGATGGCGTAATGCGCCGAGAGGGGGTTACGACGGATGTGTGATTTTAGTTGATTGTAAGCGTGCTTTTGTCTATAATCGCGCGCTTGCTTGGTAGCGTTATCAAGTAAGTTTTTTTACCTTGTCACACCACAATATATTAAGTATGTATTTTTACTGAATACATTGAGTGGGTGGCTTTAATCCAAAAGGAGTGTCAATGAGACATTATGAAGTAGTATTTATCGTCCATCCGGACCAAAGCGAGCAAGTGCCTGCGATGATTGAGCGTTACCGTGCGCTTGTAACTAGTGACGGCGGTGCAATTCACCGTTTAGAAGACTGGGGTCGTCGTCAACTGGCTTATCCAATCCAAAAAATCCACAAAGCACATTATGTGTTAATGAACATTGAGTGTAGCCAAGCTGTGTTAGAAGAATTAGAGCATGGCTTTAAGTTTAATGATGCGGTATTGCGTCATTTAACGATGGCTACAAAAACTGCTGTGACTGCACCATCACCAATGATGAAAGAAGAAAAATCTAAATCAGTGTTGAGCAGAGATGCAGCACCTGCGCCAGTAGCGGCACCAGCTGCTGCCCCCGCAGAGGTTGCAGCAGCTTAAGTTTTAAATTAAAACCAAGTGAATAAGCTGGAGTTGCAAGCTGAAGTCGTGCTGATAGAGCCGCTTCGCTATACCCCAGCGGGCATACCGTTGTTAAGTGTTGGTTTGCGTCATGTTTCAGAGCAAATAGAAGCTGGCATGAAGCGTAAGGTGGAGTGTGAAGTGAATGCGGTTGTTTTAGGCGACTTGGCATTGAAGGGCCTGAAATTAGGCGCACACATTCGAGCGACTGGTTTTTTAGCCAAGCGCAGCCTTAAAAGCACCCAATTGGTGATGCACATTAACCATATAGAGAATATTTAGGAGTTTAAGATGGCAAGAGATATGTATAAACGCCGCCGTTACTGCCGTTTTTCAGCAGAAGGCATCAAAGAAGTTGACTACAAAGATGTGGATTTACTGAAAGACTTTATTTCAGAAAATGCAAAAATTATCCCAGCACGTATGACGGGCACAAAAGCACGTTATCAACGTCAATTAACATCTGCGGTTAAACGCGCACGTTTCTTGGCATTGTTACCATACACTGACAAACATTCAGGCTAAGGAGAAAACTATGCAAGTAATTTTATTAGAAAAAGTTGGTAATCTTGGCGGTTTGGGTGATGTGGTTAAAGTTAAAGATGGTTTCGGCCGTAACTTTTTGATTCCACAAGGTAAAGCTAAACGCGCAACTGAGGCGAATAAAGCTGAATTTGCAGCACGCCGTGCTGAGTTAGAAAAACAGCAAGCAGCTATTTTAGCTGCTGCGCAAGCACGTGGTGAAAAATTAGCTGGTTTTGTTGTGTCAGTTTCACAAAAAGCCGGTGTTGATGGTCGCTTATTTGGTTCTGTGACTAATGGTGACATTGCTGATGCATTAGTGGCACAAGGTCATGATGTGGCTAAAGCATTGATTCGCTTACCAAACGGTCCGTTAAAAACGATTGGTGACCATGCGGTTTCAGTGGCATTGCACCATGATGTTGTAGTGGATATTACAGTTTCAGTATCTGCTGAAGCATAAAAATATAAAATATTGTCGCAATAAGTTGTTGCTTAGATATTTTTATTTTGTGTAACAAAAAATAAAAAAGGCTACTTCGGTAGCCTTTTTTATTTGGCTTAACTTTATCATAGGTATAATTACATCCATGGCTGATGAACAATTAGATGCACTTAAAATCCCCCCCCACTCGGTAGAAGCGGAGCAATCCGTCATCGGCGGCTTGCTGCTTGAAAATGAAGCTCTTGATAAAGTGGCGGATATTCTAAGCGCACAAGATTTTTATCGTTATGACCATAAGCTTATCTTTCAGCATATTGCTAAACTGATTGAGCATAACAAACCTGCCGATATTGTGACGGTGGCAGAATCGTTAGAAAATTCTGCTGAACTTTCAGGTATAGGCGGCATTGCCTATTTGGGCACCTTGGCACAAAACACGCCCACGGCGGCAAATATACGTCGTTATGCAGAGATTGTGCATGAGCGTTATGTGATGCGTCAATTGGTGGTAGTGGGTTCGGGCATTGCTGAGAGCGCTTATGCACCGAATGGCCGCGATGCGCAGCAGTTGTTAGATGAAGCCGAAGCTAAAATATTCCAGATTGCAGAAGGCGGTAAACGTAGCTCTCAGGGTTTTGTGGATATTAAAGTGTTGTTGCCACAAGTGGCGGACCGTATTGATCAATTATTTTCACGTGACAATCCGTCTGACGTCACCGGCGTGCCCACAGGCTTTACTGATCTTGATTCAATGACCTCTGGCATGCAGGGTGGTGATTTAATCATCGTCGCAGGGCGGCCTTCTATGGGTAAAACGGCGTTCTCACTCAACATGGCCGAAAATGTGGCGCTGGATACCGGGCTGCCTGTGGCCGTATTTTCGATGGAAATGGCATCAACGCAGCTTGCTATGCGGATGATCGGCTCAGTAGGGCGCCTAGATCAGCATCGCATGCGTACGGGTAAGCTGGAAGATGAAGATTGGGAAAAGCTGACGACTGCGCTGGGCAAGCTCAACGAAGCGCCTATTTTCATTGACGAGGGTGCGGGTTTGAGCAGCTTTGATGTACGTGCAAGAGCGCGACGATTGCATCGCCAAACAGGTAAGCTGGGTTTGATTGTGGTCGATTACTTGCAATTGATGGCCGCACCTGCAGGGCGGCAAGGCGAAAACCGCGCGACTGAAATTTCAGAAATTTCACGTTCTCTTAAGGCGCTTGCCAAAGAGCTTGATTGTCCCGTAGTTGCACTCTCCCAACTCAATCGTAGTGTAGAACAACGTCCAGACAAACGCCCTGTCATGAGTGACTTACGCGAATCTGGCGCGATTGAGCAAGATGCGGACGTGATTTTATTTATCTATCGTGATGAAGTCTATAACCCTGATAGTGCAGATAAGGGCACAGCAGAGATTATTATTGCCAAGCAACGTAACGGTCCTATTGGTCGGATTAGGTTGACATTCTTGGGGCAACATACGCGTTTTGAAAACTTTGCGGGTAGTGGGCATGTGTCAGATGATTATTAGGTTTTAGTCATGCGTCCAATTTTAGCGACTATTTCACAAAGTGCATTGCAACATAATTTAGCGGTTGTAAAAAAGCACGCCCCTCATTCAAAAGTCATGGCGGTGGTTAAGGCCAATGGCTATGGACATGGTTTAATCAATGTAGCACGCGGCCTAAATGCAGCCGATGGTTTTGCGGTACTGGGCCTGAACGAGGCCATTGATTTACGTGAAGCAGGTTTTGAACAAACTATTTTGCTATTAGAAGGTGTATTTAGAGCGCAAGAACTAAGTGTTGCAGCAAGTTTCGGCATTGATATGGTGGTACATTCTGTAGCACAAATAGAGATGCTAGCACATGCCAAATTAGCTAAACCCATTGGTATTCACCTTAAAATAAATACGGGTATGAACCGCCTGGGTTTTGCACCAACTGAGTTTACCTTAGCATTTAATCGCTTAAAAGCCTGTCAAAATGTCGCGGAGATAACGTTGATGACCCACTTTGCAACGGCAGATGAGGCACTTGGTATAGAAACGCCGCTAGCTTTGTTCCACCACACCATTAAAGGCATCAATCCACCCAGCCCGTTACCCATTTCTTTGGCAAACTCAGCTACTATTTTACGCTACCCGCAAGCGCACGCTGATTGGGTGCGTCCTGGTATTATGCTGTATGGCGCTAGCCCTGTGGGCGGTGTGTCAGCTAAAGAGTTTGACTTAAAACCTGTGATGCAATTTACCAGTGAAATTATTGGTGTGCAAACGCTGCAAGCGGGGGACAGCGTGGGTTATGGCAACCGGTTTACTGCCAACAAAACCACGCGCGTTGGCATTGTGGCTTGTGGCTATGCGGATGGTTATCCACGCCATGCGGGTCAATATGCGGCTAGTGACAACCAAGGTAAAACGCCAATTGCTGTAGCCGGTAAAACCACGCAGGCTATTGGTTGTGTTTCTATGGATATGCTGTTTTGTGATTTAACCGACATCCCGCAAGCGGGTATTGGTGCACCCGTGGAGCTATGGGGTAATAATGTGCCTGTAGATGCGGTGGCTGAAGCCGCGGGTACCGTCGGTTATGAATTATTATGCGCGGTATCGGCGCGCGTCAAGGTGAAAATGGTTGATTGATGGCTAAAGCAAAAACTGTCTATACCTGCACCGAATGTGGTGCCAGCGAGCCAAAATGGCAAGGCCAATGTCCAAGTTGCATGGCATGGAATACTTTGGTCGAGAGCATTGAAGAAACCGCCACCACTAACCGTTACGCTAATAAATTCGAGGGTTTAGCGCAAAGTAGCACACTACAAAAATTAAGCAGCATCAAAGCCGCAGATATTGCACGTCAGCCAACAGGTATCAGCGAGTTTGACCGCGTGCTGGGTGGCGGTTTAGTAGAAGGTGGTGTGGTGCTTATCGGTGGCGATCCTGGTATTGGTAAATCCACTTTGTTGCTGCAAGTGCTGTGTCATTTAGGTAACCATAAAAATGGTAAAACCTGCCAGGCTATTTACGTGAGCGGTGAAGAGTCGCCACAACAAATCGCCATGCGCGCCAAGCGCTTAGGGTTAGATGCCAGTGAAGTTGAGCTGTTGGCTGAAATTAACCTTGAGAAAATTTTAGCCACGCTACAAACACATAAACCCAATATTGCGGTGATTGATTCTATTCAAACAGTGTATTCCGAGGCGCTGCAATCTGCACCCGGCTCCGTGGCACAAGTGCGCGAATGCTCGGCACAACTCACGCGTATGGCCAAGCAATTGGGCATTACGGTGATTTTAGTCGGGCATGTCACTAAGGATGGCTCTCTCGCAGGGCCGCGTGTGCTGGAGCATATTGTCGATACTGTGTTGTATTTTGAAGGCGACCAAAACTCTAGCTTTAGACTGATACGCGCATTTAAAAACCGCTTCGGTGCAGTCAATGAGCTTGGTGTATTTGCCATGACAGAGCACGGCCTGCGCGAAGTCGCAAATCCATCGGCTTTATTCCTATCCCACCATGAAAGCCAAGTGTCTGGTAGCTGCATTACGGTGACGATGGAAGGCACGCGTCCCTTGTTGATTGAAATTCAAGCGCTGGTAGATGAAAGCCATGCGCCTAATGCTAAGCGTTTATGTGTAGGCTTAGAGCAAAACCGTTTGGCTATGTTGCTTGCCGTTTTGCACCGCCATGCGGGCATTCCGTGCTTTGACCAAGACGTATTCATTAACGCAGTTGGCGGTGTAAAAATCAGTGAGCCAGCGGTGGATTTAGCCGTGTTGCTATCAATTGTTTCTTCTTTAAAAAACAAACCGTTAGAGAGTAAACTTATTGTATTTGGTGAGGTTGGTTTAGCCGGTGAAGTGCGTCCTGTACAAGGTGGGCTGGTACGTCTGAAAGAAGCTGCAAAACTTGGATTTACTAAAGCCATTGTACCTAAAGCCAATGCCCCCAAACAGCGTATTGAAGGGATAGAAGTGATAGGAGTAGAGCGGTTGGATCAGGCTTTAAATCAGCTGAGAAATCACTGATTGTTCCCTCGCCATTCTAAAAACTAAGCCCTAAGTTAACTTGGTTTTCCATTAGGTTTACTTCCCCTTGACACGCTTAGGGAACGGACCCGCTAACTGAATTAACCGATTAAGTTCGCACAAGCAATGCCGCTTCTAATTGCGCCTTCAATCGTGGCAGGGTATTCTGCATGTGTATAATCACCTGCCAAAAATAGTTGAGGCTGTGCAGTTTTATTGCTAGGTCTGGCTAGGTTGGGGGTACATGCAAAAGTCGCACGTTTTTCTGCAATGACTTTATGCCACAAAGGTTTTGGTAAATGTGGAAAGGCACGATTGAGCTCTTTGGCCACTTTAAGCGCCAGCGCATCGTGCTTCATTTTTTGATGCGACCCTTCCGCGCTCACAATGACAGCGATTAAGCCCTTTTGACCACAAAGTTGACCTCTATCAAATGCCCATTGAGCAATGGTATTGCTTAAACCTGACATCACCGTCGGCAGTTGAGTTTCAGCAGGATATTGTAAGTAGATCGTGTAGATGGGCTGATATTGATAGGTTTGTGTGATTTCAAGTGCGCGTTTAAGAGTTGGTAATGACGCTAAAAATCTATCAACTCGTGCCGGTGATACGGCAATAATGACGTGGCTGAAAATGGATTTTTCATCTCGCGTTTCTAAACTAAAGCCATTATCTTCAACTTGTAGGTGGCGAATACGTTGATTGAGCTTAATCACCCCGCCTTTGGATTGTATAAATTGTGACAATGGGTGTGAGATTATTTGTGATAAATCTAGCCGAGGTAATAAAAAGTCACTATATTTTTTATTGCCGGTAAAGGAATCTCTAACCACGTTCAAAAATATACGCGTGCTCGCATTGTCAATCGGGGTATTCAGCGCAGCTAAGCATAGCGGCTCCCATAACAGTTCAATGAGCCGTACCGTTTGTTGATGATCAATTAAAAACTGCTCTAATGGACGGTCACTAATAATTTCATAACGGGTACTTTTAAGATAGCGCATGAGCTTTAACGCTGCGATACGCTCTGAAAAATTGAGGCCTCTGCAACATAAAAAGCCCCAAAGCATATTGAGTGGCGCTGGTAGAAAACGTGCTGATTTGAGCGAAAATACTGATTTTGCCGCAGCAGACTGCATATTGAGCTGTAATGGTTGACGCAAAAACACTTGATTCTCATCGACGCCAATTTTTTCCAATAAGGCTAAAGTTTCAGTGTAAGCGCCTAATAAAATATGTTGACCATTATCTAACAGTTGCATTAAATCTTTATTTTCAACCACTACGGTACGTGCGCGTCCGCCTAACTGCGAGCTGGCTTCAAACACAGTCACCGCATAGCCACGCTCAGCTAAATGGGCCGCAGCACTAAGTCCAGCACAGCCACCACCAATCACCGCAACTTGTTTGTTATTCATCATTTAAAGGGCATCCGTATAGTCATTCACAAGTTTTTAAGCCAAACACGCACAGCCAACCCAAGCTTGCGTAACGCCCCGAGTGAGGTGCGTGAACTCAATACTTTTTCGGCGCCATCTGCTTTAATTTCACGCAGTAATGTGCGGTATATCGCGGCCATCATTAAACCAACGCGCTGACTTTTACGATCTTCAATTGGCAATTCATGCAGTGCGCGGTCGTAATGACTTTCTGCACGCTCAATTTGAAAGTCTAATAATGCTTTGACGGCATCAGATTCGCGACTTTGCAAAATGTCATCTTCTGTGACTTTGAATGTGGCTAAATCATCCAGCGGAATGTAAATACGATTGCGCCGCGCATCTTCACCTACATCGCGGATTATATTGGTGAGTTGAAATGCCATGCCTAAATCATGCGCATATTTGAGTGTTTTACGATTGTTAAAGCCAAATATTTGTGCGGACAATATACCAACTACGCTGGCCACACGATAACAATAAAGTTGTAGTTGTTTAAAATCTTGATAGCGATTGAAATTTAAATCCATTTCCATGCCGTCAATAATTTCATGGAAATGCTCTTCACTTAAATGATAGGCATGAATTACATTTTGTAATGCGCGTGTCACTGGGTGTATGGGTTTGCTTTGATACAGATTGCTGATTTCCTCTTTCCACCAAGCGAGCTTAACTTGAGCGACTTTTAGCTCAGTGCATTCATCTACAATATCGTCAACTTCACGGCAAAAAGCGTACAGTGCTGTAATCGCTTCGCGTTTTGGTTTTGGTAAAAACATAAAGCTGTAATAAAAGCTTGAGCCGCTTTTTTTAGTTTTTTGTTGGCAATATTGCTTAGGGGTCATTTTGTTTCTTAGTACCTTTATAGCGTATGGAAAGTGGTGCTTAAATTTCAGAATCTCAAATTTAACGTCTCAAATTTTGAATAGTGCTTTCAAAAATATAATAAACCAATCTCCGTAGTGGAGCGTTGGCCTGTGCTTGAATACATCACCATTCACATTGTTTAGTTTGTGGATAATACGTTCGCCACCAGCAATGATCATGCGCATTTCAAAGCCAATACGCCCGCTTAAAATACGCCCGAGTGGCTTTCCAGCATATATGAGCGCATTAACACGACGTAGATTAAACTGCATAAATTGCTGCCAATTTTCATCAACAGTTTCATTGCCATCTACGTAGTTCTGAATTTGTTGCTCTGTGATACCAAATGCTGCGAGTTCTTCCTGGCTCATGTAAATGCGCTGTTTGCCATCATTTTTTTTAAAATCAATGGCGATGTCCTGTAAAAAATTGATGATTTGTAGCGCAGTGCAAATGTTATCAGACAATGCAATGTTTTCAGGCGCGGCGTTTTCGTATAAATGTAATAGTAATTGGCCAATCGGGTTGGCTGAGCGTTTGCAGTAATCAAGCACTTCATCGTAATTAGCGTAACGTGTTTTAGTGACATCTTGACTAAAGGCATCCAGTAGCGCATAAAAGGGCGCATAGGGCAGTTTTTTTGCCTTAATCATTTGTCCTAAAGTCGCAAAAAATGGTGTTTGCGGCTTGATGTAAGCGTGTAGTAAATCAAGTTCATCGCGAAAGCTATTGAGAAAATTTAACCGGTGCTCAATCGTAAAATCACCTTCATCAGCAAAGTCATCCGCTTGCCTGGCAAAGCTGTAAATTAAAGCAATCGGTTCACGTAGGTGTTGTGGCAAAAAAACAGAGGCAACCGGAAAGTTTTCATAATGGCTACTAGCAAGGCTAATGCTTTGATGCGTGATAGCCTGTGGTATTACCAATGGATCTGTATGAAATTGCGTCATGGCGTGAGTATGCCACAAAATAGGGTGAGTTTTATCTGCTTTAGCATCAACGCAGCTTCAATAAATATTGAAGTAAATTGACAAAGCTTTGTTAAAATAAAACCAATAAAATTTTAGAAAGCGTTATATGTTAGCAATTATTGGCGGCACAGGCTTAACGCAATTAGATAATTTAAATATTACCAAGCGTTTAATTGTGCGCACACCTTATGGCGAGCCATCGCAGCCACTGATTTTTGGTGAAATTGCAGGACGTGAAGTGATTTTTTTAGCGCGTCACGGTAATGGGCACACCATCCCGCCACATGAAGTGAATTATCGCGCCAACATTTCGGCATTGCACCTGCAAGGCGTTACTGAGATCGCCGCGGTTGCCACAGTGGGTGGCATTCATCCAGATTTAGCCGCTGGCGTTATCGCGATTCCACATCAAATTATTGATTACACTTACGGGCGTAAAAATACATTCCATGATGGCATCAATCACCCTGTGAAGCATATTGATTTTACTGATCCATACTGCCCAGATATGCGTGCAAAATGGGAGCAGGCAGCACTTAGCGTGGCAGAGCCTGTAATAAACCACGGCATTTATGCCGCTACACAAGGACCACGTTTAGAAACTGCGGCTGAAATCAACCGTTTAGAGCGTGATGGTGCAACGATGGTTGGCATGACAGGTATGCCAGAAGCGGCGCTAGCGCGCGAGCTTGGGATAAGTTATGCTACCATTTGCCCAGTGGCTAATTATGCAGCAGGGCGGGGCGACAGCCTACATGGCATTAAATATGAAGAGGTGATTGCCAACCTCAATCAAACCATGGTGCGTGTGCGCAATATTATTGCGCAACTGGTAAAACAAAACGGTTTTGAAAAGACCGCAAATGATTAATGCAAGTAGAGCCACGAAAGGTAAATAAATGGCAATAAAAAGTGTTTTGCGCATGGGCGAACCTTGCCTATTATTAAAAGCAGCCCCCGTTGAAAAGCTCGACACGCCTGAATTACATGCCTTGATTCAAGATCTGCAAGATACCATGCAATACATGAATGGTGCTGGTATTGCCGCCCCTCAAATTGGGACAAGTTTGCGGGTCATTATTTTCGGGCAAAAAGAATCAGATAATAGTAAAAACCCACGCTATCCGGATGCTGATATTGTGCCCTACACCGTGTTAATTAACCCGGTACTCACGCTAATTGGTGAGGAAGTAGAAGATGATTGGGAAGGGTGCTTGTCGGTGCCGGGAATGCGTGGCATTGTGCCGCGCTACTTACGCTTGCATTATGCCGGGTTTGATCAACACGGAAATAAAATAGACCGACTAGTGAGTGGGTTCCATGCGCGCGTTGTGCAGCACGAAAATGATCATCTAGATGGCATCTTGTACCCGATGCGTATTAGAAATTTGAAAGATTTTGGCTATTCTGATGTATTTTTTCCAAATCAGGATATTCAAGACGAGTAATTTGTTGCTATAATGCTGCCTTCGTTACACAAATGACGAATCAAACGGAAGAGTGGCAGAGCGGTTTAATGCTACAGTCTTGAAAACTGTCGTGGGTGCGAGCCCACCGTGAGTTCGAATCTCACCTCTTCCGCCAAAATTTTATGCCGCTTGAATTTAAGCGGCATTTGTTTTTTTAGCCAATATTTTAAGGATTAAACATGAGCCAAATCATCATAGACCATAACCCATCTGAAGAAAAATTAAAGGAACTAGGTGTTTCTAGCTGGTCTATTTGGGATTGTGCACCATCAAAATTCCCATTAGATTTCGGCATGACAGAAAGTGCTTATGTGCTTGAAGGTGAAATTCACGTAACACCACAAGGTGGCGAAAAAGTAGTGATTAAAGCGGGTGATTTCGTGGTGTTTCCTAAAGGCATGAAATCAAACTGGGAAGTGACTAAACAACTGAAAAAACATTACAAACATTCATAATTGCAATTTAGTTTGTTAAGCATAAAATGAAGCCTTGAGAAATCAAGGCTTTTTTGTTTTTAATGATTCTAGGAGGTTGATATGAGTAAAATTCTGGTAGAAAAACCTACAGCAGAGAAATTGGCATCGCTGGGCGTATCACGTTGGCCAACTTGGTCTAAAGAAGTATCACAATTTCCATGGAGCTTTGGTACACAGGAGATTGCTTATATTCTTGAGGGTGAAGTGACGATAACTCCTAATAGCGGTGAGCCGGTGAGCTTTACCGCTGGTGATTTAGTGACTTTTCCAGCGGGAATGTCATGCACTTGGCACGTTAAAAAAGCATTACGTAAGCATTATCAGCTGGGTTGAGTTTGCAATTAATATTAAGCGACGCTGCTTAAATTTCATCCATCAGTGCAAGGTATAAAGATTGGATGCTTTGATCATTCAATTTCTGACCGTTCTTGGCTGAAATTAAAAAGGTATCTTCTGCACGGTTACCTAGCGTATTAATTTTGGCATTATGTAGCTCAATGTCATGTTTTAAAAATTGCTGTGCTAGTGTAGCAAGTAAGCCTGGTCTGTCATTCGCAACAATGTCTAATTTGTGATTATTATTTTCAGTTTTTTCTACAATCGTCACTTGCGTTTGAATAGGCATGTGTTTTACTTGACGGCTGATGCGACCTTGAAGCGGTGCTTCTAACGGCGAGTTCTTATCCAGTTTTTGCGTGAGCTCTACTTCAATAAATTTTAATAATCTACTGTAACTTACAGACTTACCTGATTGATCTAAAACAATAAAGCTATCTAGCGCATAGGCGTGATCTGTCGTGTAAATTTTCGCTTCTACAATGTTGTAACTCATGCGATCAAAGAAGTTACAGATACGCGCAAATAAATCATTTTGATTTTTTGTGTAAATCATGATTTGAATGCCGTCACCATACGGACTTAATCGAGCACGTACAATAGGGTTACTTGTGTTTAAGTGAGGCGTCAGCAACCGACTGTGCCATGCTATTTCATCGCTTTCATGACGAACAAAGTAATTTTCTCCAAACTGCGTCCATAGTTGTTGGTATGCATGAGCACTTAAGCCAAGTTTCTTTAACTTATCAGTAGCTTCGGCAATGCGTGTTGCAATGGTTTGTTTGGTGTGAAATACCGGATCTATCAATGCGCGCTTGGTGGCATGAAATAAGTTTTCCAGCAGTCGCGCTTTCCATGCATTCCATACGAGTGGGCTAGTGCCGCGAATATCAGCTACAGTAAGCAAATATAATGCATCTAATCTGCGTTCGTTTTGTACAAAGTGCGCAAATGACTCAATAATGGTTGGGTCTGATAAATCTGATTTTTGGGCGGTTGATGACATTTTTAAATGTGCTCCGACTAACCAGGCAACGAGTGCGATATCAGCCTTGGGTAAGCCATGTAACTTACAGAAGCGTGCTGCATCCATCTTGCCTAGGGTGGAGTGGTCACCGCCACGACCTTTGGCGATATCATGAAACAAAGCAGCTAAATACAATAAGTATGGCGCGTCAAACTCAGCAAATAGTTTGCTACAAAGTGGAAACTCATGCTTGAGTTCTAGTTTTGAAAAGCGGCGTAAATTAGCCAACACATTAAGAATATGTTCATCGACGGTGTAAACATGAAATAAGTCGTGTTGCATTTGACCAATAATTTTCCCAAATGCTGGAATGTAACTGCCGAGAATGCCATAACGATTCATGGCGCGTAGAGCGTGATTAACGCCATTGGGTTGTGACAATATCTCTATGAAATGTTTTTTATTTTGAGGGTTTTGTCGAAAATCACGATTGACTAAATTTTTGACGCGTTGCAAATTGCGCAACAAAGTTACGCCCATGCCAGTCAGTTCCGGGTATTGTTGTAATAGTAAAAAAGCCTCAAATATTGCAGATGGGTGTTGTTGTAATAAACCCGCGGTTTTGGCTTCTAGTAATTGATTGTGAGATTCAAAACGTGCGTTGATAGTTTGAATGAGCGGTGGTTTAACTTGGAGCATTTGCTGTAGTAATTTAAGCAAAATTTCATTCATTAAGCCCACAAACTTGACGCTACGGTAATAATTTTGCATCAATTGTTCGCTGGCACGCTTGCGAGGTGTGTTGATGTAGCCCAGCGTGCTGGCTAACTCATTTTGAAAATCAAATAGCAATCTGTCTTCACGCCGCCCACTTAAAAAGTGCAGGCGTATGCGTAGTAATTGCAATTTTATTTCATGATGCCGGATCTGACGGGCTTCAAGTTTCGTGACGACATTATGTTTTACGAGCGTGGTCCAGAGACTACCTGAATTGGATTGCAAGCCATCATGTAACTGCAAGCTTTGCGCAAGCCATGCAATCATGTGTAGGTCACGTAATCCACCAGGGCTTTCTTTGATATTGGGTTCTAGGTTGTAGGCGGTATCGTTAAACTTTGCATGCCGCTGATCCTGTTCTTTAAGTTTTTCTGCGAAAAAAACAATAGGATTTAAGTTCTTTTTAATAGCTATTAAAAATTTTTGATAGAGCGTTTTGTTACCGGATAACAATCGCGATTCTAATAAATTGGTTTGTACCGTAATGTCTCTTTTTGCTTCTAAGATACATTCGTTTAAGTTGCGGACGCTATGCCCAACAGTTAAACCTAAATCCCACATCAAGCCTATAAGTGACTCAATGCTATGATTTAATGTGTCGCTATCTTTGATGTGTTCGGGCAACAATATGAGCAGATCAATATCCGAATGTGGATAAAGCTCAGTTCGCCCATAACCACCAACCGCGATTAAACAGCAGTCTGAATCAATGCGTAATTCTGTCCATATTTCTGCAAGCAGTTGGTCAATGAGCTTGCAGTGTTGTTTGAATAATCGAGTGGTGTTTGGGTGTTCAGAAAAATGTGTTTTTAATGCTAAAAGTCCATCTTTAAGCATTTGGCGCCATAATGCAATCTTGTTCTTTTCAATTTCGATTACTATGGGTTTTGTTTGCATTTGCATGATGAACCATCAAGGTTTTTGCTAAATGATCGCAGCATTAAATTGATTACTTATTTTAGTATAAAGTCTGGCGTAGCTGGCGTACCGCTTGATAATGTCATCACTTCATAACCGGTTTCAGTGACTAAAATCGTGTGTTCCCACTGTGCTGATAGGCTACGATCTTTCGTTACAATAGTCCAGCCATCTGGCATTTGTTTAATGTCGCGTTTGCCTGCGTTAATCATCGGTTCAATAGTAAACATCATGCCCGCTTGTAATTTAAGCCCTGTGCCTGGTTTCCCGTAGTGCAACACTTGCGGATCTTCGTGGAATTTTTTACCAATACCATGACCGCAAAATTCACGTACAACACTGTAACCGCTTTTTTCAGCAAAAGTTTGAATCGTATAGCCAATATCACCTAGTGTGGCGCCTGGTTTAACTTTGTCTATGCCCAGCCACATGGCTTGATAAGTGATTTCGCACAAACGCTTGGCCTGAGTTGATACCTCGCCTACATAAAACATGCGACTGGTATCACCATGATAACCATCTTTGATGACGGTAATATCGATGTTCACTATGTCACCGTTTTTTAATACTTTGTCGCTAGGTACGCCGTGGCAAATTTGCTGATTGATTGAGGTGCAAATGGATTTTGGATAAGGTTTATGTCCGCCAGGGGCGTAATTTAACGGGGCTGGAATCGTTTTTTGCACATCCACCATGTAGTCGTGGCATAGTTTATCAAGCGCATCTGTCGTGATGCCATGCACAACGTACGGAGTAATAAAATCAAGCACTTCGGAGGCGAGCTTGCCTGCGATGCGCATTTTTTCAATGTCT
>MHBU01000028.1:637-1005 GCA_001803395.1 Methylotenera sp. RIFCSPLOWO2_02_FULL_45_14 | reverse complement strand
TTTTAATCGAGATAGCCATGAGAAGTCGTGTGAAAGGTTGTGATGGTTGATTTTAACATAGCCGGCGGGTCGATGCTGAATGCCCTTGGCTGTTTTGGCTTTAATGATTAAAACTAAAACTTGGGTTACGCTTATTTAGTGGTCAAAATAAAACAAAAGTATGGATAATCATACTTTTATGGTGTTGTTTCTGTTTTAGATTGTAAGTTTTAAGATGTAAGATACGAAAATACCTGAGGAGGATTGTAGATGGCATCTGTACCTGTAGAGTTGGCCGCAAGAGACATTAACGCATGGGTGGATTATATTAGCACTGCAGCAATTCCTGTGCTTAAGCTTACCGCACGAGAACTCGATCAATTGCAAAA
>MHBU01000028.1:0-611 GCA_001803395.1 Methylotenera sp. RIFCSPLOWO2_02_FULL_45_14 | reverse complement strand
CCATTACTGCAGTTGTGCACCATGACCCCATGATGGTGTTCAAAGTATTAAGCTACTCACAAAAACACAGGGGCAGGAGTCAGTTGCAGGATTTAATTGAAGTCGAGCAAGCTATTTTAATGATGGGGACGTCTGCATTTTTTCGGAACATTCATCCCACACCTTTGGTTGAAGATACACTTAAGGCTAATTTACAAGCGTTGACGCATCTGCTCAGGCTTATTCGACGTGCACACCGTGCAGCTAAGTTTGCCGCAGAGTGGGCGGCACATTTAATGGATTTACATGCTGAAGAAGTGCTCATTGCCGCCTTGTTGCATGATCTGTCAGAAATGCTTATGTGGTGCTACGCGCCAGATAAAATGAATACAATGTGTGCGATGCAAGCTGCAGATAAAACGTTGCGCAGTAAAGCGGTACAGCAAGAAGTATTAGGTTTTAAATTGCAGGAATTGCAACAAAGAATAGTCGAGGTATTTCAGCTTCCCCCATTACTTTCCAAATTGATGCAAGATCAGGCCTCTCAAGAGCAGCGAGTTCTGAACGTAAGATTTGCTGTTAATTTAGCTCGCCACTCTGCTAACGGATGGGATGATGCCGCGCTACCTGAC
>MHBU01000027.1:124048-159165 GCA_001803395.1 Methylotenera sp. RIFCSPLOWO2_02_FULL_45_14 | reverse complement strand
AGCACCGCCTTTAGGTAGCGCGATTTTAAGCACACGCACATTGGCTTTGGCGGTAAAAATGGCCAAGGCTTCTGCGGTATAGTCGGGCGCGATTAACACTTCTACAAATTGTTTAGAAACCGCTTCAGCTGCGGCTTTATCAACGATTGTATTAAAAGCAATAATACCGCCGAATGCGCTGCTAGGGTCAGTTTGAAACGCTTTTGTGTAGGCTTCAAGCGCAGAGGTGCCTAGTGCTGCGCCGCATGGGTTGGCGTGTTTTACAATGACACATGCGGTGCTATCAAAACTTTTTACAGTTTCCCAAGCCGCATCAGCATCGGCAATATTGTTGTAGCTTAACTCTTTGCCCTGTAATTGCTGCGCCGTCACTAGTGAGCCAGGTGCTGGGTGAAGGTCACGATAGAATGCCGCTTGTTGATGCGGATTTTCACCGTAACGTAAATCTTGCAGTTTAATAAAGCGACTGTTGGTTTGCGCCGGGAAGTCACTACGCGAACCATCTGGGTTGAATGACGATAAATAATCGCTAATTGCGCCATCGTAATTGCTAATACGATTAAACGCGGCGATGGATAATGCAAACTGCGTTGCTTGGCTAACCGCACCTCCTGTGCTTTGTAGCTCAGCTATCACATCTGCATATTGGCTGGCATCGGTTAGCACGGCGACATCTTTCCAGTTTTTAGCAGCGGAGCGCACCATGGCTGGGCCGCCAATATCAATGTTTTCAATAGCCTCTTCAAGTGTACAGTTAGGCTGTGCCACTGTAGCCTCAAACGGATATAAATTCACTACCACCATGTCGATATTAGGAATATTGGCAGATTGCATAGCAGCAACGTGTTCTGGCAAATCACGGCGACCCAAAATGCCACCATGTACTTTTGGATGCAAGGTTTTAACGCGGCCATCCAACATCTCTGGAAAGCCCGTGTAGTCGCTTACTTCAATGACGGGGATTTGATTGTCACGAAATAATTTAGCGGTACCGCCAGTAGATAAAATTTCGACACCCAAAGCGCTAATATTTTTTGCGAAATCGATAATGCCAGTTTTGTCTGAAACGCTGATAAGCGCACGTTTAATAGTTGCCATGTGAAAACTCTAAAAGGAAGGTTGATTATTCTACGCTGTACTGCTGAAGTTTTTTACGTAACGTGTTGCGGTTAATGTTCAAAATTTCGGCGGCTTTGCTTTGATTGCCACCGACCTTATGCATGATGTATTGCAATAAAGGTTTTTCTACGCAACCTAGCACCATGTCATAAATGGCGTGAGGAGGTTCGCCATCCAGGTGCTTGAAGTAGTCGTCTAGCGACTCTGTAACAGCTTGGCTTAGTTTACAGTTTTCTGACATAGGTTACTCTAGGCTGCTAGCGCTTCTTGAGCACTGGTTTTAACATCATCCGCATCATGGTCAATGTAAACCAGACGCTCATTTTTAGTTTTAAGTTCAGCAAAGAAGTCGTTAATGGCTTGCAACTGCAGCTCAATGGTTTGTAATGTGTTCATGCTGTGGCGAAATTGTGCAGAGCCAGCTAAGCCTTTAGTGTACCAAGAGATGTGCTTGCGCGCCATGCGCATGCCAGTTAAATTACCATAAAAGTCATATAAATCATGCAAATGTTCAAACATGACGGTATGGATTTCATCTACTGTAGGCGGCAATAAATGTGTGCCAGTGGTGAGGTAGTGCTCAATTTCACGAAAAATCCATGGCCGGCCCTGCGCAGCACGACCTATCATGACGGCATCTGCACCCGTGTAATCGAGTACAAATTTAGCTTTTTCTGGCGTGGTAATGTCGCCGTTGGCAATGAGTGGAATACGAATCGCTTGTTTAACGGCAGCCATCGTGTCGTACTCAGCCTCGCCCATGTAAGCGCAGGCGCGGGTGCGACCATGCATAGCCAGTGCTTGCACGCCTAAATCTTCAGCCATTTTGGCAATTTGTACTGCGTTGCGATTGTGCTTATCCCAACCCGTGCGAATTTTCAAGGTGACCGGCACATCCACTGCGTTCACCACGGCTCTCAGGATTTGCGCCACTAGCGGCTCATCTTTAAGCAATGCAGAACCTGCCATCACATTGCAGATTTTTTTAGCAGGGCAGCCCATGTTGATGTCGATAATTTGTGCGCCGTTATCTACGTTGTGTTTTGCGGCCTCCGCCATCATTTTTGGGTCCGCACCTGCAATTTGTACAGAAATCGGGTTCACTTCGCCTTCGTGATTTGCGCGGCGCAGCGTTTTTTCGCTACCGTAAAGCAATGAGTTTGAGGTGACCATCTCAGAAATAGCCAAACCTGCGCCCATCTTTTTGCAAAGCTGACGGAAAGGTCTATCTGTCACGCCAGCCATGGGCGCGACAACTAGGTTGTTTTTTAAGATGTGGTTACCAATTTGCACGGATTTGTATTGTTTGCGCGAAAGTTGCCTATTTTATACGCAATTGAAAGGATAGAAAACTTAAAGTTTGTAAATTTACAATGTTTTTAAGAGGGCAATGCCTAGTCTCGAATAATCATCGGCATGGATTGTACCTTCTATATTTTTTACTACGTGTTCGCACTAATTTACTTAACTCATTAAACAAACTAGATTTCATTGTGGTGGAATTGAATGTTCGTTTATTGATGGTTAAAGAGTGATATGGAATGGTTGGTCTTTAGCCGTTCGGAGGAATGGTATGTTAGCAAAACAAGTATTGTTTCATGATGCAGCTGCCAAGGTGTTTGAAGGCGTTAATGTATTGGCAGATGCGGTTAAGGTGACGCTTGGCCCCCGAGGTCGCAGCGTCGTTTTAGAACGTTCATATGAACCGCCTCTGGTCGCTAATTCTGGTGTAATTGTGGCTAAAGAAATTGAGCTGGAAGATAGGTTTGATCTTAACTATGGATGCCATGGCCGCTGAACTGCCAAGAGCTTCGGCAAAGCATCGTCATGAAGACGATATGGAAATGTGACACATTTACCCTAATTAAACGGGGCCTGTTTCTGAAATATTTGGTGGGATGCTATGGCGAAAAAGTTTGCAGTTGTGCTGGCGATATTGATAGCGGCAGTCGCGTTATGGGGACTAATGTTTGAAAACAACGCAATCACTATTTTAATTAACGGAAAAGAAGTTAGCGGACCATTAAAAGGCATGATTGGTGCTGGTGGTATGATTGTAGCGCTGATTGCGCTTATTTGCCTGGCAATCTTACTGGCATTAGCCTTTGCAGGTATAGGTATTTTTGTTCTGGGATGTATGGTCGTTGGCGGTGTAATATTCGCAGCAATCATGTTCCCATTTTTGCTGCCAGTGCTTATTCCATTAACTTTAATTTGGGTTTTTATTGCCGTAGTGCGCCAAAAAGATTGAACAGGCGTTGTTCTGACTTCATTATTTTTCTGAGACGTGAAGGGTTGTCTATGGAGCCATACTCAGCTAAACCATCCAGTTTCGTTTAAGCTTCATATTCTTACTCCGAAACTTTTAACTAAGAAACCAAGGTGAATCTTTCCCTGTGCATAAGATGATGTTTTTATCATCAATTACATGGTATTTTTGATGAGTGCCAGCAATTCAGCAAGGGGTAGGGTATTGAGTACATCCTGTTTTTCTAGCCAGCCGCGCCTTGCCTGACCTATACCGAAACGCAAATTATAAAAATCAAAGTGACTGTGTGCGTCTGAATTCACACTGATTAGCACTCCTTCATCTTTTGCCATTTTGCAGTAGGTGTCGAGCAGATCAAGCCGCTCGGGATGTGCATTAAGTTCAAGGAAACACCCACGGTTTTTTGCTTGCTGAATAATTCTGGACATATCTACATCATAGGGGGTCTGTTTTCAAGCAACCGTCCTGTTGGGTGGGCCAGTATGGTGAAATGAGGGCGCTCCATTGCGCGCAGAATGCGCTCAGTCTGCTTGGCTCTGGATAGGTTGAATTTACTGTGTACTGCACCCACGACCAAGTCTAAGCGTTTTAGTATTGTATCAGGCAGATCAAGACTGCCATCTTCAAGGATATCAACTTCTATCCCTTTCAGTAGGGTCATACCGCTTAGTGTCGAATTGATTTGGTCAATCTCGTCACACTGGCGTAGTAGCCCGTTTGCATCTAAACCGTGCACCATGACGAGATGACGAGAGTGTTCAGTGATGGCCATATATTCTAACCCCAGCGACTTTGCTGCTTCTACCATGTCTTGAATGCTGTCGCTGCCATCAGAGGCCTTGGTATGCACATGTAAATCGCCTCTGAGGTCTGTAATTTGCACTAGGTTGGGTAATTTACCAACCATTGCGGCCTCAATCTCGCCGCGATCCTCTCGCAGCTCTGGCGGGATGTAAGGTAGGCCAACAGCGCCGTAGACGGAATCTTCAGTTTCGCCAGCAATTCGCGTCGCTGCTTTGAATACGCCATACTCATTGACTTTGAGTCCGAGCTTCTGAGCAATACGGCGAATAGCGATGTTATGGGCTTTGGAACCGGTTAAATAATGCAGAGCAGCCCCATAGCTGGTTTCAGGCATTACACGTAAATCCACCTGAATCTTGCATTTAAGTACCACTGTGGCGCGTGTTTTTCCGACGGAAAGAACTTGAGTCACTTCGTCGTAGGTGGTGAATCCATGCATCACAGGGGCATGCTCTGTTGCAGTCACTAATATATCGATATCACCTACCGTTTCACGCATGCGCCGTAAACTGCCGGCGGCTGTTACTTGCAAGACGCCAGGAATCTCTTTTAAATATGCAATGAGCGCATTGGCATATTGCGTTGTCGTTGCTAGCTTAAAACGGCGCGCTTGGCTTGCGTGCGATTCAACGGCTTTAAGGATATTAAGTTCTGTTTTTTCTCCGAAGCCTGGTATTTTGCGGATGAGTCCATCTTGTGCCGCTCTGTGCAGTTGTTCCAAAGTATGCACATCCAGGTGATGGTACAGCGCTTTGACGCGCTTTGGGCCGAGCCCGGGAATGTGCAGTAGCTCTGTGATAACCGGTGGTAGTTCTTTGTGTAGCCGCCGTAACAAGCCGCAACTGCCGGACTCTACAATTTCAACGATTTTGGCAGCAAGGTCATCGCCGACACCAGGCAGTTGGGTCAAGCTAAAGTTTTGCTTAAGTAATATTCTAATATCTTGAGGCAGTTCATTTAGTATGCGCGCAGCTTTACGGTATGCGCGGATGCGAAACGGGTTGGCAGCTTCAATTTCCAATAGGTCGGCAATCTCTTCAAATATTGCTGAGATATCGGCATTATGGACTGGCATATCAATACGGAATCGCGCAGATTGCAGACGATATGATGTTGGTGCTGATGGGCTTCATATAACTCTCCTTTGGCATCATGCCAAATCACCATATTTCACATGATGCGATTATCTGAGCAAAACATAATGGAGTAACCGCCACTAAATGGTCATCTGCCAGCTATTCGCCATCGAATACTTTCAACGTAAAAAGCGAATAGATGAAAATACGCCGAGTTATTGCAATATACACAGCGATTTGAAAGGATAAAATCAGGGCAAACACGTAATGATTTGTACATGCGAGGCTTAGTTTTCATAAAGATAGGTTGTAGCCTTCCTGTTAAGGATAAGCCGATTCAAAAATAATATAAATTGCAATAAATAAGGGTTACCCCTTACGTGTCTGCACTGATTTACCCACCCTCACTAATCCAGTAAATTACTTCCATCGGCGGTGCATGCCCTGCAACGCTTAGTTGTTTAATCTCCACTCGAGATTAGTGCCGCCGTCTTTCTATATATGATTATAAAGGAAGCAGTATGGCACTTTTAAATAAGACCAAGAAGAGCGCGGGTAATCTGATATCGGTAATCGGTATTGAGAGTAGTCCGGAGTCATTTATCGAACCAGCTCAGGATAACTATTCACGTACTGCCGAATGTGCCTATTACAAAGCAGAAGCACGCGGCTTTGAGCCAGGCCATGAGGTAGAGATTGGCTAGAAGCTGAAGCCGAGCTATCACAGTAATGGCCACCATTTCGAGGTAATTTCTGTGGGTGGTGTGCGTTTCGATTGCAAGCTTTATTTTAATCATGCTCAAGATCTTGGCGGGCATTGCCTGCGTCTAATCATTAAGCCGGTGAACCTGGCAGTTGAGCTAATGTAATCAAATCAGTAAGTATAGATTTAAAGCAATTTATTAATAATATTTAAAGGAGAATTTCATGGACGATAAAACTAAAGGAAATATTCCAGTCACAACAACCGGTAAGGAAGCAGCTAAGGGTACATGGCCTTCACTACATCCAATCACTAGTATGGAAAAAGCTTTTGACCGGTTCTTTGGTCGCAGATGGCCATCGTTATGGAGTGACATCCCGGCGGTAGATACTTTATTTGAGTTTGAAGGTCTGCGTCTGCCCAGCCTGGACGTGATTGATCGCGACGCTGAAGTAGTGGTGCGTGCTGAAATCCCTGGCATCGAGAAAAAAGATATCAACATCTCGCTTGCAGATAATGTGCTGACGATCAAAGGTCAAACCAGTTCTGAGAGCAAAGAAGAAAAAGGTGATTATTACAGGCATGAGATATCCAGTTCTTCATTTGCCCGCTCAGTGTCTTTACCTGGAAATGTAGATGAATCGAAAGTGGTCGCTAACCTGAAGGACGGCATTCTTGAAGTTACGTTACCAAAATCAGAATCATCTAAACGTAAAACTATAAAAGTTCAGTAGATATCACTCGATATGAAACACTCTGAATTAAGGTCATGTATACATACATGTATGCATAATAGAGTAGCCATTAGAGGCACATCTGCTATATGACCTTATTCAATGATGTGATTCATGACACCATCACTACAGATAGATGTGTACATTATGTGTTGCCGTCCGGGTATCAGGCGTTCTGTTGTCTTTAGACATTTGAAGCGAATGGTTAAATGTAGATCCCCAGCATAATGATGCTGGAAATCAGGAGGGTGTTATGCCTATAGGTGAAATATGTAACCGCGAAGTTGTCATTGCGCACGTTGAAGATAGCGTTCTGCATGCCGCTCAGCTGATGCGTGAGCACCATGTCGGAGATGTACTGGTGGTTCGCCAATCCAATGGCAGTTGCATGCCGGTGGGTATTGTTACAGACCGTGATCTGGTGATAGAAATCCTTGCGACTGAGATTGATCCAAACACGCTGACGGTAGGTGACATCATGGCTTCAGAGCTCGCCACGGTGAAAGAAGATATTAGTGTATTTGAGGCAATTCGCTTCATGCGCATCAAAGGCATAAGACGTTTGCCAGTAGTGGATGATAACGGCAATCTCGTTGGCGTCGTAACACTGGATGATCTTCTTGAGCTACTGGTAGAAGAGCTTGGTTTACTCGTCAAATTAATAGCGCACGAGCAAAAAAAAGAAGCCTCGGTGCGTCCTTAATATGTAGCAATGATTATTGGCTAATATAGGAAACCTCTCATGAAAATTCCATTGCAGATCACCTTTCACAATATCCAAAATTCAGAAGCCATGGGAACATACATTCGGGATAAAGTGCAAAAACTAAACGAGTTTTTTGCAGATATTGTCTCGTGTCGTGTAGTCGTCGAGATACCACACAAACATCATAACCAAGGTAAGGAGTTTAATGTACGCATTGATCTTGGCGTGCCTGGCCATGAAATTGTAGTTAACCGAGACCATCATGAGGATGCGTATATCGCTTTGCGCGATGCTTTTGATGCCGCCAAACGCCAGCTTGAAGATTATGCACATCGCTTACGGCGTGAAACAAAATCACACGTTCCAGAGTATATTGGTCACGTGGCAAGACTTAACCAGAAAGATGGATTTGGATTTATCATAGATCAGGGGGGCACTGAGTACTATTTTAATCGCGACAACCTCGTGAGTCCAAAGTTTGAACATCTCAAGGTTGGAGATGAGGTTAAATTCATTGAGGAGACCTCATCAGAAAGGCCTCAGGCAAAGCGGGTAAGCATTGGCCGCCATCAATTACCGTCATAGTGGGTTTAGTTCATGGCCAGCTTGGTAATGAATGGTAAATTCAGGAGAAATGCTATATGAAGCGGATTGATGTGCATATCAGGGTGAGCACGGATATGTTTGCACGGAAACGCTGCTGATAAGTTTAGATGTATTGCAAAAATCTGACCCCTAAAAAAATATAAATGACTTATCAGCACCCCGATCATTTGATGTTAAGTTGCCGCGCAAAGTCGCTAAAGTTAAAGGGTTGAGCTAGGTGTCGTTGCTTTCTCAAGCGCAATGAGCCAATTGAGCGCATAAGTTGAGTCATCACCACACATTTCATCGCTAGGTGATATGGATAGGCATACAGCAGGTCTGTTAGCTTGACCGAACAACATACATTTGTTGTCAATAGTGAGCTGAATACAACGTTCGCCGGCTTTTTTCCCCAAAGGCATTCCAGGTATCGGTGATGATATAGAAGGCGCTATGCAGCAAGCACCACAGTTAGTCCTGCATTCCAATTAAATTTCCGTCCAGGGGAAGTTTAGCGAGGTTATTGCTTGCTTAATGTCATCCATCGCGGCTGTAACATGGCTAGCCACGCCCTTTACGCCTAGTTCGATTGAGCGTTGCTTATCTAGTTTGGGCAGACTGAAAAGCTTCAAGTCCGGGTATTTCACCACAATATGATTCATCAAATCTATCAACTTACTTTCACCTGCATCCATCACCAAAATCGAAGCCTCAACATAATCTTGCTTGTGAAACAGATGTGCGTAATAGGTGTCTAACACCCAGGTTATCATCGGGTGCGCCATTTCGGGAAACCCTGGCACAAAATAATGTTCATTGATGGCAAAGCCTGCCACGCGGTTAACAGGATTAGGGATAAGCGTTGCGCCTTGCGGAATATCTGCCATCAATACACGCTTGGGGTAAGCGCCTTCGCCATATTGCGCTTCAATCTCTGCAACCGCCCCTAGGTGGCGTTTAATCGGCACGCCAGCGGCATTCGCCGCACATTGCCGTGTGAAATCATCAGGCGTTGCACCAATGCCACCGAAGCTAAATACAATGTCACCGCGTTCCATACTGGCCTTGATTGAGCTAGTGATTTGTGCGGGGATATCTCCCAAGTAACTTGCCCAAGCAAGCTGCAAGCCACGTGATTTGAGTGCTTCAATGACAAAGCTTAAATGCGCATCTTGACGTTTGCCAGAGAGAATTTCATCGCCGATGATGTAGATACCAAAAGGTTGCATGAGGACATCTTTTTTAAACGAGGTGGATATATCACTGATAGCACGTTGACAAACTGGTTGAGCTCAGCAACAACATGCTACATAATGAAGCCGATGCTAGCATAAAGTTGGAATTAATTCTGTTTAAAAATAATGCTTAATGAATGATTCAATCAAAAAAACAGCCGTACAAGCGGCACAATTAGAGCAACTTTTAGCGGCTAGTAGTAGAACATTAGTTGCCAGCACTTTGCTTGCTATCATACTGGCTTACATGCAGCGCGACGTGATTGAGGCGCATGTCATTATCGGCTGGTTGGTTGTGATATTTATCGTCAACATCGTTCGCATGATCATTACTTTTAATCACCAGCGTTACCCGGCAACCGATACGGCAACTGTCAATAAACGGTTAACACAATTTCGCTTAGGGCTGATTATCAGTGGCCTGCTATGGGGTGCTACTAGCGTCCTGATGTTTCCCCCAGACCACCTTCAGCATCAAATGTTTGTTATTTTCGTACTCACAGGCATGTCTGCTGGCGTTATTGTTTCTTACTCGGTTGATCTTGTTAGCGCAATTGCATACACCTTAATTACGCTTACTCCGATTTTAATCCGCCTATTTTTTGCTGGGGATGACGTTTCTATCACGATGGGTATTTCCGGGGTCTTATACCTGATTTTTTTACTGAGTAGCATACGTAATATCAATGGCAATCTAATGGAAAACATTACGTTGCATTTTGATGCAATAGAGCGTGAAAAAGAAATTAAGCAACTTGCGTTTTATGATTCATTGACCAACCTGCCTAATCGTCGATTATTACTCGACAGACTTAACCATGCACTTGCCATAAGTACACGCACGAGCAGGCGCGGCGCATTGTTGTTTTTAGATTTAGACCACTTCAAAATGCTCAATGACACCCTGGGACATGACATGGGTGATTTGCTGCTTAAACAAGTAGCTGAACGCTTATTAGACTGCGTACGCGAAAGTGATACCGTCGCCCGTTTAGGGGGTGATGAATTTGTGGTGGTGCTAGAGGATTTGAGTGAAGACCATGCGGAGGCGGTCACCCAAGTAGAAACAATCGGCAACCAAATTACGACTAGCCTTAACCGCCCGTATCAACTTAATGCGTATGAATACCATAGCACCCCAAGTGTTGGCATTGCCATGTTTGGCGATCATGGGAAATCGCACGAAGAACTGCTTAAACACGCTGATATTGCCATGTATCTGGCAAAAAAAGCAGGGCGTAACAGGGTGCGTCACTTTGATCCTACAATGCAAGAAACCGTTAATGAACGTACCGCAGTAGAATAATTAGTTCGCAAGTTGATGTTTAATGCGCACTTTCCCAGTTGTTACCAACGCCTACCTCAGCCAATAATGGCACATCCAGTTTAGCTACATTTTGCATCAGTTGTGGCAAGGTATTTTTCACCAACTCCAGTTCATTTTCAGGCACTTCCAGTACTAATTCATCGTGTACTTGCATGATGAGTTTGCTTTGAAGCTTTTCATCTTTCAGCCATTTGTCTACGGCAATCATGGCAAGTTTTATCAGGTCTGCTGCTGTGCCTTGCATCGGTGCATTGATGGCGGCGCGTTCTGCACCTGCTCGCCTCATGCCGTTGGCACTGTTGATTTCCGGCACCCATAATCGGCGGCCGAAGTAGGTTTCTACATAGCCTTTTTGTTTGGCGATTTCTCGCGTGTTTTGCATGTATTCGCGCACGCCGGGGTAGCGCGCAAAATAGCGTTCTATGTAGCTTTGGGCGGCACTGCGTTCGATATTGAGATTTTGCGCCAAACCAAACGCGCTCATGCCGTAAATCAAGCCAAAGTTAATCACTTTGGCGTAACGGCGCTGCTCATTATCTACCGCCTCACGTTCCACGCCAAAAATCTCAGATGCGGTGTGGCGGTGAATATCCTCATTATTGGCAAAGGCTTGCAGCATGCCTGCATCTTGCGAGAGATGCGCCATGATGCGTAGTTCAATTTGAGAATAATCGGCAGATACAATATGACACCCTTGTGGGGCGATAAAGGCTTCGCGAATACGGCGGCCTTCAGCCGAGCGCACAGGGATATTTTGCAAATTGGGATCAGAGCTGGCTAAGCGCCCGGTAATCGCTACTGCCTGATTATAGCTAGTATGCACGCGGCCTGTAGCTGGGTTAATCATGCGCGGCAGTTTGTCGGTGTAGGTGGATTTTAATTTGGCTAGCCCGCGATACTCCAATAAAACTTTAGGCAGCGGGTGATCTAGCGCTAATTCTTGCAACACATCTTCATCGGTAGAAGGCGCGCCGCTGGGTGTTTTTTTGAGTGGTTTGATGCCTAGCTTGTCGAATAAAATTTCTTGCAATTGTTTGGGTGAGGCTAAATTAAACGGCTGCCCTGCAAGCTCGTACGCCTGGTTTTCTAGGGCAACTAATTTTGTGCCGATTTCATTGCTTTGAATATTGAGCATGTCTCTATCTATTAACACGCCGTTACGCTCAATGGTAAACAGCACGTTGGCGCTGGGCATTTCAATTTGGCTGTAGATGTAGTCCAGCTTTTCATCTGACGCGATTTGTGGGTACATGGCCTGATGCAATTGCAGGGTAATATCGGCATCTTCAGCGGCGTATTCGGCGGCGACTTCTACTGTGACTTGGTTGAAACTCACTTGCTTGGCGCCTTTGCCTGCAACTTGCTCAAAAGTGATGGTTTGCAAGCCCAAATGGCGCTCTGCAAGGGCATCCATGCCATGCGTTTTGTGCGATTCAAACACGTAAGATTGCAGCATGGTGTCGTGCGCAATGCCGTTAAGTGCGATGCCGTGGTTGGCTAGCACGTGTTGATCGTACTTAAGGTTTTGACCAACTTTTTTGATATTTGCATTTTCTAAAATTGGTTTTACTTTGGCGAGTGTTTGGGCAAAATCAAGCTGGTCAGGCGCATCAAAATAATCGTGTTTTAGTGGCAAATACGCGGCACTGCCAGCCTCGACAGAGAATGACATGCCGACGATTTTTGCGGTCATGGGGTCGAGTGCGGTGGTTTCGGTATCAAAGCAAACAAGCTCGGCCGTACTTATTTTGGCAAGCCAAGAATCTAATTGCTCGTTGGTTAAAATGGTTTCATAGTTGCGGCTGGTGTTTGTCTGATACGCATGCACTTTGACTGGCTCAGGGAACGTGGTGTTATCGTTGGTGCTTCGTGGTGAGCTGGTCGAACCACTCGGCTTCCCGCCGTCTGGCATGTTATCTAGCTCGCGTCTCCAACTCTTAAACTCAAAGCGATCAAACAATTCAGCTAACTTAGCTTTATCTATCGCTTGCGGCGCGAGGTCGGCAAGATTTTCCTGGATACCTACATCGCAACGAATCGTAATCAGCTCACGTGCGGTCGGCAGCCATGGCAAGGCTTTACGTAAGTTCTCGCCCACAACGCCTTTGATTTCATCAGCATTGGCGACAATATTCTCTAGCGAACCGTATTGCGTGAGCCATTTTACCGCAGTTTTTGGCCCTACTTTTTCAACCCCTGGCACATTGTCTGAAGTGTCACCGATTAAAACCAGGTAATCCACCATCAAGCTCGGTGGGATGCCAAATTTCTTTTCAACGCCTGCGATGTCGAGTACATCATCGACCTTTCTGAAAGCATCGCGCATGGTGTTGATGACCGTGATGTGCGCATTCACCAACTGTGCAATATCTTTATCGCCAGTAGAAATAATCACGCGCACCCCCTCGCGTTCTGCCTGCTTGGCGAGCGCGCCAATCACATCGTCAGCTTCAACGCCATTTTCCATAATCAGTGGCCAGCCTAAGGCTTTAATCGCCTCATGCAAAGGTTCTATTTGCGGGCGTAAATCGTCTGGCATACTCGCGCGGTTGGCTTTATAGTCTGGATAAATATCGTCACGAAAAGTTTTGCCTTTTGCATCAAAAACACACGCGCTATAATCTGAGGGGTAATCTTTATGTAAGCGACGCAACATATTGAGTACGCCTTGTATCGCCCCTGTCGGTTCATTTTGACTATTTCTTAAGTCAGGCATGGCGTGAAAGGCGCGATACAGGTACGATGAGCCGTCAACTAATAACAAAGTTTTCATATAAAAATCCAAAGGTTGTCGCGATACGTTGTTGCCAACATTTTTAAGCCACTTGCATAATAAAACATATGCGGCGCGTCTAAAAAATGTTTTGCGCCTAGTCTCGCTTAAACCTTTGAATTTTTAGTTTAAAATAAATAAGGAAGGCGAGATTATGTCTATTTCAAAAAAAGTGCCAAAAACTACTAATCCTGATTTGCAGGGGCAACATCAAACAGGCCATGAATCATGGCATGCATTCGAGATTATGGCAGAATTTGTGGACGCTACGGAACGCCTTAAAGAAATTACACCTGCGGTTTCTATTTTTGGCAGCGCACGCACATCGGTAGATCATCCTTATTACAAGTTGACAGAAGAAGTTGCGCGCTTACTCAGCGATGCGGGCTTTAGTGTGATTTCAGGCGGTGGACCTGGCATTATGGAGGCTGCTAACAAAGGCGCTTTTCCAGGAAAGTCGCCCAGTATCGGCCTCAATATTGAATTGCCGCACGAACAGACACGCAATCCGTATCAAGATGTCAGCCAAAATTTTAAACACTTTTTTATGCGTAAAGTGATGTTTGTTAAGTACGCTAGTGCTTATGTGGTGATGCCAGGCGGCTTTGGTACGCTGGATGAAGTGATGGAAGCGATTACACTGATACAGACGGGTAAAACCTTAAAAATGCCGATTATTTTAGTGTGTGAGGCGTTTTGGCGTGGTTTGCTCGATTGGGTTAAAACAACTTTGGTGGATGAACAAATGATTTCGGTGGAGGACTTGGATTTGATACAAGTGATCGATGATCCAGCGCAGATTGTGGAGGCTATATTTAAGCATTATGAAACACGTGGGTTTAAATTGTCAGCAGAAGAAGAACAAGTTCAGCTTTATTTATAATGAATAGCGTTATATGACGTGTAATTTGATAGAATAAATCGTTGCTAAGATTTACTTATAAAGGTGGGTGGTAGGCGTATGCAAAATCGTGATCAAAACAAAAGTTGGAAGCGTGCAGGTGTGTGGTTTATGGCGTTGATGTTGCTGCCTTTATTGGTACAGGCGCAAGACAAAAAAATATCACCAGCTGATTTACAACCGTTAGAGGAAATCCCTCCGCCCACCATCAGCAGTGACGATAATCCTGATGAACCGCAAATCACCATTATTAAAAAAGAAGGTGAAACCATTGAAGAATACCGCATCAATGGTCAGCTTTATATGATGAAAATCACCCCGGCGCATGGTGTACCCTATTATTTACATAAAGAAGACCAGGATGGTGGCTGGATTAACGACGGTCCAATGCAACCGTTAATTATTCCTAAATGGACAATTTTTAGATTTTAGAATAACGATTGCATGTCAACAAAGAGGGGGTAACCCCCTCTTTGTTTATTGCGCTTTGTTATTCCATTTTAAATTCTTACGCTACCCTTTATTTCAATTTACTCATTTCACTGTTCAATTAGTTCACTATGTCTGTATTTACCTCCGTTAGTATTCAACAATTACAAGTGTGGCTTCAAGATTACGCAATAGGCGAGCTTGTTGAATTAAAAGGTATTTCTTCAGGTATTACCAATACCAATTATTTTGTTACCACCACACAAAACAAATACGTACTCACGTTGTTTGAGCATAATACAATTGATGAGCTGCCTTATTTTATTGACCTAATGAGCCATCTGGCCACACATGGCGTGCCTTGCCCCAAGCCCATTTGCAGTCAATCTGGCACCAGTTTGCACATGCTAAATGGTAAGCCTGCTGTATTGATTAGTTGCCTAAAAGGGCAAGATGTCACCGTACCTAGCGTTACGCATTGTGCAGAAGTTGGCGCAGTACTGGCAAAAATGCATATTGCAGGACAGTCATTTGTACCGCAAGCAGAACATCGCAACCCGCGTGATGCCGAATGGCGTGCTCAAACGGCGCAAAAAGTAATCGCACATTTATCACCGGATGATCAGCAGTTATTATCAAATACATTAGCGTTTCAAGCTGCATTTGATGCCGCGCCATTGCCACATGGCGTCATCCACGCAGACTTGTTCCGCGATAACGTATTGTTTGATGGCGATAAAGTTGGTGGCTTAATAGATTTTTACTATGCGTGTGATGATGTGTTAGCGTATGACTTGGCGATTGCCGTGAACGACTGGTGCATACAAGCTGATGGGTGTTTAGATGCGCCCAAATTAAACGCCATGTTGCAAGCGTATCAAGCGCTAAGGCCGTTTACGCCAGCGGAACAAACGGCTTGGCATAGCTTATTGTGCATTGCCGCCTTGCGCTTTTGGCTCTCTCGTTTGTATGATCAAATTTATCCGCAAGCGGGTGAGTTAACCCATGCAAAAGACCCTGATCACTTTAAATATATACTTAAATTGCGTACTGAATTGCGCTGATATTGGTGCCCACAAATACAGTTATGCGCACAGTTGAATAGTGAAAGATTAGATATCATGGCAGAAAACCTACAAAACCAACCATTAACCATAAAGCAAGTGCCGGCAGCCAATGCCTGGGCTTGGATAGTGAGTGGTTTTCATTTATTTAAAGCCAACCCTGCCATGTGGATTATTTTATTAGTCATTTACCTGGCAATTATGATTCCTGTTTCACTATTGCCAGTCGTGGGCTCTGTGGTCAGCACGCTGTTAGCCCCTGTGTTTGCTGCTGGCATGATGTGGGGCTGCCAGGCGCTCACACGCAATCAAGATTTAGAAATCAATCACTTGTTTGAGGGCTTTAAAAAGAACACCGCACAGCTTATTGCCGTGGGTGGCATTTACATGGTGGGCTTGTTGGTCGTCGCAGTTTTTGTGGTGTTGGCGCTGGATAAACAAACCATCGAGCTGCTGGTACAAGGCAAGGATTTAAGCCCAGAGCAGGCTAGTGCCATGATGTTGCCAATATTGATTGCCATGCTTTTTATTATGCCAATTCTGATGGCTTATTGGTTTGCACCTATATTAGCCGGGCTACATAACCTAAGCGCAGTGGATGCCATGAAATTAAGCTTTGTTGCTTGTTTAACAAACATGTTGCCCTTTTTGCTCTATGGCTTCATTTTTATGGCTTTGCTAATTATAGCAATTATTCCGTTTGGCTTAGGCTTGGTTGTCGTGGTGCCGGTGATGATGACGAGCTTATATACCAGTTATGTAGATGTTTTTAGTATTGAAAATCCAAGCAGTCCAAATTAGTAATTAACTTAAAGGCACCTCTAAATGGGATTGAGTTTAGCAAACTCTAATGCTAGCCATTTTAGGCCTTCGCGGCCAAAATTTACCTGTATGCGCATGTCATTCGCGTTGCCTTCGTAGCTCACTACCACGCCGTTACCAAATTTAGCATGGGTCACTTGCTGACCTATTTTCCACGGCATGGCATTTTTCTGAGTGCTACTTTGTTGTTTACTCATCATGGCCGGCAGTTCGCTATAGTCGCGACCACTGCCAGACCTGGTGACTGGTTTGGTATTTAAACGTTTTAACAATTCTTCAGGAATTTCATCTAAAAAACGTGAAGGAATGCCATAACGCACTTTGCCATGTAACATGCGGCTTTGTGCATGGCTTAAATACAAGCGTTGCCGCGCGCGTGTAACAGCTACATACATCAAGCGGCGTTCTTCTTCCAGGCCTCTATTTTCATACAAGCTTTGCTCATGCGGGCATAAGCCTTCTTCTAGGCCGCTGATGAATACCGCTTTAAATTCCAGACCTTTGGAGGCATGCACTGTCATCAGTTGCAAAGCTTCACGCCCGACATCAGCTTGGTGTTCGCCCGCTTCCAAGCTGGCATGGCTTAAAAACTGCGTGAGTAAATCTTGTTCCGTTTCGCCATCTACGTTGTTGTGGTTACCAAAATCTTGATTGGTGAATGAGACTGCCGCTGTGACTAACTCCTTCAAGTTTTCAATGCGGTCTTCGCCTTCTTTATCGTTTTCATAATGTGCAGTTAAGCCAGACATGGTAGTAGCAAGCTCCGCCAATTCAGGTAAGCTGATGCCATAAGCGTTATCGACCATGTGCCTGATGAGCGCAACAAAGCCTTCAATGCCTTTAGCGCCAAGCTTGCCGTTGCCAACCTTGTTGATTGCCGCTTGCCAGATGCTGCAATTTTCCGCACGTGCAGATTCTTGTAATTGCTCTAAGCTACGTGCCCCAATGCCGCGCGTAGGGAAGTTAATGACGCGCAACAAAGCCGTGTCGTCATTCGCGTTGGCAATCAAGCGCATGTAAGCCAGCGCATGTTTAATCTCGGCGCGTTCAAAAAAGCGCAAGCCGCCATAAACTCTGTAAGGTAAATTGGCAGAAAATAAGGCATGTTCCAAGATGCGTGATTGCGCATTGGAGCGATACAGCAGGGCAATGTCGCCTAATGAAGTGCCTTCGCAATGCAGCATTTTAATTTCATCTACAATAAACTGCGCTTCATCGGTGTCGTTATAAGCGTCATACACACGCACGGGTTCGCCTGCGCCTGCAGCAGTCCATAAGTTTTTGCCTAAGCGATTGGTGTTGTGAGAAATAATCGCATTGGCGGCATTTAAAATGTTGCTGTGTGAGCGGTAATTTTCTTCTAATTTAACGATGTGCTGAATGTTGAAATCTTTTTCAAAATCACGCATATTGCCCACGCGCGCACCGCGAAAGCCGTAAATAGATTGGTCATCATCCCCTACAGCAAACATGCAATTATCTTTGCCTGCCAGTAATTTTAGCCACAAGTATTGCAGTTGATTAGTATCTTGAAACTCATCCACTAATATATATTTAAAGCGGCTTTGGTAATGCTGGCGAATATTCGCATCGCGCCCAAGTAGTTCATAACAACGCAATAAAAGCTCGGCAAAATCAGCCACGCCATCGCGCTGGCATTGCTTATCGTATTCTTCAAAAATCTCACGCATTTTTTGTGAATGTGAGTCGTAGGCTTCCACCGCATGTGCACGCAAACCTTCATCTTTACAACCATTGATAAAGTTTTGTACTTGCTTAGGCGGAAATTTTTCATCATCCACATTCATCAGCTTCATCAAGCGTTTGATCACAGACAATTGATCTGCTATATCTAAAATTTGAAAACTCGCCGGCAAGCCAGCCTCACGATGATGCGCGCGCAATAAACGGTTACACAAGCCGTGAAACGTACCCACCCACATGCCGCGCGTGTTAATGGGAAGTGATGCAGTAATGCGCGTGAGCATCTCTTTGGCGGCTTTATTGGTAAAGGTCACCGCCAATAAACCAGTCGGCGAAACTTGCCCGGTTTGAATCAGCCACGCAATTCGCGCGGTAAGCACGCGCGTTTTACCGCTGCCAGCTCCAGCTAAAATTAGTGCGGATTGTTGCGGTAAAGTAACCGCCTCAAGTTGTTTGTTGTTAAGCCCAGCCAATAGCGGGTCTTGTGTGATGGGTGAGTTTTGAGTTTCCATAATGGTATTATCGCATGGGTTAAACCGAGTCAATCAGTTAGACTAAATAAGTTTTCACGCCCCTAACGTGAGAAGACAATGCTGGGGTCGAATAGGAGATTGCGGTTTAACGTGATACAAACTGTTACAAAAAAATCAGAACTAACCTTAGGCATCACACTCTGATTGTACATGATAGCTAAATTCAATTTTAGTTACCATTCCGCTTCTTTCCTCCCTGAGCGGAAGCCTTAGACAATAAGGCATTTTGCCCCGACTCTCATCCCCTTGAGTCGGGGTTTTTTTTGAGTCAATTTTAATGTGGAGTTGCTCGAACAAAGAAAAAAGCCTCGCAATCGCGAGGCTTTTTTACTGTTTACTACGAAGTATCATGTTTGCATTTCGTTATTGCATCAATCCGCCGATGTGCTGGCGGGTTGATGCAAGATCAAAAGCCTACATCATGCCACCCATGCCGCCCATACCACCCATGTCACCACCGCCCATTGCTGGACCGTCATCTTTAGGGTGTTCAGCTACCATACAATCAGTAGTTAACATTAAGCCAGCCACTGAAGCCGCATTTTGCAATGCAGAACGGGTTACTTTGGTTGGGTCAAGAATACCCATTTCAATCATATCGCCGTAAGTTTCGTTCGCAGCGTTGTAGCCATAGTTACCTGTACCAGCTTCTACGTTGTTGACGACTACTGATGGCTCTACACCAGCATTTTGTACGATTTGACGTAATGGCTCTTCAACTGCGCGCAATACAATCTTCACGCCTGCATCCTGGTCATGGTTATCGCCTTTTACTTTGGCAATTGCCGCACGTGCACGAATCAACGCTACGCCGCCGCCAGCAACAATACCTTCTTCAACTGCTGCACGTGTTGCGTGCAATGCATCTTCAACGCGGGCTTTTTTCTCTTTCATTTCGATTTCAGTGGTCGCACCTACCTTGATCACTGCAACACCGCCAGCTAATTTAGCTACGCGTTCTTGTAGTTTCTCACGGTCGTAGTCGCTAGTCGCTTCTTCGATTTGTGTTTTGATTTGCGCAATGCGTGCTTTGATGTTAGCTTCAACACCGTGGCCATCAATGATGATGGTGTTTTCTTTACCTACTTCAATGCGTTTCGCTTGACCTAAATTTTCAAGCGTTACGTTTTCAAGTTTCAAGCCAACTTCTTCAGCAATCACTGTACCGCCAGTTAACATGGCAATATCTTCTAACATGGCTTTACGACGATCACCGAAACCAGGGGCTTTAACCGCTGTAGTTTTCAAGATGCCGCGGATATTGTTCACTACTAATGTAGCTAACGCCTCACCATCAACATCTTCAGCAATAATCAACAATGGACGGCCAGATTTAGCCACTTGCTCTAACGTTGGTAACAAATCACGGATATTTGAGATTTTTTTGTCGTGCAATAACACGAATGGATTATCTAACAACGCAATTTGACGTTCTTGGTTGTTGATAAAATAGGGTGACAAGTAGCCACGGTCAAACTGCATACCCTCAACGACGTCTAATTCGCTCTCTAAACCAGAGCCATCTTCAACCGTAATCACGCCTTCTTTACCCACTTTGTCCATCGCATCCGCAATAATTTTGCCGATAGTTTCGTCAGAGTTAGCAGAGATTGAACCAACTTGCGCAATTTCTTTGCTAGTAGTACATGGTTTTGATTGTGTTTTTAAATCAGCAATCGCTGCAGCAACCGCTTTATCAATACCGCGTTTTAAATCCATTGGGTTCATACCGGCAGCCACAGATTTCATGCCTTCACGAATAATCGCTTGTGCTAAAACCGTCGCTGTTGTGGTGCCGTCACCAGCAACGTCAGAAGTTTTTGAAGCCACTTCTTTTACCATTTGCGCGCCCATGTTTTCAAACTTATCTTTTAGTTCGATTTCTTTAGCCACTGAAACACCATCTTTAGTGATGGTTGGTGCGCCATAAGAGCGCTCTAATACTACGTTGCGGCCTTTAGGACCGAGTGTTACTTTAACTGCGTTGGCAAGAATGTTCACGCCGTTAGTCATTTTTTGGCGAACTTCGTCGCCGAATCTTACGTCTTTAGCTGCCATAATTTAAATCTCCTAATTTCTTAATTTCAAATGATTATTCAACAATCGCCATGATGTCTTCTTCGCGCATCACTAATAACTCTTCGCCATCCACTTTTACGGTTTGGCCAGCGTATTTGCCGAACAACACTTTATCGCCGACTTTAACGTCTAAAGCGATGACTTTACCGCTGTCATCACGCTTACCTGAACCAATAGCCTGAATAACGCCTTGGTCTGGTTTTTCTGTGGCAGAATCTGGAATCACAATGCCTGAGGCGGTTGTACGTTCTTCTTCTGAGCGTTTAACAATCACGCGGTCGTGTAAAGGACGAATTTTCATACGGTTTCTCCTGATAAGGTTTACTATAAAATGTGCATCTAAAATTAAAATTGCATGGGCAATACGGCATTTTAGCACTCGCATGCCTTGATTGCTAACTGGGGATTGTTTTAGGTGTTTTCAAGAGCTTTAAGCTTAAAAAGAGCTTTAAGTTTAAAAATATATTGTTTCAATATGAGATGCGGATATGGAATATACAAAATTAGGCAATACGGAACTGAATGTCTCTAAAATTTGTTTGGGCACCATGACTTATGGCGACCAAAATACAGAGCCTGAAGCACACGAACAGCTAGATTATGCAATCGCACACGGGATTAACTTTATTGATACTGCTGAAATGTATCCAGTACCGCCCAAAGCTGAAACCTATACGCGCACAGAAACCATGGTAGGTCATTGGCTTAAAAATCAACCACGCGATCAGATTATTTTGGGTGGAAAAGTGGCTGGCCCTCGCCGTGGAATGGATTGGATACGCGGCGGACCACCCTCGCTTGACCGTGCCAATATCCGTAGTGCCATTGAAGGTTCACTCAAACGATTACAAACAGATTATATCGATGTCTATCAATTGCATTGGCCAGAGCGCAATGTGCCGATGTTTGGGCAATATCAGTTTGACCCTGCGGGTGAGTTTGAGTCTGGTGTTTACCAGCAAGGTGAAGCCAAAGCCTGGGTCTCTATTCATAATCAATTGGAAACCCTTGCTGAACTGATTGGCGAAGGTAAAGTGCGCTATATAGGTTTGTCTAACGAGCAACCTTGGGGTGTGATGGAGTTCGTGCGGATTGCCAATGAATACAATTTACCGTGCGTAGCCACTGTGCAAAACTGCTACAACTTAATCAATCGAGGCATGGAGTTCGGCATGTCTGAAGTGTTGTACCGCGAAAATGTAAGCTTGCTTGCATATTCGCCGCTGGCTTTTGGGCATTTAACCGCAAAATATATTGATAATGCAGATGCAAAGGGTCGTGTCACCCTGTTTTTAGGCTATGCTCAACGCTACAAAAAGCCGAATGTTTTCCCTGCCTGCGCGGCTTATGCCAAGCTGGCTAGAGCACATGGTTTAACGCCTACGCAATTGGCGCTGAGTTTTGTTTACCATCGCTGGTTTGTCGCTAGCACTATTATTGGCGCCACAAATATGATGCAATTAAAAGAAAATATCGACGCATGGCATACCAAATTATCATTAGACGTGATGCAGGAAATTGAGCATTTACATCTGACGATGATGAACCCAGCGCCTTAATGACGTAAAATACTGTAAAAATTTAAACGGTCAAAAAAAAGAAAGCAACTATGAGCAATTTACCTAAATGTCCCCAATGCAATTCTGAATATACCTATGAAGACGGCAATATGTACATTTGCCCTGAGTGTGCGCATGAGTGGAGCCAAGATGCTGTCGCAGCAAATTCAGAGGACGCTAAAGTAGTCCGTGATGCAAACGGCAATGTACTGCAAGATGGTGACACCATCACTGTGATTAAAGACCTTAAAGTGAAGGGGTCTTCATTGGTAGTTAAGGTAGGCACTAAAGTCAAAAACATCCGCCTTGTAGATGGTGACCACGATATTGATTGCAAAATTGACGGTATTGGCGCCATGAAGTTGAAGTCTGAGTTTGTTAAAAAGGTTTAAAAACCAGATTTAGCCGCAGATGAACGCGGATAAAGTATTTTTAGAAAAGTTACTGCCGTTTATCAAAAAACATTACCGGCTGAGGCTGCGCCATTTTCAACACCGGCTTACGGATTTTTCCCATCACATGCATTTCGCAAGGTTTGCAGTCAAACTTTAGTGTGAATCTATCATTGCCGTTAATCAGTGTCATCGGCTCAGCGGTCACCGTGCCTTGCACGCCAATCACGCCTTTAGCTTCTTTGGGGCACAGGCCGTGGCTAAAGCGTAGGCAGTGCTTGGTAATCATCAGCGGCACTTCGTCTAACTCTTTATTGGCTTCATAAGCGGCAGCAATGAGCTTGACGCCATGTTTTTCATAAAAAGCGCGGGCTTTTTTGTTGTAGACATTGGCAAGATAGCTTAAGGTGTCTTCAGGATAAATTGCAGGGGGTTCTGTGGCGGCGCGGTGCGGCGGGCGTTGGTAGCTCAGGGTGCGTGTCTGCATGAGCTGTTCAATAGCGTCGCGCCTTAAGCCATTGATGATTGAAGCGGGTACAAACCACATTTGTGAAGTTTCTAGTTTGATCGCTTCAGTAATAAAGTCAGTGCCGCCTAATTTGTTTAGATTCTCACGCAGGCTACTTTCTGCTTTTTCAAGGTTCTGCGCTGTTTGTTTTTCAGCGGCACTATGTGCGATGGCACTAAACCCAGCTTCATCCAGTACCATTAGTGCAAAGCCATCGCGCGTTTCAGATAAAGTCATGTTCACTGGTATTTTGCGTTGCGCTGAATCTTTCTCCAGTAAGCGCATAAAAGCGTGGTCGCGATTACGGTAAACGTCCATGCCACGGCGAATATCTGTTGGCATTTCATTAGGGTAAAGTTTTTTGCCATCCACGGTATTCACGCGCAAGCCAACTAGTGTCTTATGCACATCAAAAAAGCACACGCCATCGCCGTTGTGTAGCTGTACATCGGTGTCAACCTCAAAAAAATCTTTGCCCACTTTTGATACTTTACCCAGCGCCTCACCCGAAAATTTAGGCGTATCAAACGCACCAATATCCGCTTGGCGACCATTCACAAAATAGTCTGTCGCGCTACGGTTAAAGGTTTTTTCGGGTTGCGGGTTAAAGGTGTAGGTGCATTTCCCCTGCGATGATTTTGCAAGCTCTGGCCTATCATGCAAAATTTCATCTAATAATTGCCGATAATGCGCGGTGGCATTTTTGACATACGGTAAATCTTTGTAGCGTCCCTCAATTTTAAATGAGCTAACACCAGCATCAATCAAGGCGCGTAAGTTGGTGCTTTGATCGTTATCTTTCATCGATAAAAAGTGTTTATCTTTGCCGATAATGCGACCTTTTTGGTCTTCTAAGGTAAAAGGCAAGCGGCACTCTTGCGAGCATTCGCCACGATTGGCACTGCGGCCAGTGTGTGCATGGCTAATAAAACATTGCCCGCTAAACGCCACGCATAAAGCACCGTGAATAAAATACTCCAGGTTGCAAGTCGTTGCGGCTGAAATTTTTTGTATGCTGTGTAAATCCAACTCGCGTGCCAACACTATTTGTGAAAATCCTACTTGATCTAAAAACACGGCTTTTTCAACCGTGCGAATATCCGTTTGCGTACTGGCATGCAACTGAATCGGTGGCAAATCCATTTCCAGCAAACCCATATCCTGCACAATCAGCGCATCCACCCCAGCATCGTAAAGTTGATACACTAATTTACGCGCACCTTCTAATTCGTTATCATGAAAAATCGTATTCAGCGCAACAAAAATCTCCGCATGGTAACGATGCGCATGCTTCACCAATCGCATAATATCTTCTAACGTATTTGGCGCTTTTGCGCGAGCCCCAAACGCTGGCCCACCAATATACACGGCATCCGCCCCATGATTGATCGCCTCAATGCCAAAATCTGCATTTTTGGCGGGGGCGAGAAGTTCGAGGTGGTGACGGGTTTTTTGCATGGAATGTTAGCAATGTTGGTTGAGGTTGAATTTTAGACCAAACAAAAGCATATGACGACATTTGATTTATGAGTGTATGAAAAACATCGTACAATTCAGTCATGAGTAATCAAAACCTTTTAAGTCGTAGTTTGCAATCTGTTTGGCACCCTTGTACGCAGATGAAGCAGCACGAGACTTTTCCACTTGTTCCTATTGCGCGTGGTGATGGCGTTTGGCTTTATGATGCTGAAGGCAAGCGTTATTTAGATGCGGTAAGTTCGTGGTGGGTGAATTTATTTGGGCATAACAATCTGCGTATTAAAGATGCAATCAAGCAACAGATGGATATGCTGGAGCATGTGATGCTGGCAGGTTTTACGCATGAACCTGTGGTGGAGCTGTCTGAAAAGCTATCTAAACTCACGGGTTTGGGTCATGCATTTTACGCGAGTGATGGTGCGAGCGCGACGGAAATTGCACTTAAGATGAGTTTTCATTATTGGCGAAATAGCGGTAAAAGTAATAAAATTAAGTTTATCAGCCTGCAAAATAGTTACCATGGTGAAACTTTAGGCGCACTCAGCGTGACCGATGTGGCCATTTTTAAAGATACTTATGCGCCGCTGTTAATGCAGTCTGCACAAATGCCTAGCCCGGATTTTAGGTTGAGCGAGGCGGGAGAGAGTGCAGAGGATTATGCATTGCGTTGTGCGGAGGCTTTGGAATTTTATGTGAGTGAACATCATCACGAATTAGCCGCGTTTATTATCGAGCCGTTAGTGCAATGTGCGGCGGGTATGGGCATGTATCACCCTGTATATTTGCGCCGCGCAAGAGAGATTTGTACGCAGTATGAGGTGCATCTGATTGCGGATGAAATTGCGGTGGGGTTTGGGCGTACGGGGGCGATGTTTGCGTGTGAGAAAGCTGATTTACCCTTCGACCACTTCGGCAAGCTCAGGGAGCACGGTGCAACTAAAGTCAGTGATATTGCCGACTTTATTTGTCTTTCCAAAGGTATCACAGGCGGCTATTTGCCTTTATCAGCCGTGCTAACTACCGATAAAGTTTACCAGGCTTTTTATGATGATAGCACCGCAAAAGGCTTTTTGCATAGCCACAGCTACACAGGTAACCCGCTGGCATGTAGTGCGGCATTGGCAACGTTAGCGATTTTTGAATCAGATAATAGTTTGCAAAAAAATCTTGAAAAGTCAGCTTTTATTGTGAATAAGATGCAAGCGCTCACTAACCTTCCGATTAAACATTTGCGCCATCAAGGCATGATATTCGCCTTTGATGCGGTGACACAAAATGCTCAGTTTTCAAAGCTTAGTTACCAGGCTGCATTGCAGCGAGGTTTGTTGCTGCGACCCATCGGCAACACTATTTATTTTATGCCGCCTTATACCATTACCGAGGATGAAATAGCGTTTATGATCAGTGCCACTTATGACGTGGTAAAGGCGACACAATGAGAAGGCTGTTTGTCTTTTTAAGCTTGATGTTGGCTTGTGCGCACGCCCATGCAGAGCTGCCCGCTAGCGTGGTAGAAGCGCTTAAAAATGCTGGTATTCCTCAACAGAGCGTTGCCGTGTATGTGCAAGCCGTTGCCAGTGATAGTCCGCTAGTACGTCATAACGCGGATAAAAGTTTAAACCCGGCCTCGGTGATGAAATTGGTGACCACTAACGCCGCCTTGGAGTTGCTGACACCTACTTACCGCTGGAAAACTGAAGTTTACAAAAATGGCAACGTGACTAACGGTGTATTAAACGGTGACTTAATCATCAAAGGTTATGGCGACCCCAGTTTTAAGGCGCAAGAGTTTTGGCGGCTGTTGATGAGTTTACAACAAGCGGGGGTTAATCAAATCAAGGGTGATTTGATTATTGATAAAAGTGTTTTTGAAAAAAATGTAGGCGGTAACCATCCGTTTGATGATGAAACCTGGCGTGCTTATAATGCAACGCCTAGTGCTTTTTTGGTCAATGGCCGCAGTACCAGTTTTAAGTTTACGGCTGATGAAGGCGGCGTCAATATCGCCCAGGAATTTGAACTGCCAGAATTGCAAATTATCAACAATATGACGCTTAAGCAAAGTGCCTGTAGCGCATGGCGTAACGACATGCGTTATCTTGTGAATGCTTTTGATAATAAGACGACAGTGACATTTAGCGGTAGTTATGCACCTGACTGTGGTGAAAAATACTTGGAACTGAGTGTTTTTGATGATGAAAAGTATGCTTTTTATACGTTTAAAAAACTATGGCGAGAGCTGGGCGGAAAATTCAATGGTGCACTTAAAATTCAAGCAACACCAAGCACGGCCATTAAAGTGATTGAGCAAGTGTCTGACCCCTTAGGCTACGTGGTGCGCGACATCAATAAGTGGAGTAACAATTTAATGGCACGGCAATTGTTGTTAACAATGGCTGTGGAAGGTAGCGGCACGCCTGCAACCGAGGCTAGAGGGAGTGAGGCTGTTAGAAGTTGGCTGGCAAGCAAAGGTTTGCGGTTTGATGAACTGGTGATTGAAAATGGTTCAGGGTTGTCACGGTTAGAGCGTATTAGCGCAGAGCACTTGGGGCAAATGTTGGTGAGCGCTTACCATGGCGCTGTGATGCCAGAACTCATGGCCTCCATGCCTATACTCTCAAAAGATGGTACGGTGATTGGGCGCTTAAAAGATAGCCTGTCGAATGGGCGAGTACATTTAAAAACCGGTTCACTCAATGGTGTAAATGCTATTGCGGGCTATGTGTTGGATGCGAATGGTCATCGCCATGTATTAGTGATGATGGTTAATCATGTAAAGGCCGCGGCAAGTAAAAATGCGCAGGATGCGTTAATTGAGTGGGTACATCAGCAGCCCTAATCGCTTGCATTTTACTCATTTTGAGTTGTTTTACAGTATCATTACGCCTAAGCTTATTTAACTTGGACACTAACGAAAATGAAATTACTAAGTACATTATTAGCAGGCATTTGTGTATTGGGTTTAAGTGCATGTCAGGCTGAATCGAATAAAGCAAATACCAATCAATCAACAGCAAAGGATGCAACAGCAATGACTGAAAAAATTACAGAACTGAAAAAAATTGACACACAAGTAGGTACAGGCCGTGAGGCAGAGCCGGGTTTTAACGTCACGGTACATTATACAGGCTGGCTTTATGACGCATCAGCAGAAGGTAGTAAAGGTAAAAAGTTTGATAGCAGCCTAGACCGTAATCAACCTTTTGTTTTCTTTTTAGGTGGTGGTCAAGTGATTCAGGGTTGGGATGAAGGTTTTGCGGGCATGAAAATTGGCGGTAAACGTACGTTGATTATTCCTTCAGAAATGGGCTACGGCGCACGTGGTGCAGGTGGGGCGATTCCACCGAATGCTGACTTGATTTTTGATGTGGAATTATTAGGCGTTAAATAAAAATGCAATTTTGCGAGCATCTACTTCGTAGATTGCCTGCTGAAACCACTACGTCATCATACGGCGTTGCTCACAAAAAATAATGCCTTACATATTATATTGTATGCTGCGGCCTTATTTTTTGTTCTCGCCTTGTCTGATTTAGAAAATTACATTTTTGGGAGAAGTTAATTGAAAGTTAGTGTTAAATGGATTGATGGTGTCAGTTTTGTCGGAGAGTCTGAAACTGGTCACGCTGTTGTGTTGGATGGCGCCCCTGAGAATGGTGGGCGCAATATCGGCATGCGTCCAATGGAAATGTTATTGATTGGCATGGGCGGGTGTACTTCGTTTGATGTGGTGGCTATCCTTAAAAAAGCACGCCAGCCTATCGTGGATTGCGTAGCAGAAATTGATGCAACACGTGCGGATGAAATCCCTAAAGTGTTTACCAAAATTCACGTACATTTTGTGGTAACGGGAGACAACTTGAATGCCGTGCAAGTTGAGCGTGCAATCAAGTTGTCTGCGGAGAAATATTGCTCTGCCTCCATTATGCTAAGTAAAAGTGTGGAAATTACATACGATTTTGAAATAAAACCTTTCACAACAGCAGATTAAGTAAGATAAGGGCACTTTTTAAATTAGCTGTAAAAAAATCGAGGGGGATAATAGTTTATCCCCCTCGATTTTTATTTAAACTCAGCGTAAATAAAAAGTTACTCTTTAGTTTCAAATACCTTCACTGAAAGCGGTTGCTCATCTTCTAAAATGTTGAGCAATCTGTCCACATTAGGATGCTTGCCTGTGCAGTTTTCAGCGTCTTCAGTATGTTCAGCATAAAGGCTTAAGCCTTCAACCGCGGCATCTAAGGAAATTTCACCATACATGCGTGCTAGGTGATAATAAACTTTTATAGAGCCTTGGCTGCCTGGTTTATTTTCAATTACCCCTGCAGAGCTACCATCTTTGTTGTAAAGCTCAATGCGTGCTACGTGCGAGGCATCGTCTAATGTTTGTAATACATCGCTAAATTTTTGCATGAATAGGGTGCCTTTTATCTAGAAATAATAGGTAGCTAGAAATAATAAGTGGAAGTTGTCATGAGTTTGGATGCTTGCTTCATGCAAAATTTAATGGGTGCGGGTAATTCTGCCGCGCCATATTGTTTTGCATCATGCGCATGTTTGGCTTCATCGATCTGCATTTGCTCAATGATCTTGCGCGATTTATTGTCAGATTCTGGTAATTGATCGAGGTGGCTGGCTAAATGTGCGCCTACTTGCTTCTCGGTTTCTTCTAAAAAGCCCAAGCTCCATTTGTCGCCCAATGCGCCCGCTATTGTACCTAATGCAAATGAGCCGGCATAAAATAACGGGTTCAGCACACTGGTACGACCACCAAGCTGATGAATTCGTGTTTCACACCATGCGAGATGTTCTGTTTCTTCACGCGCCGCTTGTTGCATGGCGCGGCTTGTTGCCACATCGCGTGCTGTAAGCGCCTGACCGCTATACAAAGCCTGTGCACAAACTTCACCCGTATGGTTGATGCGCATAAGCGCACTTGCATGTTTCTTCTCAGGCGCGGTTAATGCCGCTTCCGCAACTCCAGCATCAGGATGCGCTCTTTGGCTATGCGGTTTTGCGAGCAATGTGCGCAAACCCGTGTCGAATTCTGTGATGAGTCGATCTAAAGTAAATAGGCTTTTCATAGTTGTATTTTACGCTTAAATAGGATCAGAAAATCCCATTTGTTTGGCAATAATGAGTATCGGGTGCATGACGTTAACGTCCAAATTTTCTTCACGCAGGCCTTTAGCGATGTGCAAGCTGCAACCAATGTTAGAGGTGGCAAGGATGGCAACATGATGCGTCCTGATGGCGTTTAATTTGTCATTACGTAGATTATTTGCCATGTCCTGCTGTGTGATGACATAAGCGCCAGCACCACCGCAGCATTGGCTATTGCCAGGTAATGCCTGGATATCGGCATCAGGGATTTTTTTAAGCAAATCGTAAACGGCTTGTGGGGTTTGTAGCACATTGCGCAAAGTACAAGGGTCTTGCACGTAAATTTTTTCTTTTAATGCCATAATCTGCGCGCCTGACCAATCACACGACATTAAAAATGCGCTAATGTCTTGTACATTGTGCTGTGGCAAGTAATCTTTTAGGCCTGCGCCACAACCGCTTGCCGTGGTAAGTATGGGCATACTCTCTGCAAAACTTGCTGCATTGTGGGCGACTAACTTCGTAGCCTCCACACTGTCGCCGGCTTGCCGTGCAATGCTGCCGCAGCAAGTTTGGCGGCGCGGAACGTGTACATTAAACCCCAGTTTATTTAATACATAAATACTGGCTGTGAGTGTTTGGTTATCGAGCGTGTTGCTGGCGCAGCCTAAAAATAAACTTACAGCGCCTTTATGCTCAGTTGTTGCTGGGTAAAATGGCTTCCATGCAATTGGCTTGCCAATAATCGGCAGGTGTTTCGCGGCTGGTAGCAAACGTTGTAGCAAGCGGTTCAGTTTTAAGCGCTGTATCAGCCAAAGCGGCCAAGCCAGCAAGTTTGCTAAATAACGATGGCGAATGAATGGCTTGGCAATCGTCATCCAAACACTTTTTTTCTGAATATACAGGGCGCGTGAGGTGTCAACTATGGCACCATAATTGACGCTATTAGGGCACGCTGATTCGCAGCTGCGGCAACTTAAGCATAAATTGATATGTTCTTTAAAACGGTCATTGTTGGGCAAAATATTTTGTGCGACAGCCCGCATGATTTGTATGCGGCCACGTGGAGAGTCTGCTTCAGATCCAGTTTTTCTATAGGTAGGGCAATGCGGAAGACATAAGCCGCAAGCTACGCAACGATCAGCCTCTATAATCAATTCTTTTACGGACAAAGTCATAGCATAATTATAACGGTTCAATCATTTCAATGGCTGAAAATGGCATAACTTAAGCCATAAAAAAAGCCGCCTTGATTCAAGGCGGCTTTAGCTGACTGAGCTAATTGAGCTTAATTAGTTTTTGCAGCCTCAACTTTAAGGGCTTCAGATTGGACGACAGGCAAACCTTTGAGCAAGTTCATTGCTTGCGTAAACTGAAGATCATCCTTGCTTGCTGGCTCAATGGGGGCTGTAGGTTCAGCAAATTTTTTCTCATTCAATTTTTCTTTGGCTGCATCTTTAGTACCGTTATTCTCATTAGTAGGTTTTACGGGCACATTCGCCGTTGCCTCTTTAGGGTTAGAGAGGTGGCGAGTTAAATCAGCCTCATGGATGTTGTTAGATTGATCTGTACCATCTTCTACAATATAGTCTGGAACGATGCCTTTAGCTTGAATTGAGCGGCCTTTTGGTGTGAAATAACGCGCGGTGGTAAGCTTGATTGCCGCGCCGTTATTCATTGGCATAATGGTTTGCACTGAGCCTTTACCAAAACTTTGTGTGCCTAAAACAGCGGCACGTTTGTGGTCTTGCAATGCGCCTGCGACGATTTCAGAAGCCGAAGCTGAACCAGTATTGATGAGCACTACCATCGGCACAGTTTTTATGTCTGCAGGTAAATCACGAATGTAGTCATTCGCTGCCCCGCCGCGAACGTAGTTTTCAGGCACTGCGGTGAGTTGCATTTTAGAGTCTGGTGCGCGACCTTCTGTGTAAACCACCAGCTCGCCTTTAGGTAAAAATGCTGCTGATACACCGACAGCGCCATTAAGTAAACCACCTGGGTCATTACGCAGATCTAAAACAAAACCTTTGAAAGGGCCTTTATTTTCATCATGCATGGTTTTAATGGCTTTTGCGAGGTCTTCACCAGTGCGTTCTTGGAACTGCGTGACACGTACATAGGCATAACCAGGCTCAGTGAGTTTGTATTTCACACTTTTGGTTTTAATGATGGCACGGGTGAGCGTGAATTTAAGCGGTTTGCTTTCAGTTTTACGAATCACAGTTAATTCAATTTTTGTGTCTGGTTTGCCGCGCATGCGTTTCACGGCATCATTTAGCGTCATGCCTTTAACCGGCGTTTCATCAAGCTTCACAATGAGGTCACCGCTTTTTAAACCAGCCGCGTAAGCAGGGGAGTCTTCGATCGGTGAAACTACTTTTACCAAGCCGTCCTCCATACCCACTTCAATACCTAAGCCACCAAACTCACCTTGCGTAGAAGCTTGCATGTCTTTGAAGGCGTCGGCATCCATGTAAGTGGAATGTGGGTCCAAGCCTGTTAGCATGCCACTGATGGCTTCAGAAATCAGCTTTTTATCTTCTACAGGCTCGACATAATCACTTTTAATTTTGCCGAATACTTCGGCAAATGCACGTAGGTCATCAAGTGGCAATTGTGGCTTGGTCATCTTTTCTGCAACAGCAGAATAAGTTAAGCTCAACATAAGGCCAAGCAGCAGGCCGGAGCCTACAAGGCTGATTTTTGTAAAACGATGATTTTTATTCTGTACTTGCATGTATTATTCCCACGTAGATTACTTATTTTAGGTAGATAAGCTTAGCCTGAAGTAAGAGTTCATTGCTATTATTTAGTTGCAAACTTAAGCAATATTTATTCACTATTACACATATTAAACTATATCTGTCAGGACATACAAATTGAGTCAATATATCGTTGAAATTACTTATTGCACACAATGTCGTTGGCTTCTACGCGCAGCTTGGTTAGCGCAGGAGCTGCTCACAACTTTTGAGCAAGATTTAACCAGTGTGGCATTAAAGCCAGGCAATGGCGGCGTTTTTGATATTACACTGAATCAGCAGTTAATTTTTTCACGCAAAGAAGCGGGGCGATTTCCTGAAGCTAAAGAGGTGAAGCAGCTGGTGCGTGATTACATCGACCCAAACCGTGATTTGGGTCATAGCGATAGGCCTAAAATTTAGTGACGTTGGTAAGCATAGGGTTATGGCGTGCTAGCTGAGTCTATGCGTTGCGCGCCATTAAAACGTTGTGTCCAATAGCTGGTTTGCATATCTTCTACGCGCACACCACCGCCGCTACTGGGAGAGTGGATAAAGCGATTATTCCCTAAGTAAATGCCTACATGAGAAAAAGCAGATTTTAGCGTATTGAAAAATACTAAATCACCAGGCTTTAATTCGTTTTTTTGAACGGATTTTCCTAGCTGGCTAATGGCGCGCGCACTATGTGGCAGCGATAAATTAGCGGTTTGTTGATACACATAACGCACAAAACCACTGCAATCAAAACCCGTTTCTGGTGAATTGCCACCATATTTGTAGCGAATACCCGTTAAGCTTAATGCGTTGACTAAAACCTCGCGCGCACGTTCTGGCCAGTGCTCCTCAGCTTCAGCATTCAACGGCGTTCGCATCGAAATTTCAGTTTGTATGCGGATGCTTTCAGGCGCTGGCTCAATAGCAGCGCAGGATGCGCTGGTTAAAGCCAGCAAAATGCAAAGCAAATATTGAGTTTTTATTAAATTCATGTCTGCCTGATTATATTAAATTAAGTTGAAATTGCAAATGGTTAAATAAAAGTCGTGGGATAATCTAGCGCTTATGAGCGAACCAATAAACAATCAAGCCAATAATCCAGCCGAAAATCTAGCTATTCATCAAGTGTTTGAGAAAGACGGCATTCTAGCGACGCATATTGCTGGCTACCATGCGCGTACCCAGCAGTTGGAAATGGCGCTAGCGATAGCCGATGCTATTGAACATAATACGCAATTGGTCGCCGAAGCGGGCACTGGCACGGGCAAGACCTTTGCTTACTTAGTCCCCGCGCTGCTGACAGGTGGCAAGGTGATTATTTCTACGGGTACAAAAAATTTACAGGACCAGCTTTACAATCGTGATTTGCCCAATGTAAGAGAGGCGCTCAAAGTGCCTGTGACGGTGGCAATGTTGAAAGGCCGTTCCAACTATGTGTGCCATTATCATTTAGAGCGTGCTGCCAGTGAAGGCCGATTTGCCTCGCGCGATGATGCGCAATATGTGCATATCATTAAGAATTTTGCAGAAAATAGCAAAACGGGCGACAAAAGCGAACTCAATACCGTGCCAGAAAACGCCACTATTTGGGCAAACGTGACCTCAACCCGTGATAATTGCTTAGGTGGCGATTGCAACTTTTATAAAGAGTGTTTTGTAATGGAAGCGCGTAAGCAGGCGCTGGCGGCTGACGTGGTGGTGGTGAATCATCATCTGTTTTTTGCTGATGTGATGTTGCGCGATGAAGGTGTAGCCGAGTTGCTGCCCAGCGCTAACACTGTCATTTTTGATGAAGCGCATCAACTACCGGAAGTTGCAGGCTTATTCTTTGGTGAAGATGTTTCAACTAGCCAATTGATAGAATTAGCGCGAGATTGCACCGCCGCACATTTAAGTTTTGCCAAAGATTGCGTGGCGTTAGGTGAAGCGATTCCAGTGTTAGAAAAAGCCTGTAAAGATTTCAGGTTGATTTTTGCCTATGAAGGCTCGCGCATGCCGGTGCTAAAAGCGCTGGCTTTAAAGGGGTTTCAAAACGCGTTTGATCACATGCAAAGCCAATTGCAAGCTTTAGCAAAGGTGTTAGAAACACAAGCCGCACGCGACCCCTTACTAGAAAAATGTTGGCAACGCAGTATGGCGCTGCATGATTTGTTAAGTCGCTGGCAATCTGCCGAAAATAATAATCTGGTGCGCTGGGTGGAAGTCTTCACCCAATCTGTGCAGCTACATGCCACGCCACTCAGTGTGGCCGAAGGCTTTGGCAGGCAACTCAATGCACAACCACGCGCATGGATATTTACCTCAGCCACCCTCGCGGTAAAAAATGACTTTAGCCATTATTTAGGGCAAATGGGCTTAACTGCTGCGACTACAGCGTCATGGCAAAGCCCGTTCAATTATCAAGAGCAGGCACTGTTTTATGTGCCGCCCGACATGCCGGACCCCAATAGTCCGTCATATACCACGTGTGTG
>MHBU01000027.1:0-123960 GCA_001803395.1 Methylotenera sp. RIFCSPLOWO2_02_FULL_45_14 | reverse complement strand
CTTTATTAAAAGAGGCATTTGCAGAAAACGGCATAGAAAGCCCGCTGTTATTACAGGGTGACAGCTCGCGCACCGAGTTGCTGGAACGTTTCCGCAAGCTAGGTAATGCCGTGCTGGTTGGCTCACAAAGCTTTTGGGAAGGCGTGGATGTACGTGGTGAAGCCCTAAGTGTAGTGATTATAGATAAACTGCCATTTGCACCACCAGATGATCCAGTGCTATCTGCTCGAGTCGATAAGCTCAACGCCGAAGGTAAAAATGCGTTTATGGAATATCAGCTACCGTACTCGGTGATCACCCTAAAACAGGGCGCAGGGCGGCTGATACGCGATGAGAATGATAGAGGCGTGTTAATGATTTGTGACCCGCGTTTAATCACTAAATCTTACGGTAAAAAAATTTGGCAGAGCTTGCCGCCTTTTAAGCGTACGCGCGAATTAGCGGATGTACAGGCATTTTTTGGGTAAAGGGACGTTGTTAAGTTAAATTTGACCAATTGCGTTTCGCAAGCCCGATAATTATTTAAGGGGCTGTAGTAGATTAGCACTAAATACCAGCCCACTCCTTCTATACGGATCAAGATGCAAACGCTCTTTATGTGCGCTTACTTATGGTTAATGCTAGTGGTAATAAGTGGATTAGACCGCTTAGCCGTGATGCTGCTGGCAATTGTACGCGGTTTGACATAGATTTATAATATAATGGCGATGGCAGCCCTTCTGAAAAGAATTTAAGTGGAGATTAACGTTTGAAAGCAGTTATTTTAGCCGGCGGGTTAGGGACGCGTATTTCAGAGGAAACGCACCTTAAACCTAAGCCGATGATAGAGATTGGTGGTAAGCCTATTCTCTGGCACATCATGAAGACCTACTCGGCACATGGTATTAATGACTTCGTCATCTGCTGTGGCTACAAGGGTTATGTGATCAAGGAGTATTTTGCGAACTACTTCCTGCACATGTCCGATGTGACCTTCGACATGAAACAGAATAATATGGAGGTGCATCAACGCTATGCGGAGCCGTGGAAAGTGACTTTGGTCGACACCGGCGATGAGACCATGACCGGCGGTCGTTTGAAGCGGGTGGCTGAATACGTCAAAGATGAAGATGCCTTCTGTTTGACCTATGGTGATGGCGTTAGTGACGTGAATATCACAGAGTTGATTGCTTTCCACCAGGCACAGAAAGTCAAGGCGACTTTGACCGCCACCGTTCCGCCAGGTCGCTTCGGCGCCTTGGATATGACTGGCAATAAGGTCAATAGCTTTCGGGAAAAGCCGAAGGGTGATGGCGGCATGATCAATGGCGGCTTCTTTGTGCTGTCGCCTCAGGTCATCGACTACATCACTGATGATAAGACGCTCTGGGAGCGTGATCCGCTGGAACGCTTGGCCGAAGAGGGCGAGCTGGCCGCTTTTCAGCATCACGGTTTCTGGCAGCCAATGGATACCCTGCGTGATATGACGCACTTGGAAGAGCTCTGGCAATCCGGTCAGGCACCGTGGAAAGTGTGGCGATGAATCCAGCATTTTGGGCGAATAAACGCGTATTCTTGACGGGGCATACTGGCTTCAAAGGGGGCTGGCTATCCTTGTGGCTGCAATCCTTGGGCGCCGAAGTTACTGGCTTCGCGCTTACGCCGCCCACCAATCCGAGTCTATTTGAGGTGGCTAATGTCGCGGGCGGCATGAAGTCGATCATCGGTGATATTCGTGATCTTGATGCCCTTGAACGTGCTATGAAGGAGTCGAATCCGGAAATCGTGATCCACATGGCTGCACAGCCGCTTGTGCGTTACTCTTACGTCAACCCAGTTGAGACTTACGCTACCAACGTGATGGGTACAGTGCATCTTTTTGAGGCGGTCAGGAAAGCTGGAAGTGTTAAGGCTGTTGTTAATATCACCACCGACAAGTGTTACGAAAATCGTGAGTGGGAGTGGGGCTACCGTGAGAATGAGCCCATGGGTGGTTACGATCCCTACAGCAATAGCAAGGGCTGTGCCGAGCTTGTGACATCAGCCTACAGGTTGTCCTTTTTTAATCCTGTTGATTACAGCAAGCATGGTGTGGCGCTTGCATCGGTCAGGGCGGGCAATGTGATTGGTGGGGGTGACTGGGCGCAGGATAGATTGATACCCGATATCATCTCAGCCTTCTCAGAGGGTAGGCCGGTAGTGATTCGTAATCCTCACGCGGTACGCCCTTGGCAGCACGTACTTGAGCCATTGCGGGGTTATGTGACCCTAGCGGAGCGCCTCTATAATGACGGAGCTCAGTTTGCAGAAGGCTGGAACTTTGGCCCCAACGATAATGATGCAAGGCCGGTTGAATGGATTGTGAATCAACTCGCTGAGCAATGGGGAGAAGGCGCTACTTGGTCTGTAGATAAGGGCGAGCATCCGCACGAGGCAACCTACCTAAAGCTTGATATATCAAAGGCAAAAAGTAGATTGGAATGGTCGCCAGTGCTCGATCTTACGCAGTCATTAGGGATGATTGTTGATTGGTATCGTCGTCACAAAAGCAAAGAGGATATGCGGCAAGTGGTCCTCGATCAAATTAAAAAATATTCAAAAATTGCTTTGAGAGAGAAATAAATGAATAGATGCGAAAATGAAATGCTTGATATCCTCAAGAAATTGCGCCAGGAGTATGGTGCAGTTTCTGTGAAGGCTGAGTTCGAGGCCGAGGGCACACGAACCGATGAATTGCTCCGACTGATTGACCTTGCCAGGAGGGCGGACATGAAGGTTGGCCTCAAGATTGGCGGTTGCGAAGCCGTAAGGGACTTGCTAGAAAGCCAACAGTTTGGGGTCGAGTACATCATCGCGCCAATGGTCGAGACGCCTTACGCACTCAAGAAATTTATTGAAGCAAAGAACAAGGTTTATTCTCAAGACCAGCAGGAGCACACGGACTTTCTTTTTAACTTAGAGACGATTACCACATTCAATCATTTGGATGAAATGATTGAAATTGCCAAAGTTCCGAACGGGGTTGAGGGTGTTGTCTTTGGCCGTGTAGACTTTGCCGGGTCAAATAACCTCTCTAGGTCTCTAATAGACTCAGACGATATCACGAATTATATTATTGCGACCGCTGAGGTATGTAAGAGAAATGGTCAAGATCTTGTGATCGGGGGCGCAGTATCCGCGAATTCTCTAAATGCACTTAAAAGGATTAACGAGGTGCATTTGACGCGCTTTGAAACGCGCAAGGTGATCTTCCTGTCCGATGCGCTCAATAATCAGGATATTAGTAATGGTCTTGAGCAGACGGTATACTTTGAGTTGCTGTGGCTCAAAAATAAGCGTGAGTATTATCATGGCATTAAGCATGAAGATAGCCATCGCATCGAAATGCTAGAAAAGCGCTGGAATGAAATACGTTCTGATAAGTGATTTGTTTAAATACTGTTATGAGAAACGTCTATGCCTAAGCCATTAGTCGTCGTATTCGGCGCCAGCGGTGCCATTGGAAGTGCTATCGCTACTTGGTTTGAAGGCAAAGGCTATCAGCTATTAGCAATTTCACGTACTTCAAATCAGATACTGGATCGGCAAGATACAAGATGGATTGAATTTAATCCCGAGTCCGCGCAAGATAGTTTTACTGGCATTGGGGAGCAATCAATCAATGCAATCGTTTGGGCGCAGGGAGCAAATCTTAATGACAATATATACTCGCTAGAGATCGAATCACACCGTGCAATGTATGATGCTAACGTAACGTACATTCTACTTAGTCTGCAGGCAATGTTACATAAGAACTTGCTTGCGCCCTCAGCAAGGCTCTGTGTCATCAGTTCTATTTGGCAAAACCTAGCCAAGCAAAATAAGTTATCCTACAGCATTACCAAGTCTGCATTGCAGGGTTTAGTCCAATCACTCTCAATCGACTTGGGGGCCTCTGGTTTTATGGTCAATGCGGTGCTGCCTGGGGCGTTAGATACGCCGATGACGCGTGCGAATCTAGATTTAAATCAAATCCAAAAGTTAGAGCAAATTACGCCCTTAGGTTCCTTAGCTACACTAGATGATGTGGCCAACTTGGTGGGCTTTCTTTGTTCGGAGAGTAATACCGGAATAACAGGGCAGTTTATTGCCGCAGATAGAGGCTTTTCACATGCAAGAATCATTTGATATTTCTTCCTCAAGCGGAAAATACAACGTTGTAGCCGGACTTGATTTACTCGAACAGGTGGTGTCTGAACATCCTGATGCTATCTATATGGTGGATGAACGTTTGGCCGGTACGCTACCAAAATCTGTGACGCGGAAAATTTTGATTGAAGCCAACGAGGGCAACAAGTCCCTCGAGAAAATGCCAGAAGTTCTGCTAAAGATGCGTGAGGCTGGTGCGAACCGCACCTCACACCTAGTCGCAATCGGCGGGGGGGTTATCCAAGACATTGCCACCTTTACGGCATCGATTTATATGCGTGGTATTCCTTGGACCTACATGCCCACAACCTTGCTGGGGATGGCTGATTCTTGTATCGGTGGTAAGTCATCGATCAATATGCTCGGTTACAAGAATCTTGTGGGTAACTTCTATCCCCCAGAACGTGTCTTGATTGATATGGCTTTCATTCAGACGCTTAATGCGGATCAGGTGGTGGGTGGACTATTCGAGGCTGCTAAAATTTGTTATGCCCGTGGTTACCAAGAGTTTTTAGCCTACCTACAAGAGTCTCCAACCTTCCCAATGAGCGCAGATAACGCGCAACGTGTCATAGTACGTGCCTTAAAAACCAAGAAATGGTTTATTGAGACCGACGAATTTGATCAGAAAGAACGTTTATTACTGAATTTCGGCCATACCTTTGGCCACGCGTTAGAAGCGGGAACAGACTTTGGTATATCTCACGGGATTGCAGTGGGAATAGGTATGGTGATTGCAGTTGAGTACGCTAAACAATCGCACCTCTTGTCTCCAACGGGACTGGATAGGGCCAATCATTTAATACAGCATGTGAAATCAATGATGGGGGACGGCCTAGGTAAGGTGATGTCCAGTCCACCTACGATTGATTTGGCACTCGTGATGGAAAAATTTGATAACGATAAGAAGCACCGTACTGAACATTATCGCATGGTAGTACCAAAGGCTGATGGAGGCTTAGAGCTAATTTCAGAGTCCCGGGTGGACGATATTAGAGTGCGTATCAGGTTGGCTTATGTGTCTGGTTTACGTGCTATTGCCTACCCAGGCTTTTAGTCGTTGAGTTGATTAGTATGCAAATGTCTCCGAATAAGTCTGCTCAATGGTCATTGCAGGATGACCTGGATTTTATCTTTTCTTCAACAGAAGAGGTGTTTTTAAGCCTTAAGGGCGCCCGTATTTTTCTGACAGGTGGCACAGGGTTTATCGGATGTTGGCTTCTTGAAAGTTTGCGCCACGCTGATATGCGCCTGAATCTAGATGTTCAGGTCACCGTGTTGACTCGTGACTACTCTGCTTTTCAATTAAAAGCCCCGCACTTAGCTATGTATCCAAAGTTCAAGTTTGTTGTCGGCGAGGTTTCTAATTTTTCTTCGCCAGAGGGTACTTACACACACATCATTCATGCCGCAACAGACGCCAGTGCAGACCTCAACGAGAATAATCCAATTGGCATGTTTAACACAGTTGTTGAGGGCACTAGGCGCGTGCTTGATTTCGCAGTAGAAAAAAAACCACAAAGAATATTGTACTTAAGTTCAGGTGCGGTCTACGGTCAACAGCCTTGGGAAATGGAGCGTGTTGCAGAAGATTGGATTGGAGCACCGAATTGTCTTGATCCAAGAGCCGCATATGCTGAAGGTAAACGGGCGGCTGAGATGATGTGCGCTATCTATGGAAAACAGTTTGGGTTACAAATATCTATCGCACGTATTTTTGCTCTTCTTGGTCCTTATTTGTCACTGGGTATTCATTTCGCAGCCGGTAATTTTATTCGTGACGCCATGCAAGGGAAACCAGTTGTAGTTAATGGTAATGGTTTGCCCTGCAGATCTTATCTTTATGCAGCGGACCTTACCGTTTGGTTGTGGCATTTATTGGTGCGTGGGCAGCTTAATACTGCCTACAATGTCGGCTCAGACGAGTCCGTGTCAATTAAGCAGTTGGCGGAGCGAACATCTGTAGTCTTGGGAACGGGTGAATTTCAAGTGCTAGGCGCAAATGATGCTGGTTGGAATTTAGGTAGGTATGTACCTGACACTAGCCTGGTTGGTCGTGAGTTAGGATTATATAAAACGGTCTCTTTAGACGAGTCCATACGTAGAACCGCGCTTTGGCATGGTTGGAAGGGAAAGCAATGAAAATGAAATTATCAGATTATGTCGCTCAAAAAGCAGTTGAACATGGAATAAAACATGTATTCATGGTCACTGGTGGTGGCGCGATGCATCTTAATCACTCGTTTGGTACGCACAAAGAGTTAGAGTGCATATTCAATCATCACGAGCAAGCTTGTGCGATTGGTGCAGAAGCCTATTATCGTCTTACTAATCGTTTGCCAATCGTGAATGTAACCTCAGGTCCCGGGGGAACTAATACCATTACTGGCGTTTATGGCGCATGGGTTGACTCTATTGGTATGCTGGTAATCTCTGGACAAGTCAAATGGGAAACGACTGTACGCAGTACAGGGCTTCCGTTGCGACAATATGGAGACCAGGAACTGGACATCGAGGAACTTGTACGTCCTGTGACTAAGTATTGTGTCATGGTGACTGAGCCTGAAACGATCAGGTATCACTTAGAAAAGGCCATGTATCTTGCCACATCAGGTCGTCCAGGTCCGGTCTGGCTGGATATTCCACTTAATGTCCAAGCCGCTCAAATCGATACTGAAAATTTAAAGGGATTCGATCCTTCTGAGTTGACAGAGCCATGGAAATCAACAGATCTGATCGTAGCCAGTAAAGATATCTTTGAGAAGATCGCCAGTGCTAAACGCCCGGTGGTGTTTGCTGGCGGCGGTGTGCGGCTAAGTGGCCAACATGAAGCATTTATCAAGTTGGTTGAGAAGTTAGGCATCCCGGTAGTCTCCGGTTGGAATGCACATGATGTTATCTGGAATGCACACCCTAATTACGTCGGACGACCAGGATCGATTGGCGACAGAGCTGGCAACTTTGCTGTGCAAAATGCCGATCTGTTATTGATTTTAGGTAGTCGGCTTAATATTCGTCAGGTGAGTTATAACTGGAAGTCCTTTGCTCGTGAAGCCTACAAGATATGGGTGGATATTGATGGAACTGAGCTGAAAAAACCTACGGTTAAGGCCGATATGCCCATTGTGGCCAGCTTGGCAGACCTGATGCCAGTGATGATCAGGCAACCCTATGCGGGGGCAACGGCAGACCATGTTTCATGGCTTGGCTGGTGTAAAGAAAGGCAACGTCGTTTTCCAGCTGTTTTACCTGAGTACTGGAATAACGAACGAATTAACCCGTATTGTTTCATGCATACGCTGTTTGAACAATTGCCAGAGGGGCAAAAAGTAGTCACAGGGAATGGCAGTGCTTGTGTTGTCAGCTTCCAAGCCGCGGAACTCAAACCAGGACAGCGTCTATGGACGAATTCAGGTTGTGCTACGATGGGCTATGATTTGCCCGCATCTATTGGTGCCTGCAAGGCATCAGGTGGCGAGCCTATTGTTTGTTTAGCAGGTGACGGCAGTATCATGATGAACTTGCAAGAGTTACAGACTATCGTTGGTGAACGCTTGCCTATCAAGATATTCATACTCAACAACAGTGGTTACGTCTCTATTTTCCAGACACATCGCAACTTCTTTAATGGGGTTGAGGTAGGGGGTGGACCTAAAAGTGGCGTGACCTTCCCCAACTTTGAACGATTAAGTGCGGGCTTTGATATCCCTTACCTGCGTTGTTCGACACATGCTGAGATGGCTAAAAAGATCGCTGAGACGATGGCGATCGATGGTCCTGTGATATGTGAGTTGATGATAGATGAAGAGCAGCCCTTTGCACCTAAGCTGGGTGCGAAGCAGCACTCGGATGGCCGCATTACTTCTCCTCCTCTTGAAGATCTATCACCGTTCCTGTCACGTGAAGACTTGCGAGACAATATGATCATAGATTTGTTAGAGGAAGAATAAGTGTGCAATTAAACAATTGGCTCCTAAAAGGCCAAATGTTGGCAGAGCAGCATCAAGTCAAAATTAGGTTTTTGTTGGCGGGTTTTTTAAATACCGCTTTTGGCTTGGGTACCTTCCCTGTGCTCTATTACATGCTGGCAGCATGTAAGTTACATTACCTGATTATTCTTACAATAAGTCAGGTGATTTGTATAAGCTTTGCTTTCCTCACCAATAAGTTTTTGGTGTTCAGAACAAAGGGGAATTATGTATCTGAAATTTTGAAATTCATCACGTTTCATCTTTCATATTTTATTGTTAATCTATTCGCACTTCCGGTGCTAGTCGAGTTGTTTCATTTTGACCCTGTGATTGCACAAAGTCTCTTTGCTGTATTGGTGATAGCCTCCAGCTATTTTTGGCATAGTCGAATCACATTTTTTTTATCAAAGTAAGGTCTTCAGTTAAATGGCTGTAAAAAACTTTTTATCACGTTGTTGCCCAGTCTGCGGACATAATCCACCAAAGAAGAATTTGGTGAGTACCGAGAAAAAGGCTGAAGACTCTAACTTAGATCAATTGACCCAATCTTGGAATGGATTCTTTAAAGAAAAAATTCTCTTTTCATATGCGTGTTGTGAAGGTTGTGGGCTACTGTATTGCCCAACTTTTTTTAATGATGAGCAGCTTGAGAAGCTTTATGGCCAAATGCCAGCCAATATGGACGAGGTTCCTCAGGCCGCATTAAGAAATACGCAGTACGGTTACTTTAATTTTTTAAAGCAGTCTTCGCCACTCAAGGGCGGATTTATAGAAATAGGCCCAGACATCGGTCTATTTACCGAACATTGTGTACGTGAAGGCGCCTTTGATGAGTACTGGTTATTTGAACCGAACCGAGTAGTTAAGCCTGTTTTGGAGGCCGTCGTTCATGGGCATAAGTCACACATTATTCATGAAATGACGGACTTTAGTGCTGTACCTGATGCATCGGTGAGTGCAGTGGTGATTATTCATGTGATGGATCACCTGCTTGATCCAGTATCTACTTTGACACAACTCAGAACAAAACTGACTAGCGGCGCACGACTCCTGATTGTTACGCACGATGAGTCCTCCTTGCTACGTCGAATTTTTGGCTGGCGTTGGCCGGCATTTTGTTTGCAACATCCGCAGATCTATAACCTAAAATCAACGCAGGCGCTACTCGAAGCGGCAGGATATGACGTGGTAGAACAACATAAGACAGTCAATCATTTTAAAATAAGTTTTTTGATTAAGCATGGATTATGGGCGTTAGGACTTAAAGTGAAATCTGTTCCAAGTTTTTGGAACGTTACTGTAGGACTGAAACTCGGCAATATATTGACAATCGCAACGCCTAAACAAGGAATCACACATGGCAAATAAAAAACCTTTATTGAGTATTGTGACACCTTGTTTTAATGAGGAAGCTAACGTTGAAGAACTTTACCGAAGGGTTAAAGCTTCAGTCGCAGCAGTCGATAAATATGATTTTGAATTTATTTTTATCGATAATCACTCTGAAGATAGCACTGTTGAAAAACTAAAAGCGTTAGCGGCAACTGACCCGGCAGTGAAGCTGATTGTGAATACCAGAAATTTTGGACATATACGCTCCCCCTATTATGGAATTTTACAATCACGCGGCTTAGCTACTATTTATTTAGCATCTGACTTACAAGATCCGCCAGAAATGATTCCAGAATTTATTCGCTATTGGGAGGAGGGCTATAAGCTTGTGATGGCAACGAAGCCACACAGCGAAGGGCCCGCATTAATGCACTACATGCGCAAGTCGTACTATCGATTATTAGATGGAATTTCAGACATAACTGTCGTGAATGATTCCACAGGGTTCGGCCTTTACGACCAAGTTGTGCTCAACCAACTCAGGCAGTTGAACGAACCGTATCCTTTCTTGCGTGGTTTGATCTGTGAGCTAGGGTATGAGATTAAGACTATTCCATTTCTTCAGGCACGACGATTGCGTGGAATTACGAAGAATAACTTATACACGTTGTATGACATTGCCATGCTCGGCATTGTGAGTCACTCAAAGCTACCGATACGAATTGCCGCCTTTGTCGGGTTCACCCTTGGCTTAGTCAGCCTTATAACTGCCATTGTTTTTATTGTACTAAAGTTGGTCTATTGGGATGCCTTCCCTTTAGGAATTGCGCCATTGGTTATTGGACTTTTTTTTATGCTAGGCATTCAGTTGATGTTTATAGGTATTTTGGGTGAGTACGTAGGCTCTATCCATACATATCTTCAAAAGCGCCCGTTAGTTGTAGAAAAAGAAAGAGTTAACTTTTAAAGCTTAACCAAAATATTTCAGGGTAATAGTAAATGCGTATTTTTAAAATTAATAAAAATTGGGCTGATTTAGTCACCCCTGCACTTGAAGCATTGGCATTTGTTGCAGTGTTAAGTACTTTTGGCATCGGCTTTATTGCTAGTCATGTTGAGAAGTCCGGGTATTCTGTAAATTTCTATACTCTAACAAGAGTTGTAATGTTCGCATCTGTTTTGGGCTTGATTGCCATTTATAGGCCACTTAGAAGATTAAATATTTTCCCCATTAGTTCTTCTTCATTAATGTTTACTAATGTAAATTCCATATTTTTTATTGTTTGCACGCTAATTAGTTATTTTGTTCTGATTAAACTTGGATCGGCAAGAGAGTTAATTTTTTCGGGTGCCGTTTTAGCAGGCTATCTTGGATTATATTTACTTGCAGTAATAAATAAAAATCAACTTTCTATAAATACTTTTGCTATTAAATCTAAGTTTGTGTTTTTTCTTGTTGCTTTTTCATTAATGGCACCAATTTTAACAGCAAAATTTATTAATTCAGAATCATATGTTGATGAAAGTTTGAAAAATTATGTAATAGAACACAACAGAAAGATTGATTCGAGCCAGAAAGATTTTTTTGATATTAAGTTAACAGAAATTGAAATGACGAATGTTAATTCGAATATTAATTATTTGAATGTCGTTGGAAATGGTCTTAATGGCGCTTATTATGAGTTGCATTCATTAGGTCAAAACTCCTTTATTCGTTTTTATCTCCATAGGAAAGATCTAACACCGTTATGTTTATTGGGTGACTATCTAAGTTATAAAGATAATATTGATTTTGGTGGATGCTTAGTTAAACTTGCATCTGCATCAGAAGGCAATATTAAATCTATAGTTTCTATTCTAAATAGCGTGCCTATTGAAAATAAAAATATTAAAAAAATAATCTATTCGGAACTAAATTCTATATTTATCGATAACAATTATATTGTCAAGTCAGATGATGTTGAAGATTTAGGTGTTTTAATATTTGTCAAAGGTGCTTACTTTCATCACTACAATTCAATAGCACATACAATAAATGGAGCGAAACCCCTATCAACCTACTTTGCTAATCAATATGGATTTGGTCCATTATTTATTTCATCGACAATAGCAAAAATTTTGAAGATACCAATTTTTGACGGAATATATTTATCAATAATACTTGTCAATATTTTGGTGTTTTTTTTACTACTGTTTGGATTAAGTAGGGGAGAAAGAAGCAATGAACTTTGGTTAGGTTTTGCTATGTCAATTTTGATAACGTATTTTATTTCAAACGTCTTAGCGCCTTTTTTGTATTATGTCAGATATTTTCCAACAGTAATTTTGGGCTTATTGTTTTATAAAGCCACAGTGAATGACATTTCTATAAAGAAAAACACAAAGTACACTGTATTGCTAATAATTTGCATGTGTTTAATCTCATTTTACAACTTTGAGTACGCCGTTATTACATTTTTAGCCGTTCTCATTGCTGGAATAGTGACTTCTGAAATGTTTTATATTAGTTTGGGTTTAATTTTTATACTTTTGAGCATAGTGCCAAAGTTGGTCCAGTTTACATTTGGAATAGCCGGTCAAAATAGTGTAAATTACTTAAATTATATTTCAGGAGTTGGGTTTGGGAGTAGTTGGGGACTGATAGTCTATTTATTTATGATATCCGTTTCTGTTGTTTATTACATCCTTATTAAGGAATTTAAAAGTACGGAAGTTAAAAAAGAGTTAATTGTATTAGCTTTTATTACTGCATTGCTTTTAACGAAAATTATATGGATGGGCTCTGCTAATCATATCGGGCCTATTTTCTTGATGTTAGCTTTCCTCGTTGCAGGAATAAAGCACAGCATTAAAGAATCCCCGAACTTAAATTCTCATTTGAATGTGCTTAATGTTTATTCCAGTATAACTATACTAATCTTTATCATTGGGCTATTAAGTTGGCCCCATTTCTTTCAGAACACTAAGTTTTCTAATATAAAATATGTACATAATAATATAAGTAATATTTTTAAAATACCTAGTGGCTTGTCTGAAAAGCTGCAGGAATTTAAGAGTATTTATAAGCAAGGTGATCTTGTAATAAGTCCTATTGATAATGCTTTGTCTTTATCGCTCGGAAAGCAATTAACTTCGAATTTTCCTGATTTATCCACAAATCTAAACAGCTTAGTTGATGTGATTCTTGTAAGTAATGCTTACACAAAAAATCATGTTGATAGAGTAATTGTCGACCAAAATGTAGTTGAAATTAAAGAGAGGCAATTTAGTTATTATCAAGCAGGGAAGAATACAACTAAATTGAGGTCTCTATATATAGACCACTTTGTAAACGTCTCTAGAATGGAATTGATATATAAAAATTTACTTTCTTCTGGGTTTTATGTATGTGATAAAAATCATGGGTTTGTAGCACTGTGCAGAGATAGCAACAGAAATTTTAATGATGATTAAGCAATTAGATTGCTTTTAAATATATCGGATTCCTCTTTGCTCATTTTTAAAAATTTTAAAAATATCCAATTTTGGGTTGGATTATGTTCTGTGCTTCTTGCAATGCTCTTTTACAATTGTATATTTTTTAACAGATACTTTCCAATTACTGAAGGGTGGTTTTCGGCTTATGCGCATCTAATTCGTTCCGGACAGGTTCCATATCGTGATTTTTATCTTTTCTTAACACCTCTGTACCCGATGCAGATTGCGGGCTTCCAAGCATTGTTTGGTGAAAGTTTCATTGGATTACGCATACTAGGTATTGTCGTTATTTTGACCCTCTCATTATTCTTATATTTAATAATAATTAGAAGATTTACTCCCTTAGTATCTACAGTATCTACAGTGACTGCAATGATTTATTACCAGTCTGGTGTTGCTCACATAACTTATGATTTCATTCAATTATTCACATTATATGCCCTGGCAGCGACTTACCTGATTATTCGGTATTCTGAAAATATATGTATTGGGACGAATAGCACAAATAAATATTTTGCTCCATTATTATTTTTTGCAGGAGTTATGGTATCTCTAGCTTTTCTCACCAAACAAAGTAATGGGAGCTTGCTAGTAGTATTTTCTATTTTTGCGGTTATTTTTTCTACTATCGGTGTGAGTCGAGTTTTTCGGATTTGGAACATATTGTCTTACATGTTCGGGATGTTATTGCCGATAATATTTACATCAATTTGGTTGTACATAGTAGGCGCATTTCCAACATTTATGGATCAGGTGTTCTTTGGTGCAATTGCCTCAAAGGGATCAATGGGACATATCCTATTTTCATGGATGAGTCTTGTGAATAAAGACTATCTGAGGCAATTATTATTAATTTTAGTATATTTATTGCCTCTTTTTATATTAAGTTTAATCGGAACAGTAATTGCGACATATAAAGTTAATAGTAGTAGCGGTGATTCTCGTATTAAAGATTCGTATGGGATTTTGATATTTTTCATATTATTCATTAGTGTTGTAGCCTTTTCGTACTGTGGTACAGATATTTTTAATCTTTCATCTGTGGCTCATAATCGAGAGTTAGCTAATTATGTCATTGTTGTAATTTCAACTGCACTAATAACCGCATTGATGTTGTCATTAATTTTTCATAGGTTTTTACTTGGTAGCGTTAGTTTTAGTGATCGAACTCTAGGGGTTACTGTGGTAATGGCCATAGGCCTTATATTTGGAAATGGCACATCGGCAGGGCTTAGTGAAGTTAGTGTCTTCCTTGGTTTTTCATTGGCTTTAGCATATCTAATGAGCCTGCCAAATGTTTACGGAATTGTTAAAGTTGTTATTATTTTCATATGTCTTAGCTTCATCTTATTTATAACAAGTGTAAAGTTTAGACAGCCATATGTTTGGTGGTATACATCGGTACCGGATGTCAGGACAAGTGTAACTCCTTCAAAGTTGCCACTATTGTCTGGGTTTTGGTTGCCACCTGAGACAAATGAGTTGCTTGAGAGCGCTACGCTAGTTATCAAAGAGCACTCTCGACCAGATGATGATGTTTTCACGTTTCCAAATATCCCTGGATTTTATTTACTTGCTAACCGTTGGCCTAAATCAAAAGTTGTAGTTTCTTGGTTTGATTTTTTGCCTGACATGCCTGCTCGAATCGAGGCAAAACGTATTTTGACAACACCTCCGGCCGTTATTGTTAATCTAAAATTACCGGAAACGACTTGGATGGTGCACGAAAGGCTTTTCAGGCAAGGAATGCCTCTTGGGCAACGAGATATTCAGGATGCCATTGAAATTTTGACAGTGCAAAATAGATTGTATCTTTTAGAGTTCTCTCGTGAGTTATCCCCTGGACTAGTGCTCGAGATATGGCACAAGAAAGAACTCATATAAATATGTATTAAATTGCACTCATGTTAAATGAAATTAACAGTATTTAAAAATATGGTGTTAGTTAAGTTATTTGACTAAGCCTTAACGATGGGGATCTAATGATAGCTCGAACTAATAAAAATATACTTTTTTTCGTATTATTTATTGCTATTGTTTCACTGGCTTTATATATAACTGCAGCTCAGCTGGGCTCCAGTAAATATACGACCAATAATGTAGAAACGATTAATGAACAATCGTATGTATTTGGTGAAACTTCATCTGTCGAATTGGGAAGTATAAAGAATGCAGATAATGCATTTATTCATTTAAAATTGCGCTTTCGTGCTAATAGCACAGAAGGTTATCCTAACGTGTTCCAAACAGCCCCGGCTAATCAGGGCCTGCGCATGGAAATTTCAGGATCAACAGCTGCACTTATTGTCGCTGATTATTCATTACCTGACGATTTGAAGGGGCTTATATTAACCTCTTCACTGAAGACTGGGCAGTGGTATTCTCTAGAGATTAATGCGTTGAATGGCGCATATATTAACGCCTTCTTGGATGGTAATCTTGTGGCGGATTATGTAAGTGCTGGTATATTTATGGAAACAACACGTTTTTTAGTAGGGGAAGGGTTTGACTCGACTCGCATTTTTCGTGGAAGTATAGATGATATTTCAGTAACAAAAGGTAATCGCTCTTCATCATGGAGTTTATTGATTGGGCAATGGTTGTTAATTTTGTTATGTGGTGCAGCATTTCTGATCTCGGTAACTCAAAAAAATTACTATACGAATCTTAAAGACCCATTTGAGTCGGCAACTAATGAACTTTACTACCTGACGATTTTGTTTGGGTCAATAATAGCCATAATTTCAATAGCTCTACTTTTAATTCGCTTGTATGGGTTGCAGCACATCGGGCATTCAAAATGGCTTGTTCATCTTTTGCTACCCATTATTTTAATTACAATTGTAATTTTAAACAAGTTGGATATCCTCTTGTGGAGACCGGTCAAATGGCTAATAAGCTTAGTATTAGTGATATACGCCATCTCTATGGTGGGTTCAATTCATAATAAAATACACGCTTATGATACTTTTATTCTTGCCATGTTAGTTTTCTGTCCGCTGGCTTTTGCAAAGATAGAGTCGCTTTCAAAATATAAAGAAAGCAAAACCCGGCTTTTTGCCTTTGCACTTTATGTGATTTTATTGGCACTTTCGTGGAGCTCACTTGTAGATCTTACAAACTGGAATGCTTTTAGACAGATGTTAGAGGCTAATTTTTCAATTAGCATTATTGGCGCTTTTCTTGTTTTAAGAGCAGTGTTTTTCATCCTTTCCAAACCATCAACCGCTATTGAGGTTTTGCATTATAAGTTCGGTTCTTTTCGAGAATTTAAACGTTTACTCCCGCTGATTTTTTTAGATATATCAATAATCTATGTCTTTTTTTGGATTAGTTTTCGCGAAGATAGCCTCTTTATTCCAGGTTCAGAATACCATTGGGCGTACTTTGTTGGGGTTGTTGAGGGAGTCAGAAATGGAGGGTGGCTACTGTGGGATACGCCATCCCAGTATGGATTTTTGAATATACTATTGGCTTCATTAGTACCATCGACTTCTGCTTGGCAGTCATTTTACATTTTTCAAGGGATATTATTGTTCTTAGTTTCTGTAGGTATTTATCTAGCAGCAATACGATGTATTGCTTCTTCCATTTTTGTCAGGTTAGCTACTTTTTCTATTATTTTCATGTCACTTTTTTTTGCAGACCCGGAGTTAATTGGCCCATATCCTTTTCCTTCATCGTCTGTGGTCAGGTTCTTCTGTGTTTATTTGCTAGTACTTATGGCTTGTTTCATACCGAAATTCGGAATAAAACAAGCCATAACGCTTTCCATTGTTTGGTCGCTCGCCTTAATCTGGTCTGCAGAAAGCGCAATTTACGGGACAGCAATCTTTCTCTTTGTTATTGTGGCCCTCCTTCTCACCTATTCAACCGTAAATAATCGTCTCGAACTGGCAGTTAAGTATGGCTTGATTGCAACTCTGTGCTTAGTAACGGTCCTTGTAATGTTGTTTACCTTTTATTTTGTGAGATTAGGTGTGGTACCAGACTTATCCAGCTTTTACGAGCATGCCATCGGATATGCGGAGGGCTTTGGATACGTACCATTTTCACTTAGTGGTCCCGGAAATTTATTGCTTTTGGTGTTCATGGGGATTTCAATTTTGTGCATGGGTGCGATTCGACTAGGAGGCGATGCAAATGATGACACGGTGGCACCATTTGCGGCTATGGCAGGTTGCATATGGGGAATTTCGACCTATTATATCGGCAGACCAGTGCCTCAGAATATTACGGCAATGTTGCCACTTATTGTGATGACAGTTTATTTTTCGGTAATGCTATCCAAGCGAATGAGCCCGCAGAGAGTATATTCATTGCCCATTAAAATTGTCGCTATTCCCCTATTATTTTTAGTGCTGATCCCAGTATTCAATTTAAAATGGGTAAATAATTTAGCTCAAATCAAATCTTTTACTTCAAATGTTACGGCTAATCTACCAAAAGCTACAGATGAGTTGCAGCAGCTTATTGATAATATTCAACCACTGACTGACGAGTCTATCGTTTATTACGGGGATGACGCCGCGCCGCCTATTTTATCCGGTGACTATGCTAGGCTTAATGAAAGGAACTGGTTGCCTATACCTCTCCAGTTGCTAGAGCAGCCATTATCCGAAGCACGGAGAAAGCTCTATCTCACTAGATATATTTGCCGCAATCAGCCAAATGGAGGGATTCTAGTGAATAGAAATAGTGATTCTATTCTAGTGAGGCTTCAGGGGTTTCTGCATGAGTTAAACCAATTTTATGATGTACAGGAAGTCATATTAGGTGATGAATTTACGATGCATCGTTATTCTGGAATAAATCTACAACATTGCCCCGCAGAAGTTGGTAAGAAAACATCGTGAAAATAAGTATTAGACAAAGCGTAAGACTTTTAATACGAACTTCAATTATTGATTTACTCAATAGATTTTTATCTCTAACAGGTATAAGTAAAGCTGTACTTGCATCTTTGTTAGTGAAAAGCTGGCAAATGTTAGCTGGTGCACTGACACTGATTTTGGTTGCCCACTTTTTTACATCAGAAGAACAGGGGTATTTTTACACTTTTAACAGCGTAATAGGATTACAAATAATTTTCGAAATGGGTCTTTCGTTTGTTATTTTACAATTCTCAGGACATTACTTTGCAAGTTTAAGTTGGCTTAAGCTAGGCGCAATTAAGGGCGATTCAAGTAATGTAAAAAAATTCCTTCTCTTACTTAATCATGCTGTGTTTTGGTATGCACTTGCGGCCATTATTATGGCGCTATTACTTTTAACGGCAGGGTTGTATTTTTTTAGCCATCAGAAATCTAATTTAAGCGAAATATCATGGCAATTGCCGTGGATTTTTCTAGTCATTTTCACCGCTTTTAATCTTTTGTGCACGCCAAGTTTAGCTGCGATTGAAGGTAGTGGGCAGGTGGTAAATGTTAATCGCTTGAGGCTTGCTCAAGGGGTTGTCAGCAGTTTCCTCAGCTGGATATTACTAGTTTTGGGTGCAAGGCTATGGATTGCAGTAATCCCTGTTCTTGTTGCTTCTACAACATCTAGTTATTGGTTATTGAGATTCTTTCCCATCTTAATTAAAAGTGTAGTTAAAGTAGATCGGGCTGAAGGTAAGGACATTTTTTCTTGGAAGCATGAAGTATGGCCGATGCAATGGCGAATAGCCATCAGTTGGATTTCTGGATATTTCATCTTTCAATTATTTACACCAGTGTTGTTTTATTATCATGGAGCTGTTGAGGCAGGAAAGATGGGTATGAGTATTGCCATTGCTACAATTTTAACCAGTGTTGGATTTGTCTGGATGCAAGCAAACTCACCCTCACTGACCAAGCTGGTCTCTAATAGCAATTGGAAAGAATTTGATCGAACTTTTTTTCAGCTTTTTATGCAATCTTCTGCATTCGTATTTATATCGATTGTAACTATAGTTACTTGCTTATCACTGTTTAAGGGGGTATCAATTTTAGAACGAGTTTTGCCTCTCCTTGAAATGATCATGCTTCTTATTGCCTTCTCTATTTCTCATATTGTTGGTGCATTAGCTTATTACTTAAGGTTGCATAAACGTGAGCCTTTTATGGTGTTGTCGGTGATTGGTGCAATTATTCTTACTGCAAGTATTCTGTATTTTGGCCGTATCTATGGTGCGAGGGGTATGGTGATTTCTTTATTGAGTATTAATGTACTTTATGGCCTGCCAACTGCTTTATGGCTCTGGAATAAGCTACGACGTGAATGGCACTAAGCACCACTTACAAATGTGTTATTAAGGTTAGATAAAATGAATAATATTATGCTGTCAATTGCAATCCCAACATTTAACCGTGCTGAGTGGCTTAGGTTATGTTTATCTCGATTAGTCCCGCAACTTGAGGGGCTTAATGAGCAGGTTGAAGTTAAAATATATGACAACGCTTCACCTGATAATACTGGTGAAGTAGCTAAATCATTTCTGATTGAAAACCTTCCATTAACTTACATAAGGAATTCTGAAAATATTGGCTCAGATAGAAATATCGCACAGTGCTTTAATCTCGCAAAGGGACGTTATGTGCTCATTTTGGGTGATGATGATGTGCTCTTAGATGGCGCTTTGCAAAAAATTATGTCTTTATTGAGCTCTGGTGAATATGGTGCAGTTTTTGTGAGTGCCTACGGTTATAACAACAACTTCATCAAAGAAAGGCCATTTCAGATGATTGCCGCTCCAATTATTTTTAGTGATATGGACACTTATGTAAAAAAATGCTCTACAAATGCGGCATTTATTTCATCAATTATTATTAATCGATCTTGTGCCGTTGATACTGATGCTCAAAGTTTTGTTGGAACTGCTTTAGTTCAGACTTATTTATTCTATGAGGCGATTAGTCGAAATCATCAAACAATTTTTGTTCCAGAGTATCTAATCGCGGCCAAACGGATTGAAAATAGAGACTACGACGTAGTTAACATATTTACTCATGATTTTAATATGGCTTTGCAGTATCTGGTAGATCGAGGCCTGTCTTTATCAACGGTTGTATCGATTAACAAGAAGTTGTTGTGGTATTTTTTACCTATCCATCTCATTAATCTAAGAGCCACCAACATAGAAAAGTCTCGCGTTGAAGATGCCTACAACAATCTTTACAACCTTTATCATCAGGAGCCTTTGTTTTGGCTTTGTTGTATGCCTATTCTAAAGTTTCCAGCTAGCTTGGCGCGTCTCTGGGGCTATGGATTGATTGTTCTGGGGCGGTTAGTAAATGGCGAGTTTGGTCGTCTTTGGGTGGCTGTGCAAGAGAAATTAAATAGGAAAAGTGAAGTTTGAAAACAAAAATACACTTGTCGGTAGTGAGTCATGGACAGGCACAGATAGTGAGCCTGCTACTGGATGATTTGAAAATGGTTGCAACGGAAAATGATATTGTTGTGACATTGACTCTAAATATCCCTGAAACTTTGCCATTTGATATAGAAACATTTCCTTTTCTAATCCGGATTGAAAAAAATGCAATAGCCAAGGGGTTTGGTGCAAACCATAATGCTGCATTTTATAAATATCAGAATGATTCGACTTATTTTTGTGTAGTTAACCCGGATATTCGACTCAATCAAGACCCTTTTCCTGCATTGCTTACATGCCTAAATAATGATGCTATCGGCTTAGCCGCCCCAATGGTTGTGGGCGAAAATGGCTTGCAGGAAGATAGCGCACGTTTATTTCCGACACCATTTAAAATACTTTGCAAAGTCTTCAGTGGAGGCAAAGGCAGTGACTACGAAATTAAGAATGAGCCAATTTATCCTGATTGGGTGGGCGGAATGTTCATGTTATTCCCGCGAGAAATATTCGAGAAGTTGAATGGATTTAATGAGCGATTCTTTCTTTACTATGAAGATGTAGATTTGTGCGCTAGATTGAGATTGCTCGGCTATGAAGTGGCTTTGTGTCCAGCGGCCAAGGTGGTTCATGATGCACGCAGAAGCAGTCATGGCAGTTTTAGGTATTTGAAGTGGCACCTTACGAGTATGTTACGTTTTTTTTGCTCTGTAGTATTTTTGCAAGTATTTTGGCGAAAATTTTCGAGAGTGCATGTTAAGTGAGTATTTCTGCGGTTGCGATTAACAAAAAACAAACTGACCACCTGCGCGTGCGGGGCGCGTTTTACGAATTTCTGTGCCTATGGTGGGGTCAAGGTTTACCCAGTAAACTTCGCCGCGTTTAAATTGGTCGCTTTTTACCATTGCCAATCATCCTGCTCAATGGTGGTTTCTTTTAAATCAGCTAAAACGTCAGCGTCTTTATCCGCTTGATAGCCTGTAAACCAGCCTTGGCGGTGCTGTTGGGCGATAGGCTCAATAATAATGCGGTTGTTTTAAACGCGCATTTCAACGGCATCACCAATTTCACACGCTGCAAGCAGTGCTGCGGGAATGAGCACGCCACGGGAGTTTCCGATTTTTATTAATGAGGTTTGCATCAAAAATCTCCGATTAAACGTATGTACAATGTTATAACTAAAAAATAATGAAATGCAAATAGAATTGCTGTCAAAATATCACTTTACTTAATCACAAGAAATATGTCTCTGATTCTCATCCCCGCAACTGAATACGAACTCACCGCCATCCGCGCCCAAGGTGCGGGTGGGCAAAATGTGAATAAAGTATCGAGTGCAATCCATTTGCGTTTTGACATTAAAGCTTCGTCTTTAAGTGATTGGCTTAAAGAAAGATTGCTGCATTTAAAAGATAGCCGCATCAACGATGAAGGTGTGTTGGTGTTAAAAGCGCAACAATATCGTACGCAAGAGGCGAATAAAAAAGATGCAATTAAGCGTTTACATGAAATTGTAAATGCTGCCAATCAAGTTAAACCTACACGTTATGCTACGCGCCCGAGTTATGGTTCTAAGCAACGGCGCTTAGAAGGCAAGACAATTCGCGGGCAGATTAAGCATTTGCGTGGCAAAATAGCGGGTGAATGATTAAACATAAATTTTCTCTAAACCGTCATTCTGTACCAGTGTTTGGCATCCCCACAGAATATATCTGCTAAAGCAGATTATTCATGTGTGAAGCATAGCGAAGAATGACGGGGTGATGGGTGGTGAGCATTACAATTTTTTGCAGTGGACTTAAATACGAAACAACATGAATATTCTTGCCTTTGATACCTCAACTGAATACCTATCACTCGCCCTGCTAAAAGGTGAAGAGACGTTTACATTTGACATTAACGCAGGGCAAACGCATTCGCAAATTATTTTGCCGCAAATTCAAGTTTTGCTGGATTCTGCAAATATGCAATTAAAAGATTTGCACGGCATTGCTTTCGGTGCAGGGCCGGGCTCTTTTACCGGGGTGCGCATTGCTGCTGGTGTGGCGCAAGGTTTGGGCTTTGGTGCTAACTTGCCTGTGGTGGGAGTGTGTACGCTAATGGCATTGGCGGAAGCCAGTGGAGTAAGTAAGGTTGTGGCGTGCTTAGACGCGCGCATGGGCGAGGTTTATCATGCGGCTTATGTTAAAGATGCTGCTGGGTGGCAAACTGTTATTGAGCCAGGTTTGTATAAACCAGATGCAGTGCCTGCAATTGAGAGTGATGGTTGGGTGGGCGCGGGCAGTGGCTGGCACACATATTCTGAGATTTTAAGCACGGCTTACAGTGGGCAGGTGGAAGTAATTCAGCCAGCATTGCTGCCTACCGCGGAGGCTATTTTAAAGTTAGCACAACCTGTATTTGCAAGCGGAGAGGCTAAATCGGCTAGTGAAGCCATGCCCCTTTATATCCGTAATCGGGTCGCGCTTAAAACGTCAGAGCGTGAGCAGGGTTTAAGGTTATGAGTGCAATGCCTAAACCCCAATATCAATTTCGTCCTATGGTTGCGAGCGATCTAGACGCCGTCATGCAAATTGAGCCGCATATTTACTCACACCCGTGGACACGCGGTAATTTTAGTGACTCGCTTAAATCTGAGCATATTGCTTGGGTGCTGGAGCATGATGAAAAAATCATTGGTTACGCGCTAATGATGATGGTACTGGATGAAGCGCATTTGCTCAATTTAAGTATTACCAAAGCCTATCAAAAGCAAGGTTTAGGACGATATTTGTTAGAACACATGATACAGATTGCTCAAAAGCTAAAAGCGGCCAATATGTTTTTAGAAGTGCGTTCAAGTAACATTTCTGCCATCGCTTTATATGAAAATATCGGGTTTAATGAGATGGCAATACGCCGTGGTTATTATCCCGCGCAAAACGGGCGCGAAGATGCCGTGTTAATGGGACTGGCTTTATGAGCATGATGACACGTGAAGACATGTTGCGAGAGTTGGAGTTGCTCCCCGTTTGGCAATTGCGCGCGCCTTTGCCAACGCAAATCATGCCGCCTCAAGCTGAGGTGGCGCAAGCCAAACAAACACAGGTAAACTCAGATAAAGTAGAGCCAAACCCAGACGCAGAAAAACTGCAAGTTGGCGCGACAGCCCCTATAGCGCCGCCACAGTTTATGCATATTGCGAGCGAAGAGGGCGAATGGTTGTTTATATTGCCCGATGCGCCATTGCCAGCAGATGAAGCGCAGTTGCTACAAAACATTTTTATTGCGCTGCGGATTAAAGTTAAGCCGGCTCAGGTTTCAGCTAATGTTAGCGAAGCGGTCGCCACGTTGCAGCCTAAACGCGTGATTGCGATGGGCGAGGGCGTCGGTCAATATTTGCTGGCTAGCGATGCGTTGCTTAAAGACTTGCGTGGTGTCATTCATGCATGGCAAGCCACGCAGTTGGTGGTGACTTATGATTTAGCACATTTGTTAAAAGTGCCGACTGACAAGGCCGACACATGGCGTGACCTGTGTCTGGTGCTTGCGCACTAATAGGGATATCTAATGTCTATCCAGCATTGAATTTAAAAAAACAGGCACCATATGTAAAACATAGCGTGCTAAATATATTGATTACCTGGAGTGAATATGCAGAAAATATTTTTAAAATTATTAGCGGTGTTGTTAGTACTCAATTTAACAGGTTGTGGTTACAACACTTTTCAATCGCTAGATGAAGAAGCAAAAGCCAGTTGGTCTGAAGTGCTCAATCAGTACCAGCGCCGTGCTGATTTAGTGCCTAATTTAGTGAATGTGGTTAAAGGCTATGCTGCACATGAGCAGGAAGTGCTGACTGAGGTGTCTAACGCGCGTTCTAAAGTGGGTAGCATACAAGTCACCCCTGAGCTATTGAATGACCCTGAAGCCTTTGCTAAATTTCAGGCGGCGCAAGGACAAATGACCTCTGCGTTATCCCGCTTAATGGCTATTGCAGAAAATTACCCAAATTTAAAAGCGGATCAAGGCTTTAGAGATTTACAAGCGCAACTTGAAGGCACGGAAAACCGCATTACCGTTGCACGTAATCGTTACATTGAAACCATTAAAAATTACAACGTAGCCGTGCGTTCTTTTCCTCAAAACCTTACCGCAATGATGTTTGGCTATAAAGCTAAGCCATCATTCACGGTCGAGAATGAGAAAGAAATTTCAGTCGCGCCAACGGTAGATTTTGGTGACAAGAAATAACCTTGGTGCTTAATTGGTCTTCCTTTAATCTATATTCCTTTATTCGCGTGTCTTATACTATAAAAGCAGGTTTACTCGCAGTTTGTACCATGCTGTTATTTGCATCGTGCAATCTGCGTGCAGAGCTTGTGTCTATCCCCGTATTAAAAACGCATGTTACTGATTTAACACAGACGCTGACAGCCGAGCAGCAAAGCCTGCTTGAAGCAAAATTGGCTAGTTTTGAGCAACAAAAAGGCAGCCAAATTGCGGTGTTGATTGTTCCCACGACGCAGCCTGAAGTGATCGAACAATATAGCATTCGTGTCACGGATGTTTGGAAACTGGGTCGCGAGAAACCAGATGATGGATTATTGCTGTTAGTAGCAAAAGATGACCGTAAAATGCGCATTGAAGTGGGTCGCGGCTTAGAAGGTGCAATTCCAGACTTAATTGCCAAGCGGATCATTAATGAAATTATGCAGCCTCACTTTAAACAAGGTGATTTTTATGGGGGTATCGATAATGCTATTGATAGGCTTATTGGTTTGGTATCAGGAGAGCAGTTACCCGCACCAGATTTACCTGACACGGGGACTAAAAGCTTTGAAAATTTACTGCCGTTACTGCTTTTTGGCGGCTTGGTGTTAGGTGGCATACTCCGCACTATTTTTGGTAACTTTATGGGCGGAGCGCTTAATGGTGGCGCTATTGGCGTGCTGGCTTGGTTGCTTGGCGGAGGTGTTTTAGCCGCCATTTTATTTGGTATTGTGGCATTTTTTCTCACGCTGATGGGTTCTGCAAGCTCAGGCTACGGTGGCGGTTATGGCGGTGGCCACAGCGGTGGTAGATCAGGTGGCTGGAGTGGCGGCGGTGGTGGATCGTTTGGTGGCGGTGGCGCGTCGGGAGATTGGTAATGTTACTTAAATTATTTAAACGCCTGTACCAGCACCTGTTTATTTTACCTAGTGCAGTTAACAGGTATTTTTCTACAGCGGCAATGCAGCGTATAGAAGCCGCCATTAGCCAAAGTGAAGCCACACATTTTGGTGAAATTCGTTTTGTGGTTGAATGCAATCTATCCGTGATGGAGATTTTGCAAAAAAAATCCGCCAAAAAGCGAGCGGTTGAAGTGTTTTCACAATTACAAGTGTGGGATACCGAACAAAATAATGGGGTACTGATTTACTTGCTACTCGCCGACCATGATTTCGAAATTTTGGCGGATCGCGGCATTCATCATCATGTTGGCAATCAAGGCTGGGAGCATCTCAGCCATGAGATGGAAGTGCTATTCCGAAAAGGTCAATTTGAAGCAGGCGTGTTACATGGCATTGCAGAAATCAGTGCCCATCTTATACAACATTACCCTGCAGCAGGCGAAAATAATAATGAGCTACTGAATGCGCCAGTTATCATTTAATTGTTTAGTTAGCGTGGTTTTATTATTATCGTTTAATGCGGCTGCGGCCGTGACTGACATCACCCGTATTTATCAGCAAGTGCCAACATTGAATGGCTTTGACGTATGTACAGGAGGTGGCTGTGCTGAAATTAAGCATGTGTCACTGAATAATGAAGCGTGGAAAAAGATAGCAGATATTTTTACTGACACAGGTACTACACCTGATGCTAAGCAAGAGCGAAAGCTGATAGCAGAGGCGATAGGCGAGCTGGAAAAAATTATAGGTGCAAAAACGGGTACGACCACAGATCGTGCCGGCACATTTGGCAATTCAAATTATCCTGGACAGTTGGATTGTAATGATGAGGCAATCAACAGCACTACTTACTTGCGGCTAATGCGTCAAAATGGCTTAATCAGATTACATGAGGTAGAAGACATGCGAACGCGTAACTTCTTTTTCTCAGGCTGGCCGCATAGCACAGCCGTGATTCATGAAATCAAAACGGGCGATAAATACGCGGTTGATAGCTGGTTTTACGACAATGGCTTTCCTGCGACGATAGTGCCGTTTTCTCTGTGGAAATCTGGCTATATTCCGCAAGATAGCCCGGTTACAAAAGGCAGATCAATGGCAACTGATACGTCAGTCGTTCGTAAAAATATTACAGCAGAATAGTCAAAATAACTATTGCTGACTAACGCACTGATTATCTGTAAAATTCGCCCTTTAATTTAGCCCTGATTAGAACTCACCATGCGCGCCTCACAATTTTTCTTCAACACTCAAAAAGAAGCCCCTAGCGATGCTGAATTGCAAAGCCATATTTTAATGGTGCGTGCAGGGCTGATTAAACGCTTGGGCTCAGGGCTTTATAGCTGGATGCCGCTTGGGCTGCGCGTGATGCGTAAAGTTGAGGCGATTGTGCGTGATGAAATGAATAAAGCGGGCGCGCTAGAGCTATTGATGCCCGCCGTGCAGCCACGCGAACTGTGGGAAGAAACAGGTCGTTGGGCGGTGTTTGGTCCACAAATGCTTAAGATTACCGATAGGCACGAGCGCGAATTTTGTTTTGGTCCGACGCATGAAGAGGTGATTACGGACATCGCGCGCTCAGAAATCCGCAGTTACAAACAACTGCCGCTTAATTTTTACCAAATTCAAACCAAATTCCGCGATGAAATTCGCCCGCGTTTTGGCGTCATGCGCGCACGTGAATTTATGATGAAAGATGCGTATTCGTTTCATACCGATTTTGCATCGCTAGAAAAAACCTATGCCACCATGTATCAAGCATACAGCAATGTATTTACACGCTTAGGCTTGAAATTCCGCGCGGTAAAGGCTGATTCCGGCGCGATTGGCGGTGATGGTTCGCATGAGTTTCATGTACTGGCTGATAGTGGAGAGGACGGCTTGGCCTATTGCGATACGTCTGATTATGCGGCGAATGTAGAGTTAGCAGAAGCTTTGCCAGCAGGTAACACTAGAGCGGTAGCTGGTACCGAGATGCAAGAGGTAGAAACACCCAAGCAAACGGCATGTGAAGATGTGGCAAAGTTATTGGGTATTAGCGTTGAGCACACCGTTAAAGCCATAGCTCTGATTGCGAATGAGAAATTCTATTTAGCTTTACTACGTGGTGACCATAACCTGAATGAAGTTAAAGTAGGCAAGCTTGCAGGTATGACTGATTTTAGATTTGCCACAGAAGCAGAAATCCGAGCTAACCTTAATTGCCCACCTGGTTTTATTGGTCCTGTGGGAGTAAATGCCGATGTGACAATTATTGCAGATAAAACTGTTGCGCTGATGAGCGATTTTGTCTGTGGCGCTAACAAACCAAAATATCACTTGAGTGGCGTAAATTTTGGTCGAGATTTACCTGAACCATCACTGGTTGCTGATATTCGTAATGTGGTGGCTGGCGATGCTAGCCCAGATGGCAACGGCGTGTTGTCTCTTTGTCGCGGCATTGAAGTAGGGCATATTTTTCAATTACGCACCAAGTATTCTGAGGCCATGAGCGCAACTTACCTGGATGAAAACGGGCAAACGCAAATCATGGAAATGGGTTGCTACGGCATTGGTGTTTCACGTATTGTGGGTGCGGCGATTGAGCAAGGCAATGATGAACGCGGCATTATTTTTCCTAAGAGCATGGCACCGTTTGCAGTGGTGATTTGTGCCATTGGTTATGATAAATCTGAAACTGTTAAATTGGCCGCCAATAAGTTGTATGATGCGTTGCAAGCTGCAGGTGTTGACGTATTGCTGGACGATAGAGGCGAGCGCCCGGGTGTGATGTTTGCAGAAGCTGATTTGATGGGCATTCCACATCGCTTGGTGATAGGCGAGCGTGGCTTGGCTGAAGGAAATGTGGAATACAAAGCTCGTGTGGAAGCCGAAGCAAAATCTATTGCACTTGTTTCAGTAGTTGAGTTTGTGCAAGAAGTGGCTTAACATTAACCTAATGCCGATTATGGCGTGAGGTTTTAGCGTGATTAAAATCATTCAAATTTGGTTGTTGGCATTGTTCGGAGCTTTAGTTTCGAATATTTGCCTTGCTGGCTCGCAGATTGAAGAGCCGTTATCAAACAGTGTAAAAGCACTCATGCAACGCAGCGTCAGTGATCGAGCCGTGCCTATGCTGACTTTTGCGACGCCAGAAGAGGGTAGCGCGTGGCTTAGCGATATGTCACAGCGCCTTCAAAAGCGCATTCCAGATCAAGCATACCGTGAAGATTTTTTACGTACGCTACACTACGAAGCCACCCGTGCAGGGCTGGACCCGCAAATGGTGCTTGGTTTAATTCAGGTAGAAAGTGGTTTTAAAAAATACGCGGTATCATCTGTAGGTGCGCGTGGATTTATGCAAATAATGCCATTTTGGGTGCGCAGTATTGGTGCAAATGACCATAACTTATTTCTACTGCGTACTAATTTGCGTTATGGATGCACTATTTTAAGGCACTATATTGATATTGAACGCGGAGATTTATACCGTGCACTAGGTCGATACAATGGCAGTTTGGGCAAGCCGCAATATCCTAATATGGTGCTAGGTGCATGGCGTAAACATTGGGATTACAGCCGTTCTGAAAGCTGGACTAACGCGCCAAGAAACATCTGAAAGCCGCATCAAAAACTACAGCTTTCTGCATCATCTTTATTTTTTGTATGTCTAAAATGTAACAAAACAGTGTAAAAAAGTTTACATTTCATCAAAAATCATTCAATATGCCCTTGGCGTTTTATGTTTTAGGGCAACTTATCACATCTTTATCTGCCCTAAGTCCGCGCTGCCGTTCGCATTAACTTGTTATTCAACTAAAAAAATTGGGAGAAAAAAGTATGTCGAAATTAACTGCATTAGCATTAAGTATTGCTGTTTTAGGAGGTGTGTGGGCATTTTTAGCGTTTAACCCACTCGCTGGTGCTGCTTTGGTATGGGTTGGTTTTATCGCTTGGGGCTGCTATTTCCACACTGGTGGCGATGGTGCTGCATTGCAAAAAACAATCGCAGGGATGATTTTTGGTGCTGTCATGGCTGGTATTGCATTGTACTTAGTAAACTCAGGCATGTTTGCTGGATTAGGTGCTTTAGGTAATCCTTTGATTATCGCTATAACCGTGTTCCCGTTAGTAATTGTTGCGGGTTGTAACTTGCTTTCTGTGGTGCCGGCTAACGTGTATGGTTACGCTGCAACAGCAGGTTTAGCATTAACAGCAGGCACAGTAGGCAATACAGTAAATATGGATATGTCAAACCCAGTGTTACTAGTGGCAGTATCAGTTGTGCTAGGTGCATTATTCGGCATGGCTTCTGGCAAACTAGCTGGTGTGCTTGGTAAATAAGTAAATTAAGTTATTGTTGAATAAAAAACCGCGTTTAAATCGCGGTTTTTTTATTTAAACTTGGCTGCACTTGAATACCTGGGTTATTTCAGCACTTTAAATCCATAATAAGTGCCAAACTCACCTTCTGAGTCGTGATATACAAACAGCATATCGTTGGCGTAGCCTAAACCGTTAAAGTGGTTTTTTGCGCGTAATTTCAGGTCTTTTGGTAACTCGCTTTTTCCAACATAATGGCCAGCGATGTCAAAAATTATAGCGGCTTTGTGATCAACATCCAGTAAAACCAGCTCCTCACCTTTTACGCCAGTGTAAGCTGCAAAAAGATCGCTCACATCATCATGAAGTACTTTTGCCTTTTCAAAATCCAAGCTGATTTCACCAATTTTTTCGCGTAGTTTGGGGTCAACAATAAACACTAAATTGCTACGGCCTTGTTTAGCAAAATAACGGTTGTTTGCCGCATCGTAAGTTGGCATGGTGCCCGAGTGACCGAATGCAGGGTTAAATAGGATGACTTCGCTTGAAGTGTTTTTCACCTCCCCATTCTCTGAAACATCAATCGCATAGATGCCTGTGTTTGGTGAAAAGCCAACGTCACTCGAAATGTTGTAAGTTACCGTTTCTAATTTGTCGGTGTTGGGGTTGAAATAAATAGAGCGATTATCATAGCCAGGCTTAGCTGAGTTGATGTACTTGCCATTCTCGTCATACGCGTGAATTTCAGACTTTGAAATGGCAGCCTCAAATTCAGAAGCCATCGGCGCTAACCCACCATCCGCAATATAGTATTTTTTGAAAAAAGGAATGTACGCCACCGTCATTGGGCGGGAGCTAGGGTTTTTGGCAAGAGGTATTTTGAGGCCAAGCTGCGCTTCAGGCAGAATTTCTGCCTGTGCGACTGAGAATGTGCCTAAAAGTAGTAGAGAAAGTAATGTGGTTGCAATGCGCATAGTTAAATTTCTTTGATTGATAATGATAAGTTGGTCAAAATATTACGGATATTGTTCATTTAATTTTGCATGAATTTTAACCATGAATGGTGAAACACTCGGTTTAATCAGGCTGTTTTTCTATGAGCATCGCGTCCCCATAGCTAAAAAAGCGGTATTGTCGCTTAATCGCGTGTGCGTAGGCTTGTTTAATATTTTCTACGCCACCAAAAGCTGACACTAACATGAGTAGGGTGCTTTTGGGTAAATGAAAATTAGTAAATAAACGATCAACCACTTTAAACGTATAACCAGGCGTTATAAAAATGCGCGTTTCACCATCCCCTGCCTGCAAGGGTCCATTTGCGGCGGCACTTTCTAATGCGCGCATAGCGGTTGTACCTATAGCCATTACTTTTCTGCCCTGATTTTTTGTTTTGGTAATTATATCTACAGTTGCTTGCGGTATGTTGTAAAGCTCACTGTGCATTTGATGGTCGTGAATGTTGTCAACGCGTACTGGCTGAAAAGTGCCCGCCCCAACGTGCAATGTTACATAGGCAATACCAACGCCCATTTGCCTAATTTTATCCAACATCGTATCATCAAAGTGTAAGCCCGCAGTGGGTGCGGCGATCGCGCCTAAATGCTTGCTGTAAACCGTTTGGTAACGTTCTTCATCTTGGGTTGTCGCATCATGCGTGATATATGGCGGCAAAGGCAATGCGCCATGAGCTTCCAGCAATTCTAATACTGTACTATTACTTAAAAAATGTAATTCAAATAAATCATCATGACGCGCAGTTACTTCTACATCAAAAGCGTTGGCCAAGTTAATTCGGCTGCCAACTTTAGGTGAGCGTGATGCACGCACGTGAGCATACACCACATGCTGGTTAATAATGCGCTCTATAAGCACCTCGACATTACCACCTGTTTCTTTGTGTCCAAATAGCCGAGCTTTAATCACACGGGTGTCGTTAAATACCAGCAAATCACCCGCATTTAAAAAATTAGTGAAATCTGAGAAAGCCTCATCAGTTAAATTGCCATTGGTGCCATTTACATGCAACATCCGGCTAGCGGTGCGCTCAGAGGTGGGATGTTGCGCAATTAAGTGTTCAGGTAAATAAAAATCGAAATCAAGGGTTCGCATAAGTCAAAGAGCTTGCTATAATAGCGGGGTTGCAATTATACAGTAATGTATATTCCAAAAAGCCCGGGTGGCGGAATTGGTAGACGCACGGGACTCAAAATCCCGCGCAGCAATGCGTGCCGGTTCGATTCCGGCCCCGGGCACCAAAACTTAAAAAGGGCATTTCATATGAAATGCCCTTTTTAAGTTTTATCGGCAGAGGGTATTGTTCTCAGCCATCATATTTCCCCAAGCAATAGCTTTTTTTAACGCAATTTCGCTTGCCTGATTTAGTGCGGCTGTTCCGCCTTGCGCATTAGGTGTGGATGCGGCAATACTTGCTGTAATAAGTTGGTTTGAAATAATTTCATTAGATTTTTTTTCTACCAGCAATGCACTTAACTGAACGACTCCCTCACTAATGGTTGCAGTTTGAAATACGTGATCAAAGGCCTCTATTTTTAGTCTCAAGCTACAGTTCATAGGATTACTGACTACATTGATTAACGTATTCAGTTTACTCGAAAGCAGCTCTGAAGGGTTGGCTGCCCAACGGCTCTCGGTATAGAAAAAAATGCGTGCAGGGTTTTGATAATTCAGGCGGTAACGAATTTTATTATGATTGAGAGATTCTGCGGCAACGGGTTCTTCTAACAATATTTTTGAAGTAATTTGTTGATTATTTTCATTTGGAACAGATAAACCAAAGTCGTAAATGACAATATTTTGTTTAATTTTGTTTACGCCAACGCAAGCAACTAAACCGCTTATAATCAGGCTGCCGGTTAACAATAAAATGATAGGGCGCATTCTGATCCTCATGGTTTGCTGGTAAAGCCTTCTTCACCAGGTCCTGGAGGCGGAGCTGGTTTTCCAAAAATGATGCTTTGCGGATTATCTTCCAGAACATCAATGAGTTGGTTGAAATGAATGATGCTTCGATTCATATTTTTGGTCAGCGTATGTAGCTGCGGTAAGGTTTCAGTACCTAATGTGTTGGCAAGTTGGTTGGTGCTAATTTCAAATTGATCGGTTGTGTGGTGGAATTTTTTAGTCGTCAGGCTCAATTCATTGATGAGCGGTCTTGTAGCATCAAAAGTCTGTTGCGCGCTTTCTATCGTTTGTACCAGTTGTACTTGATTTTTGTTGGACATCATTTTATTGGCATTGTTGAACATATTGGTCGCGGAATTGATTGCTGGTAGCGCTTTCTCAGATGCTTTTTCAAAATTTGCAATCGTATTATTCAATTTTTGAATATCAACATTGGTCAAAACACGGTTAGCGGATGCTGTGAGCTGACTACTGCTTTGCAGAAGCACTTCAAGTTGCGCAAGGAGTTCCGGACCCTTGGACATTAGGCTGTCCACCAGAGTTGGTCGAAGCAGAATGGTGCTGCCAGCCGGCAGCGCAGAGGCATTATTGCTTTCATCATTCAGATCAATATAAGCAAGCCCGGTTAGCCCTTGTCGACGAAGCTCAGCATAGGCTTCACTGCTGAGCTTTAAGTTTTGTGCAACTGCAATGTCAATCAGGACGGTAGTTTGGGAGGTGGGGGCAAGGGATATTTCTGTTACCTTGCCAATATCCACACCACGAAATTTAACCGTGGCTTCCGGGCTTAAACCAGTGACAGGTAATTGAGAGCTTATGGTGTACGCCGTGCGGGTCTCCTGTGAACCACTGATCCACCAATAGGCAAATGCCATGCCTATTCCCAGCACTAAGGTGAAGATACCCACTGCAATTGCGTAAGCTCGGTTTTCCATGACTAATTATAATCTCTCAAGCCTGCTACGGATACTTTGGAAAAAATTGATGACAAAAGGATGATCAATTTCAGCCAGTTCACGTAAGGTACAATCTGCAATAATGTGCCTATCCTCTAATACAGCCACACGTTCGGCCAGTGAGGCCAGAGTATCCATATCATGGGTGACAAACAGCACAGTTAAGCCCAAAGATTTTTTGAGCTGTTTAACCAGATCGATAAAATTATGGCTACGGTCAGGATCCAGTCCTGCGGTGGGTTCGTCAAGTACCAACAGTTCCGGTTCCAGAGCAAGGGCTCGTGCCAGCGCCACGCGCTTAACCATACCACCTGAAATTTCGGCAGGCAGCAGATCTGCGTCGCGGGGATCAAGCTCAACCAGTGCCAACTTATGCATGACTAATTGATAGATGACGGACTCATCCAACTGTTTTAGTTCACGTAACGGGAAAGCAATATTGTCGAATACGGAAAGTGCTGAAAATAAGGCACCTTGCTGAAACAGCACGCCAAAACGATTCATCTGGCGTCGTTGTGCTACACGTTCCATTGCGTGCAGATTTTCTCCGAACAAAAGCACATTGCCACTTTTGGGTTTGGTCAGACCTATGATATGACGCAATAATGTAGTTTTGCCGCATCCAGATCTGCCTACTAGGGCAGTGATATCACCACGCTTAACTTTGAGGTTGAGATGATGGTGAACAATGTTGTCACCAAATTCCGTACAAACATTCTGTATGTCACAGATAATATCCTGATCTGGAATGTTATCGCTCATACGCCGATGCCACGCGTCAAAATTGCAAATCCAGCATTGACCAGAATCACTCCAGATATCGCAGTGACCACTGAACTTGTTGTGCTATTACTCAGGCTCTCGGTATTTGGTTTGATACGCAAGCCAAAGTGGCAAGCGACTAATGCTACAACAAAGCCGAACATCAGACCTTTAATCAAACTGAGCGTGAGGTTGATGGGCTGAACAGCTAATGGTAAATAATTAAAAAAGAAGTGATAGCTGATGCCTAGCTCTAAATTAGATGCAAAGGCGCCGCCAGCGAGCGTCCAGCCAGATGTCCACAATACGAGTAAAGGCGCGACAAAAGTCAGCCCTAGAACCTTGGGTAGAACAACCCGTAAGATCCGCGAAATGCCCATAGTGGTGAGCGCGTCAATCTCATCTGTTACACGCATTACGCCGATTTGCGCTGTCATTGCAGAGCCTGAGCGCCCCGCAATCAACACCGCCATCAACACGGGGCCGAGTTCACGAATAATACTAAGCCCCAAAATATTGACAATATAAACGTCGGCGCCAAACGTATGCAGTTGTTTCGACATTAAATAACCCATGACAACACCAATCATAAAGCCTAGTAATGCTGTTACAGGCAAGGCATTTACGCCACTTTTATATACGTTAGCGCTGAATTCGCGCCACGGAAAATCTTGTGGACGGCTAAATAAATAGGCGATTTCGAGTAAAAGTAAAATAAGTAAATGAATAAACTTGGTGAAATGTTGCCAGAGGTGAAGCACGCCTTCGCCCAGAGTATTAAACGGCGAGAGCCAGTCAAGTTCAGTTTTTCTGGTGGGAGGTCTTGTTAAGCTCATTAACGTATTAAAGAGCTCTGTATGTTCAGGCTTGAGGGAGACATTACTATCAAGTTTGTTGCCCCAGCCCGATAAAAGGGTCGAGGCACCGGCGGCATCTAGCTGCTCTACTTCCAGTAAATCCCATTTTGTGAAAGTATCTACAAAAAATGGATGTAATGATTTTTTGAGTTTGCCAAAATCATTCGCTGGTGCACGCAATGACCACTGACCTAAAAGCTGGACATGGCGTCTACCTTGGCCATCCTGTGTAACATGAAAGCTGGCTGCGGTCACTCAGTTTTCCCCCTTGAATCTGATTATACGCAGCGAAATATCGATAAGACAAGTTAAAGAGGCGTTTGAATTAAAACTACCTAGGATTTTTGCGGGTCTGCCCATCAGTCTATACATGGAACGCTAGAAAGACAAAAGGCCTACAGCGATTAAACTGTAAGCTTTTGTTTTTTATTGGTGCGCCCAAGATGATGAATCTGGGCACTGGATAGAGGTTGTTTCACTACTTTGAATAATAAATATCAGCCAACATGCATTGGACATATTATTAACCAAACGAGCTAGTAGAGAAATATATTTCACAAAAACTCGTAGTATCTTAAGGTATGCTAGCTATATCGCTTGATGTTAGACAATATTCGAAACATTCGGAGAATAATAGTGCTTGTTAAGTTTATTTTATTTATCGCGCTTACATTTCCACCTTAACTTGCTTTATCCCAAATATATAAATGTAAAAACTCAAAAGGAAAAACCATTTATTCTGAGGCGTCATGCCCAGCTGATACAAAAGAATCTGAATTGTATTTAGAACCAAATGTAATCGATAGCTCTGCATTAAGAGAGCGAATAGCGCGGGAAAAAACATATAAAACAACAGCATCTGATCGATCTACAACAACGAGCAGCTCAGAACGCTCAGATAATATTATGCCTGATTACGACAAACAAAATAGATTAAGAAGCTTACGAATCGATATGGCCGACAATAATGGCACTTATGAGAAAAAAGCAGATGCAAACAATGAGCGGCGCTATTTATCTAGCAATCCAGTGCACAACTTGTCACATGACGATGAAATCTTAAGAAGAAATCTAAAAATTGATCTTGGAAGTCCAGATCAATCAAAACGCTCAAGTGCAATGAGCTTATTGATCGCGCTTTATACAAAATATCAATTTCCATAAGTACACTATTTGGACTTTAAAAACCTAAATGCTACGCCAAGTGGTGAGAATGACTAGCACAATTATTTAGGAGCACTTCTTTATCCATATTCAGCCACTCTTAAGGGCAATTCAATAAGAATGGCAGAAAAGTAAAATTCCTGCTGGCTACCCCCGTTTATGTAACACGGGGGGCTATAAAGCTCAGGTTTAACAAGTAAACTTCAGCCCGGTCAAAACCAGCCGCTCCCTCTCAAAAATACTGTAACACTGTTACACATCCAATCCAGAACTTAAATCAAGATGTGATTGTGCTGAGATGCTATAATTCGCCTCGTTTTCAGCATAATTTCCATACTACCCATCTAATCTAATCGAAACTAAATAATGGACTTCTCAAGCATTATCGATCTTTTCTTACACCTAGATAAACATCTGGAAATTGTTGCAGCTTCTTGGGGAATATGGATTTATGCACTTCTATTCGCCATCATCTTTGTGGAAACGGGTTTCGTTGCCATGCCTTTTTTGCCGGGAGACTCGCTATTGTTTGTTGCAGGAGCAATTGCGGCAATTGGTGGCATGAGTTTGCTTACGCTAATGATTTTGTTATCAATTGCAGCAATTGCGGGAGATGCACTGAACTACTCGGCTGGTAGATGGGCAGGTAAAAAAGTATTTTCTTGGGAAAGTTCGCGCTGGTTCAACAAAGAAGCATTTAATAAGACCAATGAATTCTATAAGAAACATGGCCCCATCACTATTGTCGTCGGGCGATTTCTGCCATTTATTCGTACGTTTACCCCATTCGTAGCGGGTGTAGCTCAGATGTCTTATCCAAAGTTTGCGGTATACAATGTCATCGGCGGGCTTCTCTGGGTGTGTGGGCTAACTGGGTTGGGATTTTTAGTTGGTAATCATCCGTGGGTTAAAGCTAACTTCTCTTTGGTTGCTCTAGCGATGATTGTTATTCCGAGCCTACCTGCATTCTGGGTGTTTATGAAACATATGATGAAATCTCGTTTTTAATCATTTTCAAACGGCCGTTTAAATTTAAATGGTTCTGAAACGAGATTCACTGATATACCGACTGGACTATCCACGGTTTGGTAGGCACCTGGACTATCCAGTCTACCGACATTAGGCAAATGATTAACTAGTCTCAACCGCATTGCCATAATTCGCACTTAATTCAGATTACTTCCCCTATCGGCGATGCTGACTAATAGCACTTATCTGCATATGCATTCACTGTCATATTACACGGAGGATGAAATTAAGAACTGACCGTCCTCGCCAATATCCTACGCAGCCATACTTTGCGCACTTCTTCCAGCGCCCACATCAGCACGGCGCAGGCCAGTGCCATTAGCCAGACCTTTGCGCCAACGGGGGCCGTGCCGAACAACCAATTGCCAACCGGGGTGTAGATGATGAACAGTATTACACCCAATTCTGCCACCAGACCCAGCAGTATGTAGGGGTTGCTGAAAAGTCCGAAAGAGAGCGATGATTTAAATGGGTGACGGCACAAAAAGACATTCATCATCTGCATCACCACAATCGTCGTCAGGCAGGCAGAGGTCGCCTGCAGATACAAAGGATCGGCCCTGTCGAGAGATATGCCGTAATGCCAGCCGGCCGTGTCGAGCACGAAGAAAAATACTGCCATCGCCGCCGCCGCTTCCAGTAAACCAAGAAACAGGTAGGCGTGCGCAAGCAGACCCCATGATAATAATCGTTCGTTGCGCGCTCTGGGCGGGCGTTGCATCAGGCCAGGGTCGGGCTTCTCCGCACCTAAGGCCAGTGCTGGCAACATGTCGGTGCCAAGGTCGACAGCAAGGATCTGGATAATGGTTAGTGGCAGTGGGATCCTGAACAGCACGAAGGCGAGATAGGGTACTAGTTCGGGAATATTCGAACTCAGAATGTAGGTTAGGAACTTACGGATGTTCTCGAACACGGCACGCCCTTCTTCAATGGCGGCAACGATGCTTGCGAAATTATCATCGAGCAGAACCACGTCGGCAGCCTCCTTGGCCACATCGGTGCCAGCAATACCCATGGCGATACCGATATCAGCGACTTTCAGTGCTGGTGCGTCATTCACGCCATCGCCCGTGACAGCGACGATTTCGCCCTTTTTCTTCAAAGCCTGAACAATCAACATTTTCTGCTCTGCAGCGACGCGTGCGAAAATGATTTCTTTCTCGTCGAGTGCCAGCTGCAGTTGCGCCGGGGTGATAGATCGCAGCTGGTTACCACTGATAACCACCGGTTGGTCGGTTTTTATCAGTCCGATCTGGCGGGCAATCGCCAGCGCCGTGTCAGGGTGGTCGCCGGTAACCATGATGATGCGGATACCGGCAGTGGCGCAACGAGCGATGGCATCTGGCACCTCTGCCCGCGGTGGGTCTTCCAGCCCGACCAGCCCAGACAAAATCATGCCACGTTCTTCACTCGGCATATCATCTGCGATAACGCAATGGGCAAAGGCCAGCACGCGTAGACCAGCTTCGGTCATTTGTTGCTGCGCCGCCAGCAGGCGCGTTTTTGCTACAGAATCAAGCGATATGATTCCGGCGTCAAACTGTACAAAGTCGCAGGACGCGAGCACCGTCTCCAGCGCACCCTTGCAGTAGAGCATATGCCCCTGAGGACCTGCGCACAACACCGACATGCGCTTGCGGTCGGTGTCGAAAGGAATCTCGTCAATGCGCTGATGGTCAGCAAGTTCACCTACCACCTGCCTTCCCATGCCTACCAGCGCCACTTCCATTGGGTCGCCCAGCAATTTATGCTCACCGTGCTCCATCACTTCCTTCAGATTGTGGCAAAGCGCAGCATTAAAGAACATCTCGCGGTTATCCTGAGTCAGTCGCGGTTGCGCCGCAAGATCGTCGAAGTCAAGAAATCCGCCTCCTAGCCATAGGCGCTGGACGGACATGCGGTTTTGCGTCAACGTGCCGGTCTTGTCGCAGCAGATTGTCGTGGTAGAACCCAGAGCCTCGACGGCCGGCAGATGGCGCACCAGTGCATTGCGCTTGGCCATGCGCTGTGTTGCCATGGCCAGAGAAAGCGTCACTGTTGGCAGCAGACCCTCCGGCACATTGGCTACAATAATGCCGATGGAAAACAACAGGTTCTCCCATGTCGGCAAGCCTATGGCTTGACCGATGAAAAAAAACGCCACACCCATAATCGAGGCAATAGCCGCCACGATACGGGAAAGGCGCGCAATTTCACGCTGCAGGGGTGAAGATGTTGCGCCGGCAGTTTGCGTGAGATGGGCAATCCTGTTGAATTCGGTATGCATGCCAGTGGCGTACACCACTGCACGTGCCTGACCCGATACCACAGAAGTTCCAGCCAGCATGACATTTTTTGCGTAGAGTGGAGAGTCCTCAGAACTCGGCTCGGTGTTTCTTGCTAGTGGTAGCGATTCGCCGGTAACCGTTGCGGTATTTACGCGTAGCCCGAAGGCTTCAATCAGGCGGCAGTCTGCCGGAATTAAATTACCCTCCTCCAGCAGCACTATATCGCCGGGCACCAGATCGCTAGCAAGTATCTCCACGATCTTCTCACCACGTAGCGCCTGCGCCTTCTGCGGCAACAAATGTTTCAGCGCGGCCACGGCCTGATCGGCCTTATATTCCTGCCAGAATGAAAAAATGCCGTTGACGATGATAACGCCGACAATAGCAACGCCGAGGCTGGCCATACCTTGGCCCGAATCGAAATATTCGGCGAGAAACGCCAGCGCGGCAGCGATCCACAGAATAATGGCAAAAAAATGGGTAAATTCACGGGCGAAGCTGAGAAGAAGGTTTTCGCGACGTACTTCCTCGACATGGTTCGGACCGAACTCCGCCAGTCGGCGCGCGGCCTCGACCGCAGCAAGACCGGCAACTGTTGTCTTCAAGCTGGCGAGAGATTGCTCGATACTGAGGTTGTGAATTTTCAATGGGTAAAGGGTAGCTTAGTAGTGCAGTATTAATTTATTCCGGTGCGCTTCAGGCATTTAATACAGCTTACACCCATATTTAGAAGTTATGTATTTCCAGACAGGCCGGCTTAGGTAGATTTTCCACCTCTGCCTAAGAAAGAAAGAGCCAAAAGAAGCCATTAAAAATGCACATAAGCTATTATGATTAGTATTTATATCTAAAATACATCTATACCAAAGGGGAAATAAAAATGTATTCCATTATCGGTTTGCTTATTCTTGTACTAGATATATTTGCAATTATCAAAATAATTCAGAGTTCAGCGTCTGGCAAGAAGATATAGTGAGAGTATGACTACAGGTAACAATAGGCAATAAAAAAGGGCTAAGCATTTAAGCCTAACCCTTTGATATTACTACTTTATTTGGTGCGCCCGGAGCGATTCGAACGCCCGACCCCTTGGTTCGTAGCCAAGTACTCTATCCAGCTGAGCTACGGGCGCATGGGCAGTATTATACGACATACTGCTTATTTATTAAAGAGAAAATTGCAATCTTTAAGTTAAAACTGGCGGAGAGCGAGGGATTCGAACCCTCGATACAGATTTAAGCCCGTATGCTTCCTTAGCAGGGAAGTGCCTTCGACCACTCGGCCAGCTCTCCGTTTATTACGCTTTCGCTTTAATTAAAGTTTCTTAATTGAGGCGCGATATTACTTGATTAGTACTCAAAAATCAATGGCATAATCAATCAAAAGTTAAATCAAGCTGCTGTAGCTGATTATTAAAATTGAAAATAATGATTAAGCTTCTTCTAGCTCAAACGCTTTGTGCAATACACGTACTGCTAGCTCTAAATACTTTTCATCAATCACGACAGCAATTTTAATTTCTGATGTGGAAATCATTTGAATGTTAATGCCTTCTTCGGCGAGGATACGGAACATTTTACTGGCGATGCCAACATGTGAGCGCATGCCAACACCAACGATGGATACTTTTGCAATTTTGTCGTCACCACTGATTTCGCGGGCGCCAATATGGCCTTGGACTTTATCACGTAAGATGCTCAAGGCTTTGTTCATCTCGTTTTTATGCACGGTAAAGGTGAAGTCAGTGGTGCCATCTGCGCCTGTATTTTGGATAATCATGTCCACATCGATGTTTGCTTCGGCAATTGGTCCTAAAATTTGGTAGGCAATGCCTGGTTTATCTGGCACGCCTAATACAGTAATTTTGGCTTCGTCGCGGTTAAAGGCGATGCCTGAAATAACGGGTTGTTCCATGTTGTTTTCTTCCTCAAATGTAATCAGTGTGCCATCGCCTTCGTCTTCAAAGCTGGATAGCACGCGTAGCTTAACTTTGTATTTGCCTGCAAATTCAACGGAGCGAATTTGTAAGACTTTGCTGCCTTGTGAGGCCAGTTCTAGCATTTCTTCAAAAGTGATTTTACTTAGACGGCGCGCTTCTGGCACAAGGCGTGGGTCGGTTGTGTAAACACCGTCCACATCGGTGTAGATTTGGCATTCGTCGGCTTTTAACGCTGCGGCGAGTGCAACGCCAGTGGTGTCTGAACCGCCCCGCCCAAGCGTGGTGATATTGCCATTAGCATCTACACCTTGAAAGCCAGCAACGACAACGACATAGCCATCATCTAAGTCTTGTTTAATGTTGTGGTCATCAATGCTCAAAATGCGCGCTTTGGTAAATGCGTCATCGGTGAGGATTTTAACTTGCGAGCCAGTATAGCTTTTGGCTTTTAGCCCTAGCTCCATTAAAGCGAGCGCTGTCAGGCCGATGGTCACTTGCTCACCAGTAGAAAGCATCATATCTAATTCGCGTGGGTCAGGTTCGGGCATGATTTCTTTTGCCAGGTTAAGGAGTCGATTAGTTTCGCCGGACATGGCTGAAACAACGACGACTATTTGGTGCCCCATCGCTTTATAACGCGCCACGCGGCGGGCTAAATTGCGAATGCGCTCAGGGTTTGCGACTGATGTGCCGCCATATTTTTGTACAATTAATGCCATTTACAGCTTCCTTAAAAACATATTTTATTGCCGATGTACGCCAATAACAACATATAAAACCTTAACGTATTGTTTTGTAGCCCTATCATTTCTATTGCTGTGACAAACATTAGATTACTTACGTTGTTTATAAAAACAAGTAAGGTTTTATCGGACTGCATCGGTGGGTTATTAAATTCTTTCTTTTACCCAACCCTCTACGCTTGCCAACGCTTTTGGCAGATGACTAGCATCCGTGCCGCCTGCCATCGCCATATCTGGCTTGCCGCCACCTTTGCCGCCTACTTGTTGCGCCACAAAGTTAACTAAATCACCGGCTTTAATTTTATGGGTTAAGTCAGCGGTAACGCCAGCAGCCAGGCTTACTTTGCCATCATTCACGTTTGCCAGGACTATTGCAGCAGATTTTAGTTTGTCTTTTAGCTTATCCATCGTCTCGCGCAAGGTGTTGGCATCAGCGCCTTCAAGTGTAGCAGCTAAAACTTTAACCCCAGCAATTTCAATCGTTTGTGTTGCTAAGTCATCACCTTGTGACGAGGCTAGCTTGCCTTTAATCGTGGCAATTTCACGCTCTAAGCGCCGCACTTGGTCGAGTAAGCTATTTACTCGCGTAGGTACTTCTGTGGGTAAAACTTTTAATGTGCCAGCTACGCCACCTAAAGTGGTTTCCATCGTCTGCATATAACGTAGTGCATTTTTCCCTGTCACTGCCTCCACGCGACGCACGCCAGATGCTACACCACCTTCTACCGTGATAGTAAATAGTCCAATATCACCAGTACGACTTACATGTGTACCACCACATAACTCTCGACTTGAACCTATATCCAATACGCGAACTTCATCACCATATTTTTCACCAAACAGCATCATTGCACCTGTCTTTTGGGCAGATTCAATATCCATCACACGGGCTTGTGTGGCAACATTAGCCAGAATTTGAGCATTGACAATGGCTTCAACTCGGCGAATTTCATCATTTGTCATTGGCGCGTTATGCACAAAGTCAAAACGTGTTTTATCGGCATCTACCAAAGAGCCTTTTTGTTGAACATGTTCACCGAGTACTTCACGCAAGGCTTTATGCATCAAGTGGGTAGCAGAGTGATTGCGCATAGTGTTTGTGCGAGATGCCAAATCTACATTAGCTTTTAAGGTATCACCAACTTTAAGTGTGCCTGTTTTTAAAATACCATGATGGCCAAATACGGCAGCTTGGATTTTTTGTGTATCTTCTACCGCGAAAATACCGTTGTCGCTTTTTAGTACGCCGCTATCACCAATTTGGCCACCAGACTCTGCGTAGAATGGCGTAGCATCAAGTACCACAATGCCTTGCTCGCCTTCAGAGAGTTGATCTACTGCAGTACACTCTTTGTAAAGTGCTAATACTTTAGCGGTGGTTTCTAATGTCTCATAGCCCTTGAAATCAGTGCTAGCGCCGCTGTATTCAAGGTTAACAGCCATTTTGAACTTACCGGCAGCGCGTGCTTGTTCTTTTTGGCGTGTCATGGCGGCATCAAAGCCTGCGGTGTCGACTGTTACGCCCCGCTCACGGCAAATGTCTGCAGTGAGGTCAAGCGGAAAGCCGAAAGTGTCATGGAGTTTAAAGGCGGTTTCTCCACTGATAATTCGCTGAACTAATACAGTTGGAGCATGCCCAGAGAAGGATGCCTCGGCAGCAGGCGGTGCAGCAATCTCCTGATCTAAAATTGTCATCCCATGCTCAATCGTCTCGAAGAAGCGGTCTTCTTCTAGCTTTAGCATATCCATGATACGCACTTTGTTTGCCACAAGCTCAGGGTAGGCTTCGCCCATCACTGCGATTAAATCGGGTACGATTTTATGGAAAAAAGCGGCGCGTGTGCCGAGCTTATAGCCATGACGAATTGCGCGACGAATAATGCGGCGCAGCACATAGCCACGACCCTCGTTGCCTGGAATCACGCCATCGGCTATTAAGAATGAGCAGGCACGGATGTGGTCAGCCAGTACCTTTAGTGAAGGGCTAGTTAAATCTGTGGTGTTAGTTTCGCGCGCGGCGGCGGCAATTAAGCCTTGGAATATATCAATTTCGTAATTGGCGTGTACGTGCTGCAGCACGGCAGAAATACGTTCTAAACCCATGCCAGTATCGACGCTAGGTTTAGGTAACGGATGCATCACGCCCGCTTCATCGCGGTTGTATTGCATGAACACGTTGTTCCAAATCTCAATGAAACGGTCGCCGTCTTCATCTGCACTGCCTGGCGGTCCGCCAAAATGGTGGTCGCCGTGGTCGTAAAAAATCTCAGTACATGGGCCACACGGGCCAGTGTCACCCATCATCCAAAAGTTGTCAGATGCGTAACGTGCCCCTTTGTTATCGCCGATGCGAATGATGCGTTCTGCCGGCACGCCGATGGTGTTGTGCCAAATGTCGTAAGCTTCGTCATCATCGGCATACACGGTAACGGTGAGTTTGTCTTTCGGAAGTTTGAAAACTTCTGTGAGTAATTCCCATGCGTAAGCAATCGCATCTTGTTTAAAGTAATCGCCAAAACTAAAATTGCCCAACATTTCAAAAAAAGTGTGGTGGCGTGCGGTGTAGCCTACGTTTTCAAGGTCATTATGTTTACCGCCGGCACGTACACATTTTTGGCTGGAAGTCGCGCGGGTGTAGGGGCGTTTATCAAAGCCTAAAAACACGTCTTTAAATTGGTTCATCCCCGCGTTGGTGAACAGCAGGGTAGGGTCGTCATGCGGCACAAGTGAGCTGGACGCCACGATTTGATGACCTTTTGAGGCGAAAAAATCTAAAAATGCCTGACGGATTTCGTTGCTGCTGGGACTATTGCTGAGTTTAATTGTCATTATTTAGTTATCGTTAATTTTTTCGTTCAATACTTTTTTGATTACATCAAAGCCAAAACCTCGGCTTTGTAAAAACCGTGCCTGCTTTGCCCAATCTTCACGGCTGGTTGGGCTTGATTTATATTTTTTGCGACATACTTCACGCGCATTATCTAATTCAGTTACTTTTACTTCAGCCACTGCGCTGGCAATCAAGTCATCCGCCACACCTTTTTCGCGCAATTCATTCGCCACTCTTGCACTACCAAATTTAGTTTTACGGGCATGTACTAACATTTCAGTAAAACGTGCATCAGACAACCATCCGCGCGTTTTAAAATCATCTAAAATCGCAGCAACCTGTTCAACCGCAGTGCTTTCGTCTGTTTCTTCCGCATAAGTTTTAAGCTTTTGCGCGAGTTCAACATATGAATACTCGCGCTTGCCAAGGTAATCCAGCGCTCGTTGCCGTAAACTTTTTGGTTGAAATTCTATTTAATTACACCTTTTGGTTACATCTAGGATGCTAATGGTTCTAAAACTAAAACTTATTATTCCTTACGTTCCCTGAGCTTACCTAATACCCTTCGACAAGCTCAGGGGACGCGCAGAGCTTAATCTTCTTCCGCACGCACTGCTGGCATTGCTTCCGCTAGCGCTTTCATATTGGCGCGAATTTTTGCGTCAATCTCGTTAGCAATCGCTGGATGCGCCTTCAGGTATTCGCGTGCGTTATCTTTACCTTGGCCAATTTTCTCGCCATTGTAGCTATACCAAGCGCCGGCTTTCTCTACAAATTTTGCATTCACACCAAGTTCAATAATTTCACCTTCGCGTGAAATGCCTTCACCATACAAAATATCAAATTCTGCCTGTTTGAACGGCGGTGCCACTTTGTTTTTAATGACCTTTACGCGCGTCTCAGAACCGATGACTTCATCACCTTTTTTAATCGCACCAGTACGGCGAATATCTAAGCGCACAGAAGCGTAAAATTTTAATGCGTTACCACCCGTAGTGGTTTCTGGGCTACCAAACATTACGCCGATTTTCATGCGGATTTGGTTAATAAAAATCACCAAAGTATTGGTGCGTTTGATGTTACCTGTCAGTTTACGCAAGGCTTGGCTCATTAAACGTGCTTGCAAGCCCATGTGTGAATCGCCCATTTCGCCTTCAATTTCAGCACGTGGCGTAAGCGCAGCCACCGAGTCAACCACCACAATATCCACAGAGCCTGAACGCACTAACATATCTACAATTTCAAGTGCTTGCTCGCCCGTATCAGGTTGTGAGATGAGCAAATCAGGCACATTCACGCCTAATTTTGCGGCGTATTGCGGGTCTAGCGCATGCTCGGCATCAATAAACGCGGCAACACCGCCCATTTTTTGCATTTGTGCGATGACAGAAAGCGTTAATGTGGTTTTACCTGATGATTCAGGTCCGTAAATCTCCACCACACGACCGCGCGGCAAACCGCCAATGCCCAGCGCAATATCAAGACCTAACGAACCAGTAGAAACGGCCTGAATGTCTTCGCCAATACTGCCATCACCCATACGCATGATAGAGCCCTTGCCAAACTGTTTTTCAATCTGCGCGAGAGCTGCGGCAAGTGCTTTGCTTTTGTTATCATCCATTGGTTTTTACCTTTATTTTGAAGTGCTTAAATTAGCTGTCAATTATTCCATAATTTGCGGTTTAACGTAAGCATTGCAGGGATTTAATCAGTAGGTATTTCTATTTGAATTCATTTAGCCGTTCAATAAGCATTGTCATCATGAACATAGTCGCTTGCTGGCGTATTTGTTCACGGTTGCCGTGAAAATGTTGGGTAGTGGTTGATATAGCTTTGGCTAGGACTGCCCAGGCGAAACACACCATGCCGACAGGTTTTTCAGATGTTCCACCATCGGGCCCGGCAATGCCCGTAATGCTACCTGCAATCTGCGCGTGACTATTTTTTAATGCACCTGCCGCCATTTCAAAAGCAGTTTGTTCGCTTACCGCGCCAAATTGCGTTAAGGTTTGATCCGACACCCCAAGCATTTCCTGTTTTGATGGGTTGCTATAGGTGACAAAGCCACGGTCAAACCATGCTGAGCTGCCTGCCACGCTAGTCACGGCTTGCGCAACCATGCCGCCTGTACAGGATTCTGCCATCGATAGTACCAAGCCACGCGCTTTGAGTGCGGCACCTAATTGGGTGGCTAGCGTGTGTAATTCATCATCAGCCATTGCAGACCCTCCAGGCTAGCAATCGCGTAAATCGCGGCGAGTAGGTCGTCAAACATCACACCAAACCCGCCTTTAATTTTTGCATCGCATTGGCGTATTGGAAACGGTTTCCAAATATCAAATAAACGAAATAACAAGAATGCTGCTATCCACCATTGCCACTGGTTTGGTGTGAAAGCGAGCACTAACATCATGGCGACGATTTCATCCCATACAATACCGCCATGGTCTGACACGCCAAGCGCTTTGCCAGTCACGTCACAAAAATAAATGCCGATTAAAAATAGCGCAGAAATCATGACAAGCTGAATGGGTAAGGTAAATACAGAAATCAGCCAAAATAAAGGCAAGCCAACCAGCGTGCCAAATGTGCCAGGGGCTTTGGAAGCTAAACCACAGCCAAAGCCTAGCCCGAAAAAATGGGCTGGGTGTTGAAATAAAAATTGCACATTGGGTAGTTTAATGTGTGGCGGCTTAACTAAAGTGGTCAAAACCAGTTTCCTTAAAGTCCAAAATTTCACCATTAAAACCATGCACAATTAAGCCCGTGTTCGCGGTGATGCGACCGATGCAACTTAATGGCAGGGCTAGCTTTTCACTTAAATTGTTTATTTCAGCATGTTTTTCAATGGGGGCGGTAAAGCATAACTCATAATCATCGCCCCCAGCCAATAGCATATTGAGAATGCTTTTATCATAGGAGTTAGCGGCACTTGAAGTAGTGGCGCTTTCGTTATGGCGTACCGCGCCTGCAAGTTTATCGGCTAAATATGCGGAATGCGGAACGCTGCTTAACATTAGGGTGGCGCCGACATTTGAGCGTTCTAAAATATGCCCTAAATCTGCTAATAAGCCGTCTGAAATATCAATGGCGCTATTTGCAATTTGGCGCAAGGCTAAGCCTAAGGCGACTCTCGGTTGCGGCGTGTGCAGTGCCTTGGTGCAGCTTGCAAAAGCATCTGCGGACAAAGTTAGTTGTCCTTGCATGTGCGCCAACGCCAAAGCGGCATCGCCACAATGCCCTGACACCCAAATTTCATCGCCGACGTTTGCATTACTACGTTTAATGGCCTGCTCAATTGGCACTTCGCCCATGATTTGTACGCTGATGGTCAGTGGCCCGCGCGTGGTGTCGCCGCCAATTAAATCTACATTAAACGCCTCTGCACAGGCAAAAAAGCCGCGAGAAAACTCAGCTAGCCACGCTGCATTCACTTCAGGTAATGCAATGGCGAGTGTTGCCCATTTGGGATTTGCGCCCATGGCCGCCATATCTGAAACATTTACTGCGAGTGATTTCCAGCCTAGCTTATAGGCATCTGCATCATGAAAAAAGTGCGTGCCCGCTACCAGCATGTCAGCTGAAATGGCGAGCTCCATGCCTTGCGAAATTGAGATTAGTGCAGCATCGTCGCCTACACCTAGCTTAGTATGGTGCGTAGGGCGGGTAAAGTATTGCGCGATTAAATCGAATTCTGAGGCCATGGTTATTTCTTTGGCCTAAATGCGGTTACAACAGCCTCATTGGTTTCAATGTAGGGTGCGCCAATTAAATCCAAACAATAGGGTACGGCCGCAAAAATACCGTGAACTTTAACCGCGCCGGTTTCATCTTTTAAGCCTTCCAGTGTTTGAGCAATGGCTTTGGGTTGTCCTGGCAAATTGATGATTAAGCATTGTTTGCGTACCACCGCAACTTGACGCGACAAAATAGCTGTTGGTACAAAATTCAGGCTAATTTGTCGCATTTGCTCGCCAAAGCCTGGCATTTCTTTGTCTGCAATGGCTAGCGTGGCTTCTGGTGTTACATCGCGCAGGGCAGGGCCTGTGCCACCGGTGGTGAGGATAAGATGGCAAACTTGAAAATCGACTAAATCTTTTAGGGTGCTTTCAATTTCGTCCTGCTCGTCCGCAATTAGGCGCGTTTCGAGCGTAAAGGGTGAGGCAAGGGCAAGTTTTAACCATTGTTGCAGGCTAGGAATGCCTTTGTCTTCATAAATACCGCTACTTGCACGGTCGCTAATTGAAACTAAACCAATTTTAATGAATTGTTTTGTCATTTGTGTGTCATTAGTATTTAAACAAAGTTCAATCATACCATTGCCAACCATAAAGGAATTTTCATGGGTGCCACCACCGCTAAAAAAATGCTTAATATCAAAACTAAGGTGATGCTATTTAGCTTGTTCAGTATGGGGTTGATTTTTTTCGTAAATCAACTTTATGCCGCTGAGGTTAATCTCTACGCTAAAAATTATAAGCAACAAAATACCAATAATCTGAAGTCGCTTGAGGTGAATCCTGAACCTAAAATTTTTGTGAGTAATCATAAAGAAGACGACAACATCAGCATGTTGGAAAATGGTTACGATATGATCGGTTCATCTGGTTTTGCAGCTGCTGAGGCACCTTCAAATTTGGCATTAGCCCATGCAAAGGCGATTAAGGCTGACACGGTGCTGGTTTATCGAAAATACGCATCTGCAAAAACAGCCAGTTCTAAGCTGCAGTTGATTAAAGAAGCGGCCAAAACAGGGGGTGAAATTGACCCCAATGATTTAGAAGAAGAGCCCACACAACATCAATATTATGCGAGTTATTGGGTTAAGTTACCGATGCCTTTGCTAGGCGTGCATATTATTAAGCTTAAACAGAAAGTTGAAGAAGATGCGCAAGAAGTGATTAAAGAAGAGCCGGGCCTAAAAATTATTGCGGTGATAAAAACGTCACCGGCTGCCAAGGCTGGCATTGTGAAGGGTGATACATTGCTTAAAATGGGGGATGTTGCGTTAGCTCAGCCAGATGATTTATTTGCAGCCGTAAAACGTTATGCAGGCCAAACGATAGCAGTAGCGTTGCAACGAGGTGATGCAGATGTTTCAACGATAGTGGCATTGGGTTCACGCAAATAAATTGACCAAGCTTGCCTTAAGTAAATTTGGGGCAAGCCTAACTTATGGAACATAAGCGCTAAAATGCTTGTTTGTTGAGCGCAGATGCGTGCCAATGCTAGACGTATAGCCATTACTCATTTTTTACGCCCCAAGTACCACATCCAAGTATAACCAAGGACACCCGCAATCAAAGAGGCTGTCAGTACACCTGTTTTTGCCATCAATAAGTAATCTGCGTGTTTCGCTGAAAAACCTAATTCAGCAATAAAAATAGACATCGTAAAGCCTATACCCGCTAACACGGATACGGCTGCAATTTGGCTAAAACGTGTACCTCTAGGTAGCTGCCCTATGCCTAGACGCAGTGCCAGCCAACATGCGCCAGTAATGCCAATAAATTTACCTAATAACAAGCCTAGCGTTACGCCCAGCATGACTGGATGCGTGAGCGTCTCGCCTAATGAGCTAATCTGTATTGGGATGCCTGCGTTGAACAAAGCAAAGATTGGAATGACGATAAACGCGACGGGTAAATGCCAGATGTGTTCTAAGCGTTGTAATGGGGTCTGCACGCCTTCTACGCTTTTTTCTAGCAATTGCACAGCAGAATGCAGTTGGCTATTGGTCATGACGTTACCGCCTTGCTTCTGGCTTGTTGTAAAACGCGCCATTTGTTCTTTAACGTACGCAATAAATAATGTGGGGTCATATTTAGAGCGAGCTGGTACGGTAAACGCCCCTAATACGCCGGCAACGGTGGCGTGTACCCCAGATTGCAGTAGCGCATACCATAACAAAACAGCGATAATGAAATAGGGGATTGCGTTGCGAATGCCAGAGAAATTAAATGCAAACAGAATAGCCACCAATGCGGCAGCAATGCCTAACCAGTACATTGATAGTGTTTGCGTGTAGAACACGGCAATCACCAATACTGCGCCTAAATCGTCTGCAATGGCGAGGGCTACTAAGAAAGTGATGAGTGCTTTTGGTACGCGATTCGCGAGCAACACCAATGCGCCAACGGCAAATGCAATGTCTGTTGCCATAGGGATTCCCCAGCCGCGTGCGGCGTCCCCGCTAGGATTAAATGCGATAAAAATGAGCGCGGGTACAGCCATGCCACCAATGGCTGCAATAATAGGTAACGCAGCTTGACGTAAATTAGATAATTCCCCCACCAATATTTCACGCTTTAATTCCATGCCTACCACGAAGAAAAAAAGTGCCATCAAGCCATCATTCACCCAATGATGCAGGCTCATATTGATGCCCCAACTCGCCACGTTAACGCTAACAAGTGTATGTATTAAATGTTGATACGCCTCTGAAAGTGACGTGTTGGCTAATATAAGCGCGATAATAGTGGTGCCCATCAGCAACAATCCGCTGGTGGTCTGGCCGTGGATAAACTCTTCAAAAGGCGTTAAAACGCGCTTGAATGTTCGCTCCCACGGCGCATAAATCACGCCCTGCTCAGGTTCGTTCAAAGGTTTTTTGTGTTTAGCCATTATTGATGATCCTATTTTTATAGTTAGCCAGTTTTGTATTATCAAACGCAGTTAAATGCGTATTGCTGTTTAATCCTAAGAACGGCTGTTGTCCACGAAAAACACCAAATACACGAACAAATTCAAATAACTACGTATTTTTGGATAAACCCTAATGGGTGAGTTAGTAAGAAAATTTAACACGTTGTTTTATTTCGTTATTTTTGTATTTTTGCGAGTTTTCACCCGTCGGTGAAATACCTGCCAACCCCATTTCGTGGATGAACTGTTTTTTCTAGGTTAATATATTTGCTATGTTATTGCCTGACCTGTCTTAGTCAACTAGGTCAAGACCAAAATTTCATAGTCAATAAATAGTTTTATTAAAGCAATTCATTAACTTAATAATCATTCGGATTCTGGAATGTTTATTGAGGGTTCGTCACTTTTCTCGATTTCCGTAATCTCACGCAGTAGCTTGAAAATTTCGCGGCTACTTTTAGGCGGCTTGTTGGCGGCCAGTTCTTTTTGCGCGTTACGGATTAAGGTGCGTAGCTGCTGAATATCAGTTTTTGGGTAAAGCGCAATAAATTCGGCCAATACATTAGCATCTGCAATCATGCGGTCACGCCAACGCTCAAGCCCATGAAAATAAGCGTTCTCAGCTGTATGTTTGCCATCCCAACGCGCGAGCTGCTCTAAAATAGGCGCGTTATCAATGTCGCGCATTAGCCTGCCTAAATACTGACGATGACGCCGAATTGCGCCATTGGCAGTAATTTTTTTAGTGTCAAGTACCGCTGTCAGTACTGCATCTGGCAGGTCTAACTTCAGCAATTTATCTTTAGGAAGTTCTGTGAGCCGCACGCCGAGTGCTTGCTGTTCATCAGCCTCAGCTTTGAGCTTTGTTTTGCTAATAGGCTCTTCCGCGTTTAATTTAGAGGCTAAATTTGCATCATAACTAAAATCAATGCCCGTGTTTGTCTTTTTAGGTTTCATGTTGCGGTATTATAACAGCCTTGGCGTTTAGTTTTTAGCGTACATTTTTATCCTAGAAAAGATAGTAGAAAGCGTTATGGCAGATTCAGGGTTTAGTTATTCATTAGATCAGATTAAGCAGATGTCGGAAGACGTGCTTAAAGTCGCAAAGCGTTTAGGCGCGAGCGCAGCAGAGGCGGAGTTAAGCTTGAGCATCGGGCAAAACGTATCGGTGCGTATGGGCGAGGTTGAAAACATAGAATACAACCGGGATAAAGGCATGTCGGTCACAGTGTATTTTGGTCAGCAAAAAGGCCATGCCAGTACCTCAGATTTAACCCCGCAAGCCTTAAAAGACACGGTTGCTGCCGCTTGCAATATTGCTAAATATACCGCTAAAGATACGTTTTGCGGGTTAGCCGATGCCAGTTTGATGGCGACTGATATTCAAGACCTGGATTTGCATCATCCCTGGGATATTTCGGTAGACGAAGCCATCGTTATTGCCAAAGAATGTGAAGCGGCTGCTTTGCATGTGGACGCTCGCATTACTAATTCTGAAGGGGCAAGTGTTTCTACAGGCACAGGCTTTTTTGCTTATAGCAACAGCCATGGCTTTACGGGTGGGTATCCTAGCTCACGGCATGGCATTAGCTGCTCGGTGATTGCGGAGTCAGATGCGAATATGCAACGCGATTATTGGTATAGCACCGCACGCGCAGCGGCTGATTTACAAAGCGCAACGACCGTTGGCAAAATTGCAGGTGAGCGTACAGTGCGCCGCCTGGATGCAAAAAAAATAAAGACCTGCCAAGTGCCCGTGTTGTTTGAAGCCTCATTAGCTAGCGGATTGATCTCTAGTTTGGTGAGTGCGATTTCTGGTGGGAACTTATACCGAAAATCTTCATTTTTACTTGATAGCCTAGGTAAACAGATTGCGTCACCATTACTGAATATTTATGAAGACCCGCATATTAAAAAAGGTTTGGCGAGTAGCCCATTTGATAATGAAGGGGTAGTAACAACACCACGTCAGCTGGTAAAAGATGGCGTATTGCAAGGTTATGTGCTTGGCAGTTATTCAGCCAGAAAACTCGGTCTTCAAACAACGGGTAATGCGGGTGGCAACCACAATCTGATTGTGCAATCTGGGTTGCTGGACTTTACTGGGATGCTTAAAGAAATGGGGACGGGTTTGTTAGTCACAGAGCTGTTAGGACATGGCATGAATATGGTGACGGGTGACTACTCACGCGGTGCTGCAGGTTTTTGGGTAGAGAACGGTGTGATTGTGCATCCGGTGGAAGAAATTACTATTGCTAGCAACATGGCGGATATGCTGAAAATGATCGTGGCAATTGGCAATGATGTGCTAGTGCAAGGCTCAAAACAGGTGGGCTCGATTTTAGTTGAGCGTATGACAGTGGCGTGTGAATAAGATGGTTTAGCGTACGAATAAGTACCAGTTCGATTTCTATAACGACTTTTGCAAACAAAACAGCCCACAAAAAGTGGGCTGTTTTGTTTGCATTAAATTAGAATAAACTACTTAATCTCTTTAGTTTCTACCGCAGGTTCATTATCTTCTTCAAAAAATTCATCTTTTGGCACTAAACCATCTTGGATCTGGTTTGTACGCCTTTGTAAGTAAGCATCGCGCATGAAAGCGTAAGGATCAAGGGAAGCTTCATCCACTAAATCAGTTGCGTCTAGCAGTTCTGTACGTTTGTCTAAAAACTGAATGGCGCGTAATTGGTTGTGTAATCTCACTTCACCGATGTTATGTGCGTAAGTAATAGGGTCTGTGGTTGTAGAATCAAATACCAAGCCCGTGGTATCTCGAACACTAGATGGGCCTAAGAACGGTAAAACCAAATAAGCCCCAGAGCCTACACCCCAATGTCCTAATGTTTGACCAAAGTCTTCTTTATGTATCGCTATTTTATCCATGCCAGCAACATCAATAAAGCCAGCTAAGCCAAAGGTACTGTTAATGACAAAACGCCCAGCTTCACTAAACGCATTAGCGAATTTAAATTGCAATAGGTTATTGAGTACGCTGGTAATAGAGCCCAAGTTATTGAAGAAATTGTTAATCCCTGTGCGTATCGGTGTAGGTGCAATGGCTTTATACGCAGTTGCAACTGGCTTAAAAACAGCCTTATCAGTCACATCGTTAAATTTATAAACACCACGATTTATACCTTCTAAGGGGTCTTTATTGGCTTGCGAGGCGCAGCCAACTAGCATCAAAGCAAGACAACATGCCGTGAATAAATTTAATAATTGTTTATGCATTGTTAGAGTTCTTTTTAAGTATTAAAACGCCATGTTGCCATTATTCATGAGCTAGAGGCGTATGTCTATTGATATAAAATGCCAGTAGATACTAAAATTTACATTTGTTTCATAAATGTAACACAAAAAATATTTTTTGCACTAATACTACATTATATTGTATGAAGTATTTAGTAGGTTTAAGCAAATGTTGTGCCGAGATTTAGCTTCTATCGTTAAGTTGATTAAAGCTTAGTAGTTTGTTACTAAAAGTTGTTGGGGTGCCTTTTTAATGAAGCTTGCTAACTGTTCACTTTGTATAGTACCAATGCTAAAGCGCGTTGTGAGGCATGATCGACAATTGGCTGAGGATAGTCACGGCCAATCACGGTGTTAATGGCTGTTTGACGTAGCGGCGGCATTAACCATGGTGCATGTATTTCTTTATCGTTGCAGTTGGCCAGTTCTGTGACATATTTGCGGATAAATCGACCATTGGCGTCAAAACGTTCACTTTGCGTGATGGGGTTGAAAATTCTAAACCAGGGTTGCGCGTCGCAGCCGGTAGAGGCTGCCCATTGCCAGCCGCCATTATTGGCGCTGAAATCAAAATCAATGAGTTTTTCGGCAAAGTAACGTTCGCCCCAGCGCCAGTCGATGAGCAGGTCTTTGACTAAAAAACTTGCTGCCACCATGCGTAAACGGTTGTGCATAAAACCGGTGCTATTGAGTTGGCGCATCGCGGCATCTACTAGCGGGTAGCCAGTTTTTCCATCGCACCACGCTTGAAAATAGTCTGGATTATTCGGAAATGGTAATGCTTCAAATTCAGGCTTAAAGGCTTTACCAGCTGCCAGTTGCGGATGATAGTGCAATATTTGAAAGTAAAAATCGCGCCAAATCAGCTCGGATGCCCAAGTTTCCGCACCTGCACCACCTATTTGCAAAGCGGTGCGTGCCAGGTGGCGAATAGAAACCGTGCCAAAGCGTAGGTGTACCGACAAATAAGAAACACCTTTAACTGCAGGGAAGTCACGCGCTTCTTTGTAGCGCTGAATGCGCGCTGAGAAATCTGCAAATAATGCAGCACCGCCGCTCATGCCTGTGGGTAGGCGCATGTGCGATAAATTCGTGCGTTGAAACCCAAGTAATTCCAGGCTGATTAAATCATTGGTTTCTGGTTTGGCGAGATGGTGCAGATAAGCATCAACTGGGTAAGCTTTTAGGTAAAAGTCGTTTACGGTGTTAAGCCACCTGTTTTTATAGGGCGTAAATATGCTATATGGCTTACCTGTCATGGTTAAGACTTCATCTTTTTCAAAGATTACCTGGTCTTTATAGTGCTGAAAGGCAATGTTGCTGGTTTGGAGTTGTGCCTCGACTAGAAGATCACGTGCAATAGCGCTGGGCTCATAATCGTGATTGGTAAATACAGCTTGCACTTGCAGCGTATTTGCCAAGGCTGGAATTTCATCCGCTGCTCTACCATGCAGCACGATTAAATCACCCCCTTTGTTTTGTAGCGCGGCTTTGAGTTCTCTTACGCTTTCCCAAATAAACGCTACACGACGGTCTGCTTTATCGGTGAGCTTATCTAAAATTTCTGTATCAAACACAAAAGCGCAATAAACTTGGGCTGAGTGTTTAAGTGCATGGTAAAGCGCGGCGTGATCAAAATCGCGTAAATCGCGGCGAAACCACACCAGGGATTTTTCATATTGCATGGTGTTCGATGAAATAATTACTCGCGGTGATAAGGGTGATTTTGAATCACAGAATGCGCACGATAAAGTTGCTCACAAAGCAGTACGCGTACAAAAGCATGCGGTAAAGTGAGTTTAGATAAGCCCCAAAGCCATTCGGCTTGTTGTTTCAGGTTTGGGTGCAGGCCATCAGCACCGCCAATGACAATACAGACATCGCGGCCGAGCGTTTGCCAAAATTTCATTTTATCAGCGAGTTGTAGGGTGGTGACTTCCTGTCCGCGTTCATCGCATGCGATTAAATAATCACGGCCTACGGTTTCTAAAATACGTTTGGCTTCTGCTTCTTGTACCACCGCACTATTTTTGCCATCCGCACGTTTGTCTGGTTTGATTTCAATGATTTCAACGCTGAGCTCGCGCGGCATGCGCTTGATGTATTCTGCGCAGGCTGTTTCAACCCAGCTTGGCATTTTATGACCAACAGAAATGATACGGAGCTTCAAACATTAGCCCTGAAACTGATTGATAACGGAATTATTCCGCTTTAATATGACCGCGACGGCTTTCTGCCTCGCCCCATAATTGCTCAAGGTTGTAATAAGCACGGGTAGCGGGCACCATAATGTGGACGACGATATCATCTAAATCCACTAACACCCATTCACCTTCTTTTTCGCCTTCAGTACCGCGAATGGCATAGCCTTTTTCTTTGAGTTTTTCACGTACATTATCGGCCACTGCCTTGGCTTGGCGGCTAGAGTTGGCTGATGCAACAATCATGTAGCTGGTCATGCTGGTAAGTTTGCGCACATCCATCACGCTGATATCAAACCCTTTAATGTCTTCAATCGCATCCACTACTGCGAGTTTCATGGTTTCTAAATATGCTGCGTCTGATTTTGCTGTATTTAAGTCTGGTGTCATTTAAGCGGCCTGTACGGGAATTGCATTGCGTTGAGATTGTATGCGGTTTTGATTGTCGACATATACGAGTTGTGGCTGATAGTTTGCAAGTTCATCTTCATGATAAATGGCATAACTTGCAATAATAATAATATCTTTAGGGTGCGCTTTGTGCGCAGCAGCACCATTCACGGAAATAATGCCAGAGTGACGCTCAGCACGAATAGCGTAAGTAGTAAAACGCTCGCCATTGGTGACGTTATAAATGCTGATTTTTTCATATTCACGGATGTTTGCAGCTTCGAGCAATTCTTCGTCAATAGCACAGCTACCTTCGTAGTGAAGCTCAGAGTGCGTAACATGTACGCGGTGCAACTTGGATTTAAGCATGGTTCTTTGCATGTGCTTAACCGTTTTTTTAAAGGGACTGCATTATAGTCTTTTCAATCACTTAGCGCAAAAATCAATATTATCAATCAAACGCACGTTACCTAATTTAGCTGCGCCCAACACCACCAAGTTTGAGTCCTCCTTCGTTGCAAGCGCTAATGTGTTAGCTGAACGCACGGAAATATAATCAACCGACCAACCTTTATCATTTAACATTTGCATTGCCGTTTGCTCCAAGTCGGCAAAGTCGGTATTGCCTTGTTTTATTGCGCTCACAATTTTCTGCAAGCATTGCTGTAGTTGTGAGGCCGCAATTTTTTGCGCCGTTGTTAAATAGCCGTTGCGGGAGCTCATTGCCAAGCCGCTCGGCTCGCGCACGGTGTTGCCTGCAATAATTTCTATGGGTAGATTAAATTGTTTGACCAATTCTTTAATAACAAAAAGTTGCTGAAAATCTTTTTGTCCAAATACTGCCACTTGAGGCTGCACGATATTAAACAATTTCATGACCACAGTGGCTACACCGCTAAAATGTCCAGGACGCGAGGTGCCGCAAAGCCCATTAGCCATTGGTGGCGGCGTAATCGTCATGCTTTGATTGAGATTGTCGCCATCAAAATCTGGATATACTTCTGCAATAGATGGTGCAAATACGATATCCGTACCTGCCGTTTTTAACTTTTCACAGTCTGCCTCTAAAGTGCGCGGATAGCTGGCTAAATCTTCATTGGCACCAAACTGTAGCGGATTTACAAAAATACTCACTACTACACATTGGGCATGTTGATTGGCAATTTCTACCAAGTGAATGTGTCCCGCATGCAGGTTGCCCATAGTAGGTACAAAGCCAATGTTAGACTGGGCTTTAAGCGCACTTCTTAATTCGTTAACGGTGTGGATGGTTTGCATGGGTTGACTGTTAAATTGGGCTTTTTGTGGCAAATTCAATAGCTGTGCTCTGTCGCTGGAAAAGTTCTCTTCTTCACAGCTTGCACATAATTGGTAACCGCTTGCTGAATGCTATTGGTTTCTTGCAAAAAGTTTTTAGTAAATCTAGGGCTTTTAAATTCGTGAGGGGCTTTAGAAGCGGGTCCGGTATAAATACCCAGCAAATCTTGTATGACTAATACCTGCCCGTTACAATCTACCCCAGCGCCAATGCCGATGGTGGGCACTTCAATGCTTTCAGTGATTTTTTTAGCCAGTGCTGCCGGCACCATTTCTAGCAATACAAAACTGGCGCCTGCTTCACTCATGGCTTTTGCATCATTAAGAATCTGCTCGGCCGATGCTTGTGTTTTACCTTGAATTTTATAACCACCAAGTTGATTCACCGATTGCGGTGTAAAGCCCAAATGTGCGCAAACCGGAATGCCATGCTCAATCAAATAGCGTGCGGTGTTGATTCTGTCACCGCCGCCCTCAAACTTCACCATGTGCGCACCAGATTTTATTAACCAGGCGGCATTTTTGTAGGCGGCTTCGTTATCGTGTTCGTAACTGCCTACCGGCATGTCGGCAATGATTAGCGTATTCGGTGCGCCCGCGGCTACGCTTTTAGTGTGGTAGGTCATGTGGTGCATGCTTACATTGAGCGTATTTTCTGCGCCTTGCAGCACCATGCCGAGCGAGTCACCTACCAGTAAAATATCCACGCCGGCATGTTCCATTAACTTGGCAAAAGTCGCGTCGTAGCAAGTGAGCATGGCAATTTTTTCACCATGATTAGCCATTTGTTGAATATCAGATAATTTCATGTATTAAGCGGCTTGCGAATAGTCATTCAAAATTTGGATTAAAGAATTCGCGCTGACCTTTAATCTGCATAATACGATTTAACAATAAATCCAACGAACTGTCGTTTTTGAGGATGTTGAGTTTTTCATTGTTCACAATGAGTACTGGCGAAGTATCGTAGTTATGAAAAAACTCGCTATAAGCATTGGCTAAACGTTCTAAATATTCGCGTGGAATATCTTGTTCATAGCTTACGTTGCGCGCCTCAACGCGCTCCGCCAATGCATCAATTGGCGTTTGCAAGTAAATGACCAAATCAGGCTTGGGCGCCTTTAACTGTAAATGTTGATAGATTTGATGATACAACGCATATTCTTCATCATCTAAATTCAGCCGTGCAAATATCGGATCTTTTTCTAAAAAAAAGTCCGCAACAATTGGCTTGGCAAACATGTCGCGCTGACTAATATCTTTAATTTGGTTGGCACGCTGAAATAAAAAGAACAGCTGTGTCGGTAAACCATAGCGCTGCGCATCTTGATAAAAGCGCGGTAAAAACGGGTTGGACTCAGCTTTTTCAGATAAATAATCCACTGGAAATTTATCCGCCAACATTTTTGCGAGCGTAGTTTTTCCGCTGCCAATGGGGCCTTCAACGACGATGTAAGGGAATTTATTAAAAATGCTCATGTTTTTGTAAGCTTAAGGAAGTCTGTTAATGCCCAAAGATAACTCGGGCGTAATCAATGGCGCTATTTTGCCATGATTTGGCAAAATAAGATGCGGTGCGATTTCAAATAGTGGCAGCAAGACAAAGCCGCGCGTATGCATGCGCGGGTGCGGCAGCGTGAGTTTAACTGTATTTAGCACTACATTTTCGTATAACAATAAGTCGCAATCTAGCACGCGCGGTGCGTTGATATAAGGACGCTCACGTCCTGCCCCATTTTCAATTTTATGTAAGGCATCGAGCAATACTTGTGGCGACAGTTCAGTCTCAATTTCTGCCACGGCGTTAATAAAATCTGGTGCAGCATCAATACAATCAATGGGTGCTGTTCGGTAGAGTGATGATTGTTTAACTAGCCGTGTTCCAGGTAAATGACTTAAAGCAACGAACGCTTTTTGTACTTGTTCTATAGGGTTTTCTAAATTGCTCCCAAGTGCAACAAACGCTTGTTTCATCATGCTTCTATAGTGGCGCTGGATTTTTTACGGTTTCTTTTTTTACGTTTTTTAGGTGCGGTATCCGCTTGCAACATGGCGGCGCGGGCATCACCTTCGGCGTTGGCAAATGTTGTCCACCATTCGCCTAGCTCTGCAGGCAATTCCCCTGATTCGCAGCGCAGTAACAAAAAATCATAGCCAGCACGGTAGCGTGGGTGCGTAAGTAAGCCAAAAGGGCGTTTGCCAGCACGTTGTTCAAAGCGCGGTTGCATGCCCCAGATTTCTTTCATGGTTGCGGTGTAGCGGTTATGAATGGCTAATTTTTCTGCCTGTGTGGCAATTACTTCACTCATCGCCATGTGTAGAGCGGGTATTGGGGGTGCTTCAGCTTTATAAGTTTCCCAAGCGGCTAATACTTCATGCCATAGTAAGGTGGCAAACAAAAAACTGGGATTGGCTGACTTGCCCGACGCGATGCGATCATCCGTATTATGCAGCGCTAACATGACAAAACGCTCACCCATTGGCTGCTCTAATACGACATCGAGCATCGGCAGCAAGCCGTGATGTAAGTGTTGCTCGCGTAGTGCACTGACGCTTTCAATGGCATGACCTGAGAGGAATAATTTCAGCATTTCATCAAACAAGCGGCTGGGAGGCACGTCTTGCAATAAGTCCGCCATCTTGGCAATGGGCGCCATCGTAGCAGGGTCAATACGTAACCCCAGCTTTGCAGATAGCCGCACCACGCGTAGCATGCGCACCGGGTCTTCTGCGTAGCGTGTTTCGGGTTTGCCTATCATGCGCAAAACACCTGCTTGAATATCCGCAAAGCCTTGGTGGAAATCGAGTACTTCTTGGCTGGTTGGGTCGTAGTAAAGTGCGTTGGCAGTAAAGTCGCGCCGCGCTGCGTCTTCTTCCAGGCTACCAAAAATGTTATCGCGAATAATGCGGCCGCTCTCGTTAGTATGCGCATCCCCTTGTGTTTCATGATGGCCGCGGAAAGTGGAAACCTCAATCGTTTCATCGCCAAACAACACATGGACTAAGCGAAAGCGTCGCCCAATAATACGCGAACGTCTAAACACACGGTTGACTTCTTCAGGAGTGGCATCTGTGGCAATATCAAAATCTTTAGGAATGCGTTTCAGTAATAAATCACGCACTGCGCCACCAACGATAAAGGCTTCAAAGCCCGCTTTTTGCAAGCCTTCAATCGTTCTATGCGCAGCACTACTCAATAGGCTGCGGTCTATCTGATGTTTTTTGTACGCAATGATGACGGCACTATCTTTACCACTATTGTTTCTTTTGGCAGATTTCTTTGTGCCTAGTATGGGGCGACTTGAGTGCTGTGATTTTTGGGTTTCTGATTGATCGCGCTCGGGTTTTACATGCCCCGTTTTAGCGAGTTTGGGTTTAAAAATTTTGTTGAACAGTTTTCTTATCATAGTGAAATTATAGCTTAAATTTAAGCTTGCTCATTTTTCCACAGTACATCGCTGATGCCAGCCTCTTTGTTAAAAACGCGGCACAGCACAAATAGTAAATCAGACAGGCGGTTTAAATACTTTAGTGAAATTTCAGTGACTTTTTCATTGCGGTGCAACTGAATCAGTTTGCGCTCTGCACGGCGGCAAATAGTGCGCGCAAGATGGCAAAAAGCTGCGGCTTTAGTGCCACCAGGTAAAATAAACTCTTTTAGCGGCTTTAAATCGTCATTCAGTGTGTCTATTGCCTGCTCTAAATCATCAATGCGCGCTTGTTGCAAAATCACATAACCTGGAATGCAAATTTCGCCACCTAGATTAAATAAATCATGCTGAATTTTTGTGAGCATAGCTTTTAAATTGCCAGGGATGGGTTCAGTCAGTATTAAACCGATGACTGAATTTAACTCATCCACATCACCCATTGCATCAACACGAATGCTGTCTTTGTTAATGCGGCTGCCGTCACCTAGCCCTGTAGTGCCATCGTCGCCGGTGCGCGTGTAAATTTTACTTAGTCTATTTGCCATAGCTTGCTTGTAGTGATATTCATCTATAATCTGCGTATTGTAACTGATGACCGCCTTGCTATGACTGCTCAATCTACCACTCATGCTATGAAGGATCGACCAATTGCCGTATTCGACTCAGGCGTGGGTGGTATTTCTGTGTTGAAGCACATTCATGCCTTACTGCCATTTGAACAATTGTTGTATGTGGCGGATAGCAAGTACGCCCCTTATGGCAATAAAACCCCCGCAGAAATCCAGGCACGTTGTTTTGAAATTGCAGATTTTCTAATCGCTAAAGATGCAAAAGTGATTGTGGTCGCCTGTAATACCGCTACCGCAGCAGCGATTGACGCCATGCGTGCAAAATACACACTGCCGAACCATATTCCAATTATCGGCATGGAACCCGCAGTAAAGCCAGCGGCAGAAGCCAGTAAAAATGGCATCATCGGCGTGCTTGCGACCACGGGTACGCTTAAAAGCGCTCAGTTCGCGGGCTTGCTCGAAAGTTACGGTCGTAATGTCAAAGTAGTCACGCAAGCTTGCGTGGGGCTGGTAGAGTGCATAGAACGCGGTGAAATCGCTGCCGAAAATACTTTGCGCTTAGTGGAGCAGTATTGCCGGCCACTGCTGGATGCAGGTGCAGATACCATCGTGCTGGGCTGTACCCATTACCCGTTTGCGCGAGCTTTGATAGAACAAGTGGTTGGATCAGATGTCACGCTGATTGATACAGGTGCGGCGGTAGCTAAGCATTTACAACAGCGTTTATTAGCGCTTGATTTGCTTTCGGATAATAATCAGCTCACCCAAGTGCAATTTTGGACCAATAGTGAAGCTAACGATGCAAAGCAGGTAATTAGCCAGTTGTGGGGCCAAAGTGCTGAAATAAGCATTTTGTAGGGCGCATTGGTCCTGTCGTTACGGGTTTAGCCAGGATTTTCCTAATAGAAAATCCTGGCTAATGAAAGTTTTGGTTTTAACTACGTCAAAAACTAAAAACTAAGCAAAAAAGTCTTTAGCTTTATCCATCCAACTTTTGTTTTTTGGGCTGTGCTTGCCAGCGTCAGCCTGCGTGCTTTCTTCAAACTCACGTAACAGTTCTTTTTGGCGGGTAGTTAGTTTTACTGGCGTTTCAACCACTACATGTACCATTAAATCGCCATGTTCGCTTGAGCGTAGTGGTTTAATGCCCTTGCCACGTAATCTAAATACACCGCCCGTTTGTGTTTCAGCAGGAATTTTCATCTTGGCTGAACCATCTAACGTGGGGACTTCAATTTCGCCACCAAGTGCTGCGGTGCTAAAGCTGATAGGCATTTCGCAATGTAGGTTGCCACCATCACGCTGAAACATGTCGTGTTGCTTGAGGTGTACGACTACATACAAATCACCCGTTGGGCCACCATTCACGCCAGCTTCACCTTCACCACTTAAGCGAATCCTATCACCTTCATCCACACCAGCAGGAATTTTGACCGATAAGGTTTTATTTTGCTTAACACGACCAGCGCCGTGGCAAGAACCGCACTTGTCATCATCTTTAATCATCTTGCCTGTGCCATGACACTTAGGACAAGTTTGCTGTACAGAGAAGAAGCCTTGTTGCATACGTACCTGGCCATGACCGCCACAAGTGGTGCAGGTCACAGGAGATTTACCTGATTTTGCACCAGTGCCTTTACAGGGTTCACAAGCGGCTTGTACTGGAATGCGGATTTTGGTTTCGGTACCTTTAGCTGCGTCTTCTAGGCTAATTTCCATGTTGTAGCGTAAATCTGCACCGCGATACACATTGCTGCGTTGACCACGTGCGCCACCGCCAAAAATATCGCCAAAAATATCGCCAAAGGCGTCCCCAAAGCCCGCACCACCAAAGCCGCCCGCACCTGCGCCTTGTTCTACGCCAGCATGACCGTATTGGTCATAAGCGGCGCGTTTTTGGTCATCTGAGAGCATCTCATAGGCTTCTTTTGCTTCTTTGAATTGTTCTTCAGCTTTTGGGTTGTCAGGGTTGCGATCAGGGTGATACTTCATTGCCAATTTGCGATAAGACTTTTTAATGTCTTCTTCAGTAGCGTCTTTGTTCACGCCCAGTATTTCGTAATAATCTCTTTTACTTGCCATAATTTAGTCGCTAGTTGGTGGTGTTTAGTCGTTAGTGAGTAGTGGATAGTCATTAGTTGGCCGCTATTAGCGCAAAAGTCGTTAGCATCATGGTGGACGCTAACGACTGCAAACTAACGACTGCGATTTAGTCTTTCTTCACTTCTTCAAACTCCGCATCTACTACATCACCATCCACCGTTTTTTCGCCTTCAGTGCTTGGTTGCGCGCTTTGTGTATTGGCTTCTGCTTGTTCCGCCGCATAGACTTTTTCGCCCAGTTTTTGTGAGGCTTCAGTTAAGGCGGCAGTTTTGGCTTCAATGGTGTCTTTATCATCCGACTGCAATACTTCTTCAACCTCTTTAAGTGCGGTTTCAATCGCTTCTTTTTCAGCGGCGTCTAATTTATCGCCATGCTCAACCAGTGATTTTTTCACTGAATGTACCATGCCATCTGCTGCATTACGCGCATCTACAAGCTCGCGATATTTCTTATCTTCATCCGCATATTTAATGGCATCTTCTTCCATTTGCTGAATTTCAGCTTCAGATAAACCACTGTTGGCTTTAATGGTAATTTTATTTTCTTTACCAGTTGCTTTATCTTTGGCAGAAACATGCAAAATGCCGTTCGCATCAATATCAAATGTCACTTCAATTTGCGGCATGCCACGTGGAGCAGGTGGAATATCGCTTAAATTAAATTGACCTAGCGATTTATTCGCCGCCGCTTTTTCGCGCTCGCCTTGCAATACTTGAATGGTCACTGCATTTTGGTTGTCATCAGCGGTTGAGAATGTTTGCGATGCCTTGGTAGGAATCGTGGTGTTTTTCTTGATGACTTTAGTCATCACGCCACCTAAAGTTTCAATACCTAAAGATAACGGTGTTACATCAAGTAGCAACACATCTTTAACATCACCTTTTAGCACGCCACCTTGAATTGCTGCGCCTACCGCTACCGCTTCATCAGGGTTTACGTCTTTACGTGGCTCTTTGCCGAAGATTTCTTTCACTTTTTCTTGCACTTTTGGCATACGGCTTTGACCACCGACCAAAATCACGTCAGTAATATCGTCAATTGAAACACCCGCATCTTTAATCGCTACGCGGCATGGCGCCATCGTGCGTTCAATTAAATCTTCAACTAATGACTCTAATTTTGCACGCGTGATTTTTACCACTAAGTGTTTAGGGCCTGTGGCATCTGCCGTAATATATGGCAAATTCACTTCAGTTTGAGTCGCGCCTGACAACTCGATTTTCGCTTTTTCAGCCGCTTCTTTTAAGCGCTGTTTTGCCAGTAAATCATTACGTAAATCCAGTCCGCCGTTGTCTTTTTTGAACTCATCTGCTAAAAAGTCGATTAAGCGGTTATCAAAGTCTTCGCCACCCAGGAACGTATCGCCATTAGTTGAAAGCACTTCAAATTGATGCTCGCCATCAATACTGGAAATTTCAATAATAGAAACGTCAAAAGTACCGCCGCCCAAGTCATACACTGCAATTTTACGGTCGCCTTCTTGTTTATCTAAACCAAAGGCTAACGCCGCCGCGGTTGGCTCGTTAATAATGCGTTTAACATCTAAACCTGCGATACGGCCCGCGTCTTTAGTCGCCTGGCGTTGGCTATCGTTAAAGTAAGCCGGCACGGTAATGACCGCTTCTGTGACTTCTTCGCCCAAGTAATCTTCAGCGGTTTTCTTCATTTTGCGCAAAACTTCAGCAGAAATTTGCGGCGGCGCCATTTTTACGCCGCGCACCTCTACCCATGCATCGCCATTATCTGCTTTAGCAATGGTGTAAGGCATTAAACCGATGTCTTTTTGCACTTCTTTTTCTTCAAAGCGGCGACCGATTAAACGCTTAACCGCGTACAGCGTATTTTTTGGGTTAGTTACCGCCTGACGCTTAGCTGGCGCGCCTGCTAAAATTTCGCCATCTTCCTGATAAGCGATGATAGAAGGCGTGGTGCGTGTGCCTTCTGAGTTTTCAATCACGCGTGGTTTGCCGCCTTCCATCACAGCAACGCAAGAGTTTGTTGTACCTAAGTCAATACCAATAATTTTGCCCATGTTTAATTTCCTTTAACTTTTTAATTAACCGCCGATAAACGCAGACAAAAACAGATGGGTTTCGTTTGCGTTGATAAAGGAGGTTTAAATTTTTAACCTTGTTTATATGATGGTGATTGTTTTTATAAATTCAAGTGCTTGGTTTTATCCGTTTTGCCTATTTTTATATCTGCGTTTATCGGCGGTAAAACAAGCTTTTGAATTGATTATTTTGCCACCATCACCAACGCAGGGCGTAACACACGGTCATTCAATGTGTAGCCTTTTTGTAACACGCTGGTCACTGTGTTTGGTTCCCCGCTATTTTCAAGCATGCTGATCGCTTGATGCCTGTTGGGATCAAATTTCTCACCAACAGGGTTGATTTCAGCGATGTTGAATTTTTCAAAAACGCTAGCAAGTTGTTTGGTCGTTAGCTCAACGCCATCTTTATAACTTTGCACGTCTGCCGCCTCAATTAACAAGGCTGCATCTAAACTATCTTTTACCGCCAATAATTCATTCGAGAATTTTTCTAAGGCAAATTTACGTGCTTTATCAATATCATCCATGGCACGGCGGCGAATATTTTCACCTTCTGCCTTAACATAAAGTACACTGGCTTTGGCTTCTTCTAAAGCGGCTTCCAGCTCGGCAAGCCTTTTGTCGGTTGATGTCTCGGCTTCAGGTGTTTGATTATTTTCGGCAGTGATTTCTACTTCAGGCTGCGTTGTAGATTGTTCTTCTTGCATGTGTTTCCCCGGTTCATTGTTAGTACTATTTACACATTGGGGATGACCGTTGTTATTTCAAGCAATAGTGTGAATATTTCTATCATTTTAAGTTACAAATTTCACTTGTAATGACAAAATAGCCGCTTAATTATTGTAAGCGGCTGTTCTATCAATTGAAATACCGAAATTAATACATCATTTAGCTTCAATATTCGCCTATTTTGAGTAGTTTTTGTTTTCAATCAAGGGCAGCAAAGTTTTAAACACCTCTTGTGGCGATGGCGTGAGTTTTATTCCACCAAGATTGATGGCTGGCGTCAGTGTGCCTGCCATTACGCCAGTTAAGGCAGGGTTTGTGTCGGTGTAGATTGCAACAATCGGTTTATTCAGCGCGGCAGCTAAGTGCGATAGGCCTGTATCTACGCCCACGGCGGCTTGTGATTGTGCAATGACTGCCGCCAGTGTTGCAATGCTGGATTTGGCTAGCACGCAAGCGTTGGGTAATGCCTGTGCAATCTGGTTGGCGCGGTTCAACTCAGCCTTGCTTGCCCACGGCAATATCATGTTTAAACCGTGCTCAGCCAGCGATTTGCCTAATGTTATCCAGTGGTCTGTTGGCCACAGTTTGCTGTCGCGGCTAGTGCCGTGCAGGGCGATGACAAATGGTCTAGGGAGCTCTAATGAGGTGGCCGGAGCTTCAATACCGTAATCTGGTGAAGTGTCAGGAGGCGCGTAACCTAAACTTAATGCCGTCAGTGTGCGGTTTCGGATGACGGCATGTTGTTGGTAAGAAACTGCATATTTCCGATTATAAAAGTAACTGGCTAATGGTTCGCGAATTGATTGCTGATCATAGCCATGCTTTACACCCTTGGCCTGGCTGGTAATTAAAGCACTTTTGAGTAAACCTTGTGTGTCAATGATGGCATCATAATGATTAGCAGTGATTAAACGCTTAAACGCGCTGATTTCTCGCCAAGTGTTTTTATCCAACAAATGCTTGCGCCAATGCCTTAGTGCAATGGGGATGACATGATTCACCCGCGTATGCATGCGTGGAATTTCAGCAAAGGACTCTTCCACTACCCAGTCAATAATCGCATTGGGATAGTGATTGTTGATGTCATTGATAATAGGTAAATTATGAATAACATCGCCTAAAGACGAAGTTTTAACGATAAGCAATTTCAGCATAATTGGCATTTTCGCATACAATTCAGCTTTAAGAATCAGTTGATAAAAGCGGTAACCCTATTTTGAAGTTTGCATTTCTAATTTTTAAGGTATTTCCCTACGGCGGCGTGCAGCGTGATATGTTGAGAATCGCGCATGATTGCGTCAATGCCGGGCATGAGGTCACTATTTATACAGGTGAATGGCGTGGCGGCATGCCCGATGCGCGGATTAACGTGGAAATTTTGCCTAGCCGTGGCTGGTTGAATCATCAGCGCCATCAGTCGTTGATAAGCGCCATGCAGCAAGCTTTAGTCAAAGCCCCGGTAGATTTGGTGGTGGGATTCAACCGTATGGCAGGGCTGGATATTTATTATGCGGCTGACCCGTGTTATGTACAGCGTGCGCATGAAGAGCGGTCTTGGTTATACAGACACCTGCCTTTCATTAGGGGGCGTTATCGCTTTTTTGCAGCGGCTGAAAAAGCCGTGATGGATGCGCAAGGCAGTTGCCAGATTTTATTGCTGACAGAACACGAAAAACAAAGCTTTCAGCAATGGTATGGCACGCCAGACGCACGTTTTCATTTATTGCCACCAAGTATTCCGCTGCAAAAATTTGCCAACAAGCGTCGTGAAGCTTGCCGCGTGTACGCCAGGCAACAATTTAACTTACCTGCAGACGCAAATATCGTATTAACGGTAGGCTCAGCTTTTGTGCGTAAAGGGGTGGATAGGGTCATTGATGCCATAGCCGCTTTGCCAAAAGCCTTGCAGGATAACACTTGGTTAATTGCGATTGGTGAATATGAATCGAACAGTAATATAAAAGCCTACTGCGAAAAACGTGGCGTTGCACACCGCTGCATTCACGTGGGTGGGCGATCAGATGTGGCAGATTTAATGGTGGGAGCGGATATATTTGCGCATCCTGCACGCTCTGAATTGGCAGGTATTGTGCTGATTGAGGCGATGACCGCAGGCTTGCCGGTATTGGTGACGGATGTCTGTGGTTATGCACCACGTGTTGCTGAGGCTAATGCGGGAGTGGTGTTGCCGTCACCTTTTAGTCAATTAGAGATGAATAGTGCGCTTGCCATGATGTTGCAATCACCGCGGCAAGTTGAATGGCAAGAGCATGGTAAGCAATATACCGTACACATTAAAAATACTTCGTCTGTGAGTGCAGAGGCTGACTATATTATTAACTACGCTCATCAAAAATTAGCACAAGTACATCAAGAGGCAACGCCACGTGGATAAGCTCGAGTTACCCGCAAATATTCGTAGCCTATTTAGTGCAGATACTTTTGTTGAAATCATGCAATTACAGGGTCAAGTTTACCGAGACGTAGCAGGGCGCCGTACCATTCAGCTTAAGTTAGCTGACGGCAGCTATTTTGTTAAACAGCACTTTGGTGTGGGTTGGCGCGAAATTGTTAAGAGTTTTTTAAGCTTAAAAAAACCTATTTTAGGTGCACAGACTGAGGTTAATGCGATACGGAAACTAGACGAAATCGGCATCGATACCACGCCACTGGTTGGCTATGGTATAAAAGGCATTAACCCTGCAACGCAGCAATCATTTGTAATCACTCAAGATTTAGGCGATATTATCTCGTTAGAAGACTTATGTGCTGATTGGAGAAGCAATCCACCAGATGCTAATTTTAAGCGGCGTTTGATTATTGCAGTGGCCGATGTGGCTGCTAAACTTCATAAAAATGGTGTTAATCACCGTGATTTTTACATTTGCCATTTATGTTTGGATGCGCCGGCGTTAAAACAAAATCAAATCAAGCTCTATTTGATTGATCTACATCGTATGTTAATCCATCGGGAAATTTCAATCGGTGACAATGTGAAGGATATAGCCGCGCTGTATTTTTCAAGTATGGATGCTGGCTTAACGTCACGTGATTATCTACGCTTTAAGCGATATTATTCCAGTGGTGTTAGTGGCTGCATGCCTTATTTTTGGCGGCAAGTTGAACACAGAGCGAACAAGCTCTACGCTAAATTCCATGGCGATAAATTTCAAAAAAGGTTAGCGACTGAAAAGGCTGCATTGAGAAAATGACCACTTTATATATAGCACCACAACATCAAAAAACATTGGCGCTTAATCAACTGAACGATTTTGATGCAATCTGGAATGTTAAGGTTGATTGGTTTGAAGCGCCAAATGAGCGTCGCGGTGGGTGGAGCGGTGTAGGGCGCATGAGCTTAAAAACGGCATCTGAGGCAAGCTTAGGTGTATTTTTAAAGCGACAAGAAAACCACGAACGCCGTACTTTAATGCACCCGATTAAGGGTGAGCCTACCTTTGCATGTGAGTTTAAGATGATGCAGTACTTGGCTAAACATCAAGTACCTTCACTTAAAGCGGTTGCTTTTGGTCAACGCAATTTCAACGGCAGCATGCAGGCACTTTTGATGACAGAAGAGCTGGTTGGGTTTATACCTTTAGAGCAGGCAGTGACTCAGCTATTTTCTGAAAAAAGACCTACGCTCAGTGTGCAAAAAACACTGATTAAACAAGTGGCTTTTACTGTTAGTAAATTACATCAATCAGGTGTGCAACATCGCTCTTTATATCCAAAACACTTGTTTGTTGATACTCTAAATGTACAAGATGCAGTGGTGATTGATTTGGAGAAGTCGCGTACGAAATTACTACCGTTTATGCGTACATTTTATGATTTATCTACCTTAAATCGTCATTCAGAACATTGGAGCAGAACGGCTAGGCTGTATTTTTATAAGCAGTATTTGGGTGTTAATAAACTTAATTTATGGCAGAAGTTTGTGTTGAAAATGATCGCAAAGCGTTCTTCACGTAAAAAAACACATAAAACTGCTAAAAAAACGTATCAAGGTACAAAGTAGTATAATTCGTTTTTTTATTTGGATAGTTGAAAATGACTGAGCCCACCACTTATCGCGCACGTACCAATTATGATGAGCGCAAAGCGACAATCTATCAGCAGCGTAAGGTTCACAAACATGATAGTGAAATGAAGCTGCTGGACCGTGCTTTTTCTATTATTCCTAAAACGTTAGAAGTGATTGATTTACCTTGTGGTGGCGGACGTGTATTTCTACGTTTGGCTAGTCATGGCTACAAGGTGAGAGCTGGTGATTTATCTCCAGAGATGATTAAAATTGCACAAAAAAATGCGGATGAAGCGGGTTTGGGCATCACAGTAGATCACGCAGATGTGGAAAATTTACATTACGCTGATAAAAGTATTGACGCGATTGTTTGCTTTAGACTTTTCCAACATTTCCCAACACCGGCGATACGTCAACGTGCAGTGCGCGAGATGTGCCGCGTTGCTAAGCAATACGTAGTGATGTCTTATTTTAGCCCTTACTCATACACACAAGCCAAGTTGATACTACGTGAAAAATTAGGCGGTAGGAAATTACGTAAATATCCTACCAGTTTGAAAGAAGTTGAGGGTTACTTTGCAAACTCAGGTTATCGTTTAGTGAAAGATTTTGCAGAATTAAATTTGGTTAAAACATTGCATCTGGCTGTTTTTGAGCGAATCTCTGATTAACAATTTACTACAGCTCTCATCTGGCGGTGAGTCTGGTTTCAGTGTTGGGCTGCCTGGCAGCCCAGCTTTATTTTGCGAGAAAATCGTACGCAGAGTACCAGGTAAGCGTCTTGTTTGCCAAGGTGTTTGGGCTCAGCAAGCAGTTTATGCCAAATTGTTTATTGGTAACGACGCTGCTCGTTATTTTGAGCGAGATAAACGAGGTGTAGAGCGTTTATTTAAAGCCGGAATTGCAAGTCCCGCGATATTGTTTTCTGGTTTGGCTGAAGATCATAAGACCTATGTCATCATCTTTGAGGCGATTGGTGAAGCGCATAATGCAGAAGAAATTTGTCGGGAGTTAGATGCGCCAGAGCGTTTAAAGTTGATGCGTCGACTAGTGCAAACCGTAGCATTTCATCATCAAGCCGGCTTGTTGCAAACCGATTTATACCTCAAAAATTTTTTAGTCCAACAAACATTAAACCAAGAAGATTTAATTTACACGCTTGATGGCGACGGAATTCGATCTTTATCGCCGTTATTTCAAAAACATCAAAAACTACACAATCTGGCGACGCTATTCTCTAAAATGGATGTGCTCGATGATGGCTGGATTGCCGCGCATTATGAGCAATATTGTTTGCAATTGGGCATCACACATTCACCTGTAGATGCGGCTGAGGTTTGGGTTTTAACGCAAAAAATACGCCATCAAGTAGCAAAAGGCTATGCGGATAAGAAAGTTTTTAGAAATTGCACCGATGTAAAAGTGATGAAGAATTTCAAGTATTTTCAGGCGGTTGCGTCTACGTTTGGTGTTGAAAACCAAGTGCTGGCATCATTAGACCCGTTTCTGGCAGATGCAAAACTCAATATCAAAAATGGCAATACTTGCACTATCGGCAAGGTAACACTTGCCAATCAATCAGTCGTCATCAAGCGCTACAACATCAAGAGCTTTTGGCATGGGCTAAACCGTGCTTTTCGCGTCAGCCGTGCAGAAAAATCATGGGCGAATGCGTATCGGCTGATTATTTCAAACATCGCTACAGCTAAACCACTGGCCTTGGTTGAAGCGCGTTTTGGGTGTTTTCGCCGTCGCGCTTACTATGTGAGTGAGTATATTGATGCGCCTGATGTGATGCAGTTTTTTGCACAATCAACCAAGTTGGAAGATAGGCAAACCGTGGCGCGTAACCTTGCCACTTTGTTTTATAAGCTGTATTTGTTGAAGTTTTCGCATGGTGATTGCAAAGCGAGCAATATCAAAATCGTTAATTTTGCACCAGTGTTGATTGATTTGGATGGCATGCAAGCCCATTTTGGCAGTGTTGTTGGTGATTGGTGGTTTAAGCGTAAACATATCAAAGACTTAAAACGGTTGATGAGAAACTGGGTAAATGATGCCGAAGTCACGGCTTTGTTGAAGCAGGCGTTTGTATTGGAATACACAGCACGGCATCCTGATGAAGATGACCGCATCTTATTTCGCGCAGGTATCGTCTAAACCACGCAAGCCTCGTCCAAACAAAGTAAAATAATGAAAAATGAACTCACGAGAGTATTAGCATGATAGTTTTAGGTTTATCTGGTGCATTAGGTCACGACGCTTCGGCTGCAATTTTGGTCGATGGCAAAATTATTGCGGCAGCAGAAGAAGAGCGGTTTATTCGTGATAAACATGCAAAAAATAAATTTCCTTACGAGGCAGCTAAATTCTGCATGAAGCAAGCGGGCATTAAGCCTGAAGACGTTGATATTGTTGCGTTTCCTTATGCTGAGATTCCACTCACTACCAATGCGCGTTGGCATTATGCCAAACGTCACTGGTATGCGCCTGATCGTGCCTTGGATGCGTTATTTAACGGCAATCGCCGTTTCCGGCGTAATCGTGACAAGTCATTGAAGTTAATGGCTGATTTAGGCTTAACCAAGGCTAAGTTTGTTCCTGTTGAGCACCACTTGGCGCATGCCTCTAGCGCGTACCATTTAAGTGGGTTTAAAGAAAAAACGGCCATTGTTGGCATTGATGGCAAAGGCGAGTACGCAACCACTTTCTTTGGTTATGGCGAAAACGGAAAAATCCATAAAATTAAAGAGTTTTATGATCCAGATTCATTGGGCGGCATGTACGGTGCGATTACCGAATATCTTGGTTTTGAGATGCTGGATGGTGAATTTAAAGTGATGGGCATGGCGCCTTATGGTGATGCTAGCAAGTATGATTTATCACGCTTAGTGACGTTTGAAAATGGTGAGTTAACCGTAAACACCAAGCTGGTGAATGTGGTCGGTTTGCGTCGCTATAAAGAAAACGGCAAGGGTTATTATTTCACGCCGGAACTGATTGAGTGGCTAGGCCCTAAACGTCATGGGGATGAAATTGATGACCCATACATTCACTATGCGGCATCAGTACAAGCCTTGTTAGAAGACGTTGCGCTGAAGATGATTGATTATTATCTAGGCGATATTATTAAAGAAACCGGGCGCATTGCCATGGCGGGTGGTGTGGCGCTCAACGTGAAATTGAACCAACGCATTATCGCCATGCCGCATGTTAAAGAGTTATTTGTGCAGCCAGCCTCAGGTGATAATGGTACGTCACTCGGTGCGGCTACTTATGCGGCGCATTTGGCGGGTGATACGATTCAAAAAATGGAGCATGCTTATTTAGGCCCTGCCTATACTACGGAAGAATGTATCGCCGCATGTGAAGCACACCCTGGAAAACCTATTTTTACCCGCGTAGAAAATGCTGCGCAAAAAGGGGCGGAATTGTTGGCAAGCGGCAATCCACTGGCATGGCTACAAGGCCGCATGGAATTTGGCCCACGTTCGCTTGGTTGTCGTAGTATTTTGGGTGATCCTAGCTACCCAGGTGTGGCAGACCGCATTAACGCGCAAATTAAATATCGCGAGCGCTGGCGTCCATTTTGTCCGAGTATGTTAGACCGCGTTGCCGTGGATATTTTACAAACAGCGCATCCTGCGCCTTACATGACGTTTACCTTTGATGTGAATGACACTTGGAAATCACGCATTCCTGAAGTGGTGCATGAGGATGGTACAGCCCGTGCGCAAGTGGTCACGCGTGAGACTAATCCGCGTTACTACGCGCTGATTGAGCATCTTGAGCAATTGCGAGGTGTGCCAGTGGTATTGAATACATCACTTAATCGCCGAGGTGAGCCGATGATTTGTTCGCCTAAAGATGCACTGGATATGTTTTATGGCTGCGATTTGGAGTATTTAATCATGGAAGACGTGTTGGTGACTAAAAAATGAATTGATTGTGATTAAATACATATCAATTTACGTCAAACAAAAGCCGTCTAATCAGCGGCTTTTGTTTGACGATAAGCCTCAGTTTAGCGATAATCGGGGTTAGTGTTTTTCTTAACTTAGTTAAGTTTTTACTAAGTTCCGCAAGTTGGTTATCTGAGTAGAGTATCTAAATTATGAAACAATCCCATTTAGAAGTTACTGAACGTATTATAGAAAAAAGCCGCCCAACCCGTACGGCTTATTTGCATCGTTTAGATGAAATTGTAAATCGACCTCGCGGTGCAGATCGCTTGGGCTGTGCTAACGTCGCGCATGCGTTTGCTGCTATGCCAGCTAACGATAAATTACGTGTGGTAGTAGAAAAAGCGCCTAACATCGGCATTGTTACTGCTTACAATGAAATGCTTTCAGCACATCAGCCTTACGTCAATTACCCGGATATTATCCGAGATGAAGCGCATAAATACGGCGCAACCGTGCAAGTGGCTGGGGGCGTACCTGCCATGTGTGATGGTATTACGCAGGGCGAGCCAGGCATGGAGCTTTCGTTATTCAGCCGAGACACCATTGCCATGAGTACCGCAATAGCGCTTTCACATGATGTGTTTGATGCGGCATTACTGCTTGGCGTGTGCGATAAAATCGTCCCAGGTCTGCTGATTGGCGCATTACAGTTTGGTCATTTACCCTGTGTGTTTGTACCAGCAGGGCCAATGAGTACAGGTATTGATAACACCACAAAATCTAAAGTGCGTGAACAATACGCGCAAGGTAAAATCGGGCGCCCTGAATTGTTGGCGTCAGAATCTGCCGCCTATCATAGCGCAGGTACCTGTACCTTCTACGGTACAGCCAATAGCAACCAAATGCTGATGGAAGCCATGGGCTTGCATGTGCCAGGTGCTGCATTTGTACACCCTAACGATGGTATGCGTGAATTGCTCACACGTGAAGCGGTAAAAATGGTGCTGGAAAATACCAAGAAAAAACAATTTACACCGATTGGTAGATTAGTCGATGAGCATGTGATTGTGAATGCCATGGTCGCTTTGCTCGCGACGGGTGGCTCAACCAACCATCTAATTCATTGGGTAGCTGTGGCGCGTGCAGCAGGCATTATGATTGATTGGACAGACTTCTATCACCTTGCAAAAACCACACCGTTATTGGCGAGTGTGTATCCAAATGGCAAGGCCGATGTGAATGAGTTCCAATCTGCGGGAGGTCCTGCATTCGTGATTCGTGAGTTGATTGATGCAGGGTATATGTTCCCAGATGTGTTCACTGTTGCTTATGGTGGTTTGCGTGATTACGGAAAATTACCAGTCAAAGAAGATGGCAAACTTGCTTGGAAAGATCTGCCGAAAGAAAGTAGCGATGAAACCATCGTGCGTACCGCAGCTTTCCCATTCAATGAGTCTGGCGGTTTACGTTTACTTAAAGGTAACTTGGGTCGTAGCGTGATTAAAATTTCTGCCGTGCCAGAAGATCGTCACATCATCGAGGCACCAGCCATTGTGTTTGATGCACAAGAAGAATTGTTGGCTGCATTTGATCGCGGTGAGCTGGAAAAAGATTTTATTGCTGTGGTGCGCTTCCAAGGTCCTAAAGCCAATGGTATGCCTGAATTACATAAACTAACGCCGCCATTAGCAGTGTTGCAAAACAAAGGCTTCAGAGTGGCGATTGTGACCGATGGTCGCATGAGTGGCGCATCTGGAAAAATCCCAGCCGCAATCCATCTAACGCCAGAAGCCTCTGCTGGTGGCCCGTTAGCTAAAGTGCGAGATGGCGATATTATTCGTTTAAATGCCACGGTTGGTATGGTTAACGTGCTGGTCGATGAAGATGAATGGGCAGAACGTGATGTAGCCGAGCTTTCAGACAGCAAACGTCACAGTAATGCGCACGGCTTTGGACGTGAGTTATTTGGTGGGATGCGGAAGAATGTATTGTCAGCCGAAGAAGGCGCAATTACTTGGCTATAGCTATTTGAAAATATACGGTATGAAAAATTCAGAATGCGACGTTACTTTCGCGTAGCCACTACTAATTGTAGTGTCTGCGCTTGTACTATGCTTAATTTAGAGGGTCTTGTCTAAATTAGTTTTGAAACGGCTAGTAGCTTTGCTTAAACTTTAAAATATGTCATTCCCGCCGTTCCCTGAGCTTGTCGAAGGATGGTGAGAATCCAGTAAAAAAATAAATTAACATCATAGGTAGAAAAATGAACACATTAGATTTAGCCAATTACGGCCCAGTGATTCCAGTTATCGTTATCAACAGAGTAGAGGATGCCGTGCCTATGGCTGAAGCGCTACTCGAAGGCGGTATTAGAGTGCTGGAAGTAACGCTACGTACATCATGCGCACTAGCTGGCATGGAAGCTATTGCCAAGCATGTGCCTGACGCAATTTTGGGTTCAGGTACGGTACGTAACCTTAAAGATGCGCAAGCTTCACTTGATGCAGGCTGTAAATTTGCCGTAAGCCCTGGTTATACCAGCGAGCTAGGTCAATTTGCACGCAAAATTGGTTTGCCATTATTACCAGGTGTTTCTACTGGCTCTGAAATTATGATGGCGAATGCTGATGATTATTACTTCTTAAAACTATTCCCAGCGGTGGCAGTAGGCGGCATTAACTTACTTAAAGGTTTTTCAGGGCCATTTGGTGACGTGAAATTCTGCCCTACAGGCGGCGTAACTGTTGATTCTGCACCACAATTTTTAGCTTTGCCTAATGTGATTGTGTGTGGTGGCACTTGGTTAACCCCAGCTGATGCTGTTGTGCGAAAAGATTGGGCACATATCACTAAACTAGCTAAAGAAGCGAGTGCTATTAAATCAGCCTAAGCAACTAGTTTATTTAAGTACACGTTATAATAAGGCTTTGCTGACTAGACTTTTCTAGAGGCAAAGCCTTTTTTGTTGGTTTTGGTTAGGAATTAGATTTGCAAACAGCATTAAAAAAATATAAATCAATCGTATTTGATTGTGATGGAGTGGTACTTGATTCCAATATTGTAAAAACGGAAGCTTACTTTCGCACCGCTAAAAACCTAGGAGCCACCGATGAGCAAGCACAGGCATTGGTGGATTATCACGTTAAGCTGGGGGGCGTGTCGCGCTATCATAAATTTGATTACTACCTGCATGAAATCCTTCATCAACCTGTGACTGATGATGCCATTCAAGCCCTTTTAGATGGATTTGCACGTGAGTTGGAAGTGAGTTTAATGGAGTGTGATATTGCAGAATGTTTGTTAGAGCTGCGTGATGCAACTCCGCATGCCAATTGGATGATAGTGTCGGGAGGCGATCAGCAAGAATTGCGCAGCTTATTTGCTAAGCGCAACTTGGCACATTTTTTTGATGGTGGAATTTTTGGCAGCCCAGACAATAAAGACACAGTTTTGGCACGTGAAAAAGCTAATGGTAACTTGAAATTACCAGCACTATTTATTGGCGATAGCAAATATGATTTTGAAGCGGCGAAACGTGCAAATTTGGATTTCGTATTTTTGAGCGGTTGGACGGAAGTGCATAATTGGGAAACGTATTGTACGGACAATAATATTGTTGTGTTCGATACAATTAAGCAACTATGCTAACAGAATCCTACTGATTAATTTATTGATTTTGAAAATGGAATAATGTCTAATTTGTCGCAACCTCAGCAGTTATCAGTCGTCGTTCCCGTACGTAATGAACAAGATAATGTTGAAAGCCTGATTTCTGAAATTAACGCAGCATTGCAATTGGTAATTCAACACGAGATTATTTATGTAGATGATGGCAGCACAGATGCTACGTATGCGAAACTCAGGTCATTACAAAGCCAGTATTCACAATTGAGAATCGTTCGTTATGCAAAGAGCTGTGGGCAAAGCACGGCAGTCCGAACAGGTGTGAAGTTTGCCAGATATGACTGGATTGCAACTTTGGATGGTGATGGGCAAAACAATCCAGCGGATATTCCTAAGCTATTAGCGGCTTTGACGCAAGGCGTAAACTTGTTGGAGGCAATAGGCGGCAGAGTCGCCGTGACACGTGGATTAAACGCATCTCTTCAGTAATTGCGAACACGGTTCGCTCAAGCATGCTGAAAGATGATACCCCTGATACGGGTTGCGGATTAAAGCTGTTTTCCCGCGCAGTGTTTTTAGATTTACCCTATTTCGACCATATGCACCGATTTTTGTCGGCCTTGATCAAACGTCGTGGTGGCAAAGTTGTTTCGGTTCCTGTTGGTCATCGCAATCGCGAATATGGAAAGTCTAATTATGGGACGCTTGATAGGCTGATGGTGGGGATTGTGAATTTATTTGGTGTGGCCTGGTTGCAGAGGCGCGCTAAGATACCAACGGCTACAGATTCACGGATTGGTATACAAGTTTTTATAAATAATTGTATTAAATGGAAAAACGTTTAAAACTGCTCAAGTACACTTTGAGACAGTAGTGAATGTGAGAATTCTGACTGTTAAATGCCAGCAGCATATCGTGAATATGAAAGACAACAATTGACCATCACTTACTATACAAGAATGTATCAGGCAGTCCCCACACTAATGCCGTTATATCGAGCGTTAGGTGGAAATTTTGTGACTACCCGTGCTTCAACTGCACGCGCAATCAGACGTGTTTATCCGGACGTCAGCGTGGTAAGAGATAATAAGCTGTTTGGAAAATTTTCTGCAGGGCAGCGGTTATTAAAAGCATCAGACTTAATAGTAACAGGCGCTCTCTATAAAGGTGCGCTACAGGCCTATAGTGCCAAAAAATATATGGTGTTTCATGGCACTTTTGCATACCTGACGGTAAAAGAGGTGCAGGCAATGGCGCACTTTGATCGCTTGTGCGTTATTGGGCCGCGCATGATGCAGGTAGTAGAAAAAGCAGGTTTGGCAAATAAGGCGATGCTTTGTGGATATATGCCTTTTTTGGAATATCCGATCAAGGATGAGCAATCAAGGCAAACATTTTTGACCAATCTAGGATTGGACCCAGCTAAAAAAACTTTACTTTACCTTCCTTGGGGGCCACCTTTTGGCTCCTGGGAATTAATGGCAGAGAAGCTTTTAAATGAGATTCCAGCCGACTATAACTTGATCTTGCGACCACATCCCAGTCAGTCAGTTACATTTCGTCTAAAAGATCGATTTGCTTTTATGTGGTTAGCAAGAATTGTTAAGGCACGTGGTTCAGCCTATCTGGATTTGACTGCACAAAAACTTTCGCTTTTATATGCCAATGCGGATCTGGTTATTTCTGACGGCACATCGCCAGCAGAAGAGTCTTTATATTACGATTTGCCGCAGATGTTTGTGGAAACAGAGCGTTTTTCACGAACGGTAGCGGGGCAGATGATGCGCAGGCAGGGTGCTGATGATGATCAAATTGAATCAGTTACAAGCTTATACGATTGTGGAAAAATTTTAACTCCACAAACTGAAAAAATGGACATTTTGGTTCAGGATGCTTTAGAAAGTAAAGGCCGATATGCCGATGAGCGACGACGTTATTTTAGTTATGCATTTGGCGCGCGGAGTCATGAAGCTCAGCAAAACCTTGTTGAATCTATGCGACAATATGCTTGGAAAAAAACTGAATAATTTAAATGGCTAATCAAAAAATTACTTTGCTGGATTGCACCTTGAGGGATGGTGGGTACTACAACCAGTGGTGCTATAGTCCAAAACTGGTGACGGACTACTTGTTAGCCATGCAGTCAGCCTCAATAGATTATGTTGAGCTTGGGTTCAGGTCATTAGATTCTCATGGCTTTAAAGGCGCTTTTGCCTATACCACAGACCATTTTCTGAACACACTAACCATACCTAATGGACTTAAGATCGGGGTCATGGTGAATTGTAGTGAGCTTAACCAGGAACAGCAGCTGGTTAAGGATGCGCTAAAAAAACTGTTTTCACCTGCTTCACAGTCAAAGGTGAGCCTGGTGCGTATTGCCGCGCACGTTGATGAGTTAAAAACTGCGTTAATAGCCGCAAATTGGCTGAAGCTGCAAGGTTATTTAGTCGGTGTTAACATTATGCAGATCGCTGACCGTTCACCAGATGAAATTAGACAATTATCTGCACAAGTGGCAGCGGCTGACATAGATGTGTTGTACTTTGCGGATAGTATGGGCAGCCTTAATACAGAATGTACTGCTGATATAGTGCAGGCACTTAAGCTTCACTGGCATGGCGCCATTGGTATTCACGCTCACGATAGCATGGGCCTGGCACTGAGCAACACGATGCAGGCGGTGGAGAGCGGAGCCTCATGGCTGGATAGTACAGTGACAGGGATGGGGCGCGGGCCAGGTAATGTAAAAACTGAGCTTTTGCTGATAGAGTTGGCAGAAACACGTGTTCCTATCAGTCAGTTGACTACCATTTTCGCGTTAATTAACAATCATTTCCTACCTTTAAAGCAACAATATGGCTGGGGGACCAATCCATATTATTTTCTAGCTGGCAAGTACGGTATTCATCCCAGTTATGTTCAGGAAATGCTCACTGATAGTCGCTATCGCGAAGAGGATATTCTGATTGCGATTGATTATTTACGTGATGCCGGTGCTAAAAAATTTAATTTGCATACCCTTGATGGTGCCCGACATTTCTACCACGGCAATCCTCAAGGTACCTGGAATCCACAAAGCGTTTTTGCAGATCGTGAAGTGCTTATTGTTGGTGCGGGAGCCAGTGTAAATGAGCATCTGGATGCGATTGAAGATTATGTGCGTCGTGCGCAGCCTTTAGTCATTGCATTAAATACAAGTGAACAGATCAATCCGGAGCTGATTCATTACAGAGTGGCATGTCATCCTATCCGGATGATGGCAGATTGTGAAAAATACGCTGATTTGTCACAGCCACTCATTACACCAGTTTCCATGTTGCCGGAACAAATTATCGAGCGTTTAAACGGTAGAGCATTATGTGATTTTGGTTTATCAGTTCAGCCTCATACTTTCGAGTTTGGCGAGTACTTTTGTGTTTTACCGACCTCAATCGTGACCGCTTATGCATTGGCGATAGCTACCAGTGGAAAAGCCAAGCGAATCCTGTTGGCAGGCCTGGATGGATTCAGCGCGGATGATCCAAGGCAATCTGAAATGGAGGATTTGCTCGTAAAATATCAGCATACAGTAGGAAGCCTGCCAGTGCTGTCCATTACACCAACCCGCTACTCAATCAACACAGAATCTATTTACGCACTATAAAAATAATGGAAAATTCCAGTCTTGAAGTCATCGTAGTTATTCCTGCGCGCTACGAATCATCACGCTTGCCAGGTAAGCCTTTAATTGAATTATGCGGCCTGCCAATGATAGTGCGTACTTACCAGCAATGTGCAAAAGCAATTAATCCTAAGCAGATTTACGTTGCAACCGATAATTTGCGCATAAAGAATGTTTGTGAGCAATATGGCATACAAGTCGTCATGACATCCAGTGATTGCTTAACTGGTACTGATCGTATTGCCGAGGCGGCAAAATCCATACCTGCGGATATCTATATCAATGTGCAGGGCGATGAACCGTTATTCGACCCCGATGATTTACGCGCTATGGTATCCTCGGCGAGTGAGCATCCCAATGATGTACTGAACGGATATTGTGTAATAGAGAGTGAAGAGCAGTATCGCAGCACGACAATTCCTAAAGTTGTTATGCGTGAAGATAAGCGACTTTTATATATGTCACGTGCAGCAATCCCCACTACAAAGTCACATGAATTTATTCAGGCTTGGCGGCAAGTTTGCGTTTATGCCTTTCCCAAAAAGGCTCTGGAATCGTTCGCTAACAGAACTTCTAAAACTCAGCTGGAAGAGATTGAGGATATTGAAATTCTGAGGTTTCTTGAGATGGGCTGGGAGGTGAGAATGATTTCTTTATCTACAATGTCAATAGCCGTGGATACTTTGCATGATGTTGCTTTGGCTGAGACAGCAATTACTCAGCGTTTACTATAAGAGTGTCTTAAATCTTCATTGCACAGAATAATATGAACCAAGATACAAAGTCGTTATCCGTTATTATCGTTAATTATAATTCTGGTGCTTATGCCATAGAGTGTATTCGTTCTTTGCAGAAACAGAAAAATATAACTCTTGAAATCATTGTTATAGACAATGCCAGTAGAGATAACAGCGTAGAGCATCTGCGCTTGGAATTCGGTGATGAAATTGTTTTAATTGAAAGCAAAGAAAATCTAGGATTCGGGCGGGCAAATAATCTGGCCGCAAGTAAAGCAACTGGTGAGTATTTAATGCTGCTGAATCCTGATACGGTTATACCAGAACCGTTAGGATTTTTTCATCTCATCCAATTCTTGGATGTCCACCCGGAGATGGGCATGATAGGTCCGGTGGTTCAGGAGCCAAGAAAAGGCAAAAATGTATTACCGCGATTTAGTTATCCATCATCGCGTAACTTAAAATATACGAGTACATTCAGAAGCTTACCAGGGAAAATAGCTTGGATATTAGGCGCATGCATGCTGATTAAGCGCAGTCTCTATAATGAAATAGCAGGTTTTGATCCTGATTATTTTTTATATGGTGAAGATGCTGATATTTGCTTAAGGATAAGGCAGCATGGCTACCAAATAGGTTATTGTGAAACGGTGAAAATCACTCATGTTTCTGGCGCCAGTGAAATTGGAGCTGACTCACTAGATAAATGGCTTAGAAAAAGACGCGGGCTTTATCTTTTCTGTAAAAAGCATTTTGACGCAAGGGATGCTCTCAGTTTAGCAAGGCGTGAAATTTTCAAATCGTCGATATATCTATTTTTCAACTGGCTTACTAGTTTGTTTGGTAAAAAAGATTCGGAAATATCAAAAGATAAGAAAAATAGGCAAAAGGCGACGATTATTGCTGCCAAAGAGTTGGTTCAACAGTTAAAGAACTAGTTATTTAACCGGGACGAATTTAGTTGCTTTTATGAATTTTGTTTTTTGACAAAGATCATGACTTTTTTCTTTGACCTAAACCCCATCACTTCTTTTACCCGCTGGTAATTGGTCAGCGCATTAAAAAGCTGCTGCTCTTTTTCTGGCTGATGATTTCTGATGTTAATCGCCAGATATTGATATTTTTGGATTGAGCCATCAGAAATTGCATTGATGGTGTAATCCCACTCATCATAACCTCTGCCTGCATAGGGCTCCCCTGCGTAATATCGTGCGCTGGAACTCACATAGAATACTGGGGCATTGGACTGATTGTGCGCTTTAATCCAGTTTACTGCATGCTGTTCGTAGTTATATTCGTTATTTTTAGCCAAAGTATTGTTAATCAGGCTAAGGCTTAAAATTGTCAAGATAAGCACTGGCAACAGTTTGCGCCAACGGGTTTTAGGCATATCGAAAAGACTGGCGAGGCAGAATGAGGCTAAAACAAGCATGATTAAACCAAGGCTTACGATGTAGCGTCCAGATAAGATAAACGTGCTGGTTAAAATAACGGCAGCATTCAGAGTTGCGAGTGCCATGACCCAGTAAAATATTTTAAGTGCGTCAGGTGATATCTGTTTAACACTATTTTTCCAATTGCCAATTAATATGAGGCTGGCCATCCAACCGGGTGCAGAAACACACTTAACTATAAGTATAGTTAACAGCGTCACCACAATACCAGTCATTCCATAGTTATCTAAAAATCCGCCGAGGATTTGTTCATTCATGATTTGTGCTTTAGCAACCAAAGTTTGCGTAATGTTGGTATAGCTGCTTGCCAATACAGTAAATATGTCATTAAGTCGCCCATAATTTTTAAGCGTTAAAGTTGGATTAAGAATTAGCGTAAATGCGATAAAAGTGACAGTCAGCAAGCCTATGGAGTTTGCGTAAGCCCAACTTTTAATGTGAGGCGCATCTTTTTTTGTAAGCAGAATCAAGGGCAATAAGGCCAAAAATGTGATGGCTTCCACTCTAAATAATACGGCTATGACGGCTGATAATTGCCAAAGTAATGCATCGTTAATTTTTTCAGATCGGTAAAATTGAATAAAGTATTGAATGCTTAGCAGAAAAAAAGCCCAAAAACCTTCGTCACGCAGCAGCATTCCTAGTACGTTGCCCACAATATATGGCGTACTGAATAACAGCAGAACGCCGCAGAACATGGTTAGCTTATTACCGCCAGCTAACCTTATGATTTGGGTAAAGCTATACGTGGCGAGTGTAAAGAATAAGACATTTAGAATTTGTGCAATGAATTGAAAGTCGCCCCCTGTGGTTTTATGCAGAAGTGAAATGATGGCTGGGTATAACGGCCAATTGTATAAGGCGAAACCTTGCTTCCATTCACCTATAGAAAATAATCTGGCAACTTCGAAATAGAGCACAGAGTCATCATTTACCCAGCCCTGCTGGATATAGGCTATGCGCCATGCCAGCAAGGCAGCGGATATTACAAACAGCCACTGCAAATTAGTTCCAGTCAGTGACGTTATTTTTTTAATCGTTTTTGTAAGAAAATAAGGCATAAATTTTGCGTTGTATTTATTAAGCTATTTGATTTTTAGCTGCTGATTTCGTAATCCTGCATAGCCGAGAAAATCAGTGATATTGTTAGAGCAAAGAAGCGGTGCAATTTTGAGTATCTCTTCTTGCGGCCAATCCCACCAAGCGGATTTTAGTAAAGCTACTCGAGTGATTTCATCAAAGCGCCAGCGAATATGTTTGGCTGGGTTGCCACCTACAACAGCATAGGGTGCAACATCTTTGGTGACGATTGCACCGTTAGCCACCACGGCCCCATGACCAATGGTAACGCCAGAGAGTATCGTGCAGTTTTCGCAAAGCCACACATCACTCCCGATGACGACGTCGCCTCGGGTTGTCTCGAAATCTTTAATATGCTCGGCTTCCTTGAAAAAAGCAGGGAATGGGTAGGTGCTTATCCAATCAGTTCTGTGGTTGCCGCCAAGGAAAATTTGCACATTTTTGGCAATTGAACAATAAGAACCGATCTTTAGGTTGGATTCAGGGTGCTGAAATTTGATTATTGGTGTGCCATAACAATTTGCCCCAATAGTATAACGATGGTATTGCTCTCTGAACCTTGCAAGCGAGCGAACAGGTTTATTACGCAATTTTTTTTGTTTTTTCTGATCGCGTAATTTTTTGAAAAACTGAGATAAATTAAGCATGGGTTAAAGATGTATCTTATCCACGATGCTGGCTGGTGAAATGTTTTTGAGACAATTTAATATTGTATTCGGATCTTTTAGTGGGCACTCACGTTTAAAGCATGGACTACACGCTAAGCCTAAATACTTTATCACTGCATCAGGATGCATCGGCGGTGTATGGTGTGGGTCTGATGAGCCATAAATGGCGATTAGTTTTTTATCAAGTGCGGCGGCGATATGCATGAGGCCGGAGTCGTTGCTGATAATGGTGTCGCATAGCGACATTAAATCAATCGCTTCGCCTAATTTAGTTTTTCCGCCAAAATCCACGCAGCGGTTTTTTGTAAGCTGGTGGATGGTTGTGGTGACGGGGATATCTTTATCCGAACCAAACAACCAAACCTGCCAGCCTTTGTTGAGTGCTACATCTGCAACCTCGGCATAATATTGGGCTGGCCAGCGTTTGGCTTCACCGTATTCTGCGCCTGGACAAAGGCCCAGCACTTTAGTGTTAGGCTGATGTAAGCCAAGTTTATTAAGTGTCGCTAGCGCATTGACTTGGTTAGAAAGCATTGCCGGGTTAGGGATGGCAACGGGTAAGTTTTGACCTGTTATTAAGCCTAAATTTACAAATCGTTCGACGGTTTTTTTGAGTTTTGTTTTATCAAGTGCGCGTATGTCGTTAATTAAGCCGTAGCGCATTTCACCTAAATAACTGGTGCGCTGTTTAATGCCAGCTGCCCAAGGCAGCAAGGCTGATTTGAACGAGTTGGTGAGGATGATGGCTTGTGAGTAGCCTTGGTTTTTTAAGGTTTTTCCAAATTTAATTCGCTCAAAAAAAGCGAGTTGTTTGTGTTTGAATGGGAGCGCTATTTTGCTTGAAACTTCAGGCATGCGTTCTAGTAGCGGTAATGTCCATGCAGGGGCGGCAACGTCAATGGTGCAGTTAGGGTTGTTGGCTTTAAGAGTTTTGAAAAGGCTTTGCGCCAGCACCATGTCACCCACCCAAGCCGGGCCGATGATGAGGATTTTATCTGGTTTAATCATGATGTTTGGTAGGAGCGACGACTCGTCGTAATAGTTGTGTCATTAACGATGTTGTTTCGCGACGGGTCGTCGCTCCTACAGAAATATTAATTTGCAATTTATTCAGCATTCATTTTTTTGATGATGTTACTGGTGCTACGACCTGTAACTAAATCGATTAAGGCAATCTCGCCCCCCCACGATTCAACTTCTTTGCCACCAACGACTTGGTCCGCAGTGTAATCACTGCCTTTGGCAATAATATCGGGCTTGATCGTGTTGATTAAATTTAAAGGCGTATCTTCATCAAATAAAATCACGGCATCCACTGATTCCAACGCTGCCAACACGCGCGCTCTGTCTTGCTCGTTGACCACGGGACGAGAAGGCCCTTTTAGCGCGCTTACGGAGCGGTCTGTATTTAAGCCTAATACCAGTTTGTCGCCACGTTTTTTTGCAGCTTCTAAATAGGTGACGTGTCCTGCGTGGAGTAAATCGAAGCAGCCGTTGGTAAATACGATTTTTTGCTTAGCCTTTTTCCAGGCCTCAACTTTTTGAGTGAGTTGGATTAGATCACAAATTTTATGCGCTTGTTCTGATGTTTGCTCGCTAGTGAGTGCGTCGATTAAATCATCACGGCTGATTGGCACGGTGCCCACCTTGCCGACTACCACGCCAGCGGCAACATTGGCCAGTTGCAAACTTTCTAAAGGGGTTAAGTGATGCATCATGCCAGCGGCAAGAGTTGCAATAACCGTATCGCCTGCACCTGAAACATCAAATACTTGTTTAGCAGTGGCGGGCAGCAGGTGCGTAGTCTCATCAATTAAAGAAATACCTTCTTCACCACGGGTGACCACTAAAAACTGTAGATTCAGACTATTTTTAAGCGCTATGGCTTTGTTTATTAAGTGGGGATCTTGTGTTGTAGTGAAGCAGGCTTCTGCTGTTTCTTTTTTGTTTGGGGTGAGGGCTGTGGCGCCACTGTATTTGCTGTAATCATGGCCTTTAGGATCAACTAATACAGGAATGTCTTGCGCGTTACATTCTGAAATGATGTACTGGCAAATGTCGGTGTTTAATAAACCTTTGGCATAGTCGGACAATATCAGAATAGCTGGTTTTAGCGATAGTTGTTGCTGAATGGCTTTGAGTAATTGCGTATTTTCATCGGCCGTAAAGGTCGTATTATTCTCTTGGTCTAGGCGCATCATTTGTTGATGCCCACCTAAAATTCGTGTTTTAGCAATGGTAGGGCGCTGGTTAGAGTGAATTGTACTGGTGACATCCGTGCCGACTTCAGTCATTAATTTCAGTAAAATTTTAGCTTCGTTATCATTTCCTACACAGCCTATGGTATGCGTTTTAATGCCGAGTAGCGCCAAATTTGCCGCTACGTTGGCTGCACCGCCAGCGCGATCTTGTTGCGATTTTACCAATACAATGGGTACGGGCGCTTCTGGTGAAATGCGGCTGACGTCACCCATTAAATAGCGGTCTAGCATCACGTCGCCAATCACCAACGCGTGCTGGGCGAGGGTGCCAAAACGTTTAACTGTACTGAGTAATTTTTGAGGCATGAGTGAACTTTAAGCTGAAATCAGTCGGATTCTAAAATCTCGCACAGCGAGTGACCAACAAAAATATGTGCCTCTTGAATGCGTGCGGTAACATTAGATGGAATGACGATATTGTAATCACATAGGGCATTGAGTTTACCACCGGAGCCGCCAGTTAAGCCCACGGTTGTAGCGCCGATTGTTTTTGCGGCTTCAATCGCGCTGACGACATTTGCGCTGTTGCCGCTGGTGGTAAGGCCGATGACTAAGTCTTCTGGCCGGCATAATGCCTCTATTTGACGGGCGAAAATATAGTCATAGCCGTAATCATTGCCAACAGAGGTGAGAATAGAAGTGTCAGTAGTCAGCGCTATGGCCGGCAGACCTTTACGTTCTTTTTTAAAACGGCCGACAATTTCAGCTGCAATATGCTGGCTGTCTGCCGCGCTGCCGCCATTACCCATTAGCAAAATCTTGCCCCCGTTTTTAATGGTGTTTTGCATGGCAATGCCAATGTCACTTATCAACGGGAAAAGCGGCTCTAGCGCGTTAAACATCGCCATGTGAGCCGTGTGTTCGGCTTTAAGGTAATTAACATACTTCATTAGCAGTATTTATCCTCTTGCATTAAATAGTTCTGTACGTAATCGCGCACACCGTCTTCTAAACTGTGAAAAGCTTGTGTGTAACCTGTTGCAGTGAGCTTGTTCATGGAGGCTTCAGTAAAGTATTGATACTTGCCTTGCAAATCTACAGGCATATCTATAAAGGTAATGTGCGGCTCACGCTGCATGCTTTGCATGACGTTAGTCGCTAAATCTTTAAAACTACGCGCATGGCCTGTACCAATGTTATAGATGCCACTAGGAGCAGGCTTGTTGCTTAATATGGAGTTGAAAAAGTAGTTTACAACTGCCGCCGCATCTTTTACATACACAAAATCACGCATTTGCATGCCGTCTTCAACTCCTGCTTTAGTGCCTTTAAATAACTTCATGGTGCCAGTTTGGCTAAATTGGTTGAAAGTATGCAGCGCCACGCTTGCCATGCGCTCTTTGTGATATTCATTGGGGCCGTAAATGTTAAAAAACTTAAATCCAGCCCAGCTTGGTGGAGTGGCTAAGTTGTTGCGCACTTGACGCAATGCCCATTGGTCAAAAAAGTGTTTTGAATACCCATAGCCATTGAGTGGGCGTAGGTTATCGATGTTTGCATCGTCATAACCCAAGTTACCATCACCATAAGTCGCCGCAGAGCTTGCGTAAAAAAACGGCACTTTGTTAACCGCGCACCAAGTCCACAGGTTTTGCGAGTATTGAATATTGGTTTCTACTAGCTTGTTAAAGTCACGCTCAGTAGTGGCACTAATTGCACCCATGTGGATAATGGCCTCGATGTCGGTGCGGCCTTCAAGCCAAGTCATGAGTTGGTCTTTATCTAAATAGTGCGCATATTGGCGTTTGACCAAATTTTGCCATTGGTCCTCATGTGTGATGCGATCAACGATCACGAGATCGTCACGTTCTAGTTTGGTGTTGAGGTGCCAAGCAATAATAGAACCTATCATGCCTGCGCCGCCAGTAATCACAATCATATTGTTGCGTCCATTTGTATTTTTACTAATTACTTATGCTTGAGCCATTTAACGGTAGTGTTAAATGCACTGATGAAAAAATTAAAAAGAATATTTTTCATCCATTTTTTTCATTCTAAGTCCCGTGTATTAAGACCTTGTAGAAGTATAGCAAACAACTGACTTAGTTTATTGCATCTAATGCTTTTGCTCTTAGACGTGTCATTTCAGCTTCTTTTTTCGCTTGGCTATCATCCCACCCTACACTGACCCAGCCCTGCAGGTTTTCGAGTGCGATGGTGGTCATGGCATGAATCCACGCCTCATTTTCATTCAGCGCAGGAATATATTCGTAATCGCCACCGCCATTATTTTGAAACATGTGTTTTCCTTCAATCGCAATCTCTTCTAATGTTTCCAGGCAGTCGCTAGAAAAACCTGGGCATATCACATCAACGCGTTTTGTTTTGGCTTTACCTAAAGCTTCAAGCGTATTTGCCAGATAAGGTTTAAGCCATTCTTGTTTACCAAAGCGGGATTGAAACGCTATCAAATACTCATCTTTATTCAGCTCCAGTGTTTCTGCTAAAAGCCGTCCAGTTTTATGGCACTCGCAGTGATACATGTCACCTTTTAATAAATGAAATTTAGGCACACCATGAAAGCTTATTACTAATTTACTTGGTTTGCCATTAATGCGCCAATGCTCTCGTACACTTTGTGCCAAGGCTGAAATGTAAGCGGGGTGATCGTGATAGTGCTTAATGGTGCGAATCGCCGGTACGTTGCGCGTTTTAAGCAAGACTCGCCACACCGCATCCAGTGCACTAGCCGTGCTACTGGCGGCGTACTGTGGGTACAGCGGAAACACTAAAATACGATCGCAATGTTGTGCTTTTAGTTTTGCAATGGCAGAAGCCATCGATGGGTTGCCGTAGCTCATACCTAACTCAACGGTAAATGGGGATTTGATTTTTTGCCCTAAAAAGCCACGTAACAGCAGGGCTTGTTTTTGTGCATGCACTAATAAAGGTGAACCTTCTTTAGTCCAAACAGAGGCGTATTTTTCTGCAGATTTTTTGGGGCGAATCACCAAAATAATGCAATTCAAAATAAACCACCAAATGATGCGTGGGATTTCCACGACACGTGCGTCACTTAAAAATTGACGCAGATAAGGGCGCAAAGCCTTGGCTGTAGGCGCATCTGGTGTGCCTAAGTTGGCGAGTAGAATGCCTATTTTTAGTTGGTCGCCGTGATCGTATTTAGGTTCTGGGTTGTAGGTCATTTTGGTTATTAGTTATTAGCCATTAGATAATGCATTAGAAAGCAATTTAGCTGTCACATCCACAATCGGTATCACGCGTTCATAAGCCATTCTTGTGGGACCTATTACACCGAGTGTGCCAACCACTTGCCCATCTGCTTCATACGGTGCGGTGATCATGCTGCATTCGTCTAAAGGTAAGTAGCCACTCTCGCCACCGATGAATATCTGTATGCCTGCCGCACGTTGGCTGTTGTCTAGTAATTGCATGAGCGACGTGCGACGTTCAAAAATCTCAAATAGCTTACGCAAGCTAGCTACGTTGGTGGATAAATCATCCACTTGCAATAAATTGCGCTCACCTGCAATCACCACGCCGTCATTATCAGTTTGGCTATTACTTGCTTCGAGTGCGGCTGACATTAAACGGTTCATATCGGTTTGCATTTGTTTGAGTTCAATATGCAGTTTTTGTTGCACTTCTTCAAAGGTAAAGCCTGAAAAATTTGCATTAAAGTAGTTGCTCGCTTGCGTGAGTTCGCCTGCCGAATAAGGTTTTTCTGCCAGAATAATGCGGTTTTGTACGTTACCATCGCTGGTGACAATAATCACTAAAATACGTTTTTCAGTGAGCGGAAAAAATTCCAAATGCTTAAAAGAAAGTGTTTTACGTTTTGGAATCATCACCACCCCTGCAAATTGCGTGAGTTGCGACAGCATATCTGCCGCGCTCGCAATTAGCTCGCTTTGGTTGGGCGAACTTAAACCGCTTTTTAGCTGATTAACCGCTTTGAGATCCAGGGGCTGTACGGTGAGTAGTGAATCTACAAATAAACGATAGCCCTTTTGTGTGGGGATGCGCCCAGCGGAAGTGTGCGGGCTGGCAATAAAGCCTCTCTGCTCAAGGTCACTCATCACGTTACGAATAGTAGCAGGGCTAACATCTAGCCCTGAGTGCTGTAACAGTGTGTGTGAACCAATGGGTTGACCATCACTAATGTAATGCTCAACCAAGGTTTTGAGTAAAATTTGCGCGCGTTTATCCACGCCCTAAATTATCAAGCAGTTGCTAGGTTTAGGCAATGTTATTGCGTGCTTACTTTCACTTCTTTATGCTTGAAAAACTTGCTTAGGTCTTGCACTAATTGCAACATCGCAGGTTGTTTTTGAGCGAGTGTCGCTTTGCGTTCTTCAGTGCTTAGTGCGTCATCATTACCTTTGCTGGCTTTCATGAGTGCAAAGCTTTTGCCGTTAACCGGCTGTGTAATTTTAACGTCATCATCTACGTAGGCGACTTTATCCCAGTCTGAAATGTAAGTGTGTGAGCGTTTTTCACCGGCTAATAAGTTGTAACCTGTTGCATAGTCGCTGGTTGGATTTGTTACACCGAGTAACGGCATAATGGTTGGGATAACGTCCATGTGGCTAGTCATTTGGTCACTCGCTACAGGTTTCATGCCTGGTGCGTAAATCACTAATGGTGTGCGCACTTGCTGGTCAACAAAGGTAGAGTTGTGACCCCAAAAACCATGCTCCATGAACTCCTCGCCATGGTCGCCGATCAGTATAACAATGGTACTATCAAGTAACTGATGGGTTTTGAGGTATTCAAAAATACGCCCATATTGCATATCTAAATGATGCACCGAGTTAATGTAGCGGTTTTTAATGGGGACGATGTCATTACGTAGTGCAGTTTTACTTAGCGTGGCGTAATTCAAGTCATCACGAAAAGGCGTTGCAATCACGCTTGTCTGTGGAAAGTAATAGCGTGCGTGCGGTGACTCAAAAAACATAAAAGTAAAAAATGGCTTGGCGGGATCGCGTTTGTCAATAAATGAGAGTAAGTCTGAGACGTTATCACGGTCATTTTCCCAGCCAGACCTAGGGATTCTTGTCTCATGCAATTGCTCACTCGGTATTTGTGTAAAAATAGTTTTTTCAAACTCTGGGTAAGAAAATTTCGCACTGGTGTAAAGGCTCAATTGGTATTGTTGCTGCTGCAAGACATCAATAAATGCAGCACCACGGCGAGCTTCTAAAAATGGAAACCAATAATTGCCAGGCAGACCCATAAACATACCAAATACACCCATGCGCGTGCCATTGCCTGTGCTGTAATTACGGGTAAAACGTGCTGCGTTTTTGGCAAACTCCCAAGAGTGTGGCATGACTTTTTCATCTAAACTATCCGCACGCCAAGACTCTGAAGTGAGCCAGATAATGTTATAGGGTTTGGCTGGCTTGTTAAACTGAATGGGGTTAAGCGGGTAGTTGAGTTTGCCTTTTACTTTAAGCTTGGTTTCGCGTTGGGTGGTAAAGCCCAGAGCTTTATAAAAGCCACGTGCAGAAACCGTTTGATAAAACGGAATAGAGTCAGCCACCACGTGCAGTTGATTGGTGGTGTAGCTATCTAGTGCAAACCCCATGTGAACTGGAATAGTGAGTATAAATGCAGTCACTGGTAAAAATTTGAACGATAAATTTAAATTAGTTTTTTTGATATAAAAACGATGCACCAGCCACAAAATTAAAGTCTGCAAACTCAAAAATCCCAAAGTAATGAGCGCAAAGCCTACATCAGATGCGCTGCTGCCGCCCAAAGACTCAATACCGCCTGGCGTGATGACCAGATTGAGTATAAAGCCATTAAAAAACATGCCATACAGAGAAAATAATTTGGCGTTGGCATAAAGTAGCAGTGTGGTGATGCCGCCTGTAACAACGGCTGCAACATAAGCGGGGCGGGTGCTGCCAGGCTTAACGCGTTGACTAATAAAGCGCACTGTTGCAGTGATGGCGATGGCTGGTAATAAATAATATAAACCATACAGTAAGAACGCAATCAGCAGAAAACCAAACGAGAGCCAGCCTTCTTGATAAATAGTTGTAATAGGTACAGAGTCAGAAACTAGCCACAACACAACAAGATAAGTGATCAGGAAGTAAGTTTTAATAATGTTTTTGTGCAAAGTAGCCGTCATATTTGATTGTATTTTTGTTGAGTGAGATTGGTGTTAGCTGGCAAAAATAATGCCAAAGTATTGTGTTAGGGTTAAATCTTACTTAATGTATTGATTTTATGGTAAATTTTATAACCGTTAAAAGGGTAGTATGAAATGAATTAGCATTAAGCTCGGTATTTTGGCGCAAAAAATGTAGTATTGAAGTACATTTCTTGCGCACATTCTCAGAGATCTCGCTTTGCTAACATTTCATACCTATGTTTTAATTCAACCGTGCAACCAAAATTCAAAAAAATAGCGCTTATTGGCAAATACATGAACAAATCAGCTTTGCAGCTTATGCAAAATGATTTGGCGGATTTGGCACAGCATTTGTTAGCTAAAAAGCTTGACGTTTGGTTAGAAGAAAACACAGCGCAGCATGCGCAGTTGACGCATTACCCAACACTGTCTTTAGATGAAATTGGTAACACCGCTGATGTTGCGATTGTGATGGGCGGTGATGGCACCATGCTCAGCGTTGCGCGCAGCTTGATAGAGGCTGACGTGCCGCTAATAGGCATTAACCGTGGACGTTTTGGTTTTTTAACTGATTTGCGTGCGGAAGATATGCTGGTTGAAATAGATCGAATTCTTGCGGGTGAGTACATCAAAGAGCCACGCATGTTGCTTGCAACACAGGTGATTCGGCAAGGAAAAATCATTGACACAAGCTATGCGCTTAATGATGTTGTCATCAAAAGCGGCTTGCGCTTAATTGAGCTTGAAGTGGAAATTGACCATAAATTTGTTTATAAACAACGCAGTGATGGCCTGATTTTAAGCACGCCAACAGGTACAACCGCTTATGCGTTATCTGCAGGCGGCCCAATTTTACACCCCAATTTAGAAGCAATTTCGCTAGTACCCATTTGCCCGCATACACTCAGTAATCGCCCAATTGCCGTGCATAGCGCCAGTAAAATTGAAGTCACGGTAGTGCAATTTGATGAAGCACAATTAAGTTTTGATGGTCAATTTCAAGTCACCTTAGAAGAGGGCGATAAAATCATGGTGCAACGTGCTGAGCGGACTATTTCTTTGCTACATCCTAGTGACTACTGCTATTTTGATATGTTGCGTAATAAGCTCAACTGGGGATAGTTGACTCGTGTTACAAAGCCTTTCCATTCGTGATTTTGTTATTGTCAGCCAGCTCGACTTAGAGTTTGATGCAGGCTTTACCGTGCTTACCGGTGAAACTGGCGCAGGTAAATCTATTTTGATTGATGCGCTGTCATTGGCGCTGGGTGCGCGTGGTGAGGGTGGTGTTACGCGTGCGCAATGCGATAAAGCAGAAATCAGTGCCATTTTTAGCATTGCTAATAATGCGGAAGCGAAGCAATGGCTGATACAAGCAGAAATGGAGCCAGAAGCAGACGAATTGCTGCTACGCCGAGTGATGTTTGCTGATGGACGCTCACGTGCTTTTATCAATGGCGCTACCGTAACCGTTGCCCAATTAAAAGAGTTAGGCGAGTTGTTGGTGGACATTTACAGCCAAAACGCGCATCACTCACTATTGAAATTAGCCACGCAACGTAACGTGTTAGATAGCTTTGCAGGCTTGTCAGCGTTAGCCACACAAGTGGCTGTGGACTATAAAGTCTGGTATCAACTGAATCAGCAAAGACTAGAAGCTGAAAAAAATGCGCAGCAATATGCCGATGAATTAGCTAATTTGCGCGATAAAACGCGCGAACTGTCACAATTTTCTATTAGCCAAATTGAATGGGAGGCGCTGCAGCAAGAGCATACGCGCTTATCAAATGGCGCGAGCTTAATGACGGGTGGCGAGCAATGCCGCGAGTTATTAAGTGAAGGCGAGCTTTCAGCCATGCGTTTACTCAGCCAAGTGCAGCACAAGTTACAAAGTTTAAGTGAATTTGATAGCGCAATCACTGAGGCCACAGAAACATTAAATTCCGCCATTATTCAACTAGAAGAAACTGATCGATTTTTAAATCGCTATTTGCAACGCACCGAGCTAGACCCCGCAAGCTTGGCTGAATTAGATTCAAAGATTCAAAACATTCATAATATTTCACGCAAGTATCGCGTAAAACCAGACGCGTTAGCTGATTTGTTGGCACAATCGCAAGTGCGCATGGTTGTGCTTGAATCATTTGCTAATGATGGCGAGTTGGCAGAAAACGAAGCACAAGCCTTGGCAAATTACACCCAAAATGCACAAAAACTAAGCGGTGGGCGCAAAGAGGCCGCGACTAAGTTAAGCGCGCAAATCACCACTGAAATGCAACGTTTATCACTCACTGGCGGCAAGTTTGAAGTCGCTTTAACCGCGCAATCGCCAACAGCAAATGGGCTAGAACAAATTGAATTTTTAGTCGCAGGTCATGCAGGCGTTATAGCGAGACCGCTCAATAAGGTCGCATCTGGCGGGGAGTTATCACGTATCAGCTTAGCCATTCGCGTGGTGACCGCACAAAAAGAAAGTATCCCCACCATGATATTTGACGAGGTAGATGTCGGTATTGGCGGCGGAGTGGCTGAGGTGGTCGGGCAGTTGCTAAAACAGCTAGGTGAGCAAAAAGTCGGGCAACGTCAGGTGTTGGTGATCACGCATCTGCCGCAAGTGGCGGCATTAGGCAAACATCACTTACGTGTTAGCAAATCTCAAGCAGATGGACAAACATTAAGTACGATAACAAAACTAAACGATGTTGAGCGTATTGAAGAAATTGCACGCATGCTGGGCGGAATTGAAATTACCGAAACTACACGGCGGCATGCGAAGGAAATGTTGGCGAAGTCATTGTAGATTTGGTGTGCAAATCTAAAGTATATTGGCGCACCATGACAAGCTAGTTTTTATGCACACAAGGCTGTTTAGTACAAACCCCATAAATCGTCAGCGAATGGTCTTGCATGGTAAAGCCTAATTTAGCCGCTGCGCTTTCTTGTCTTTTCTCAATTTCGGCGTCGTAAAATTCTTCTACACGGCCACATTTAATGCATACCACATGATCATGATGACCGCCGCTATTGAGTTCAAATACAGCTTTGCCGCTTTCAAAATGATGGCGAATCAATAGGCCAGCCTGCTCAAACTGCGTGAGCACACGATAAACAGTGGCCAAGCCAACATCCTCACCCGAGTTAATCATGATTTTGTAGATGTCTTCGGCTGATAAATGCCGCTCTTTGCTATTTTCAAACAAATTCAGCACTTTGAGCCGTGGTAAGGTGGCTTTGAGTCCTGCGTTTTTTAAGTCTTTTTGATCTTGCATGTTAGATTGTTCACAATTAACAAAGGGGGATGTTTTGGGTTAGCACGCTACGTGGTATATTAACGCCAATTCAAATTAAAGTCATGATATGCGTTATTTCAACATTTTACGTTATCTTATAATTTTATTGGCATTGGTGTGTACAGCATGCGGCACGGCCTTGCCAACGGTGAAGCCTTATAAGCTGGATGTACAGCAGGGTAATGTCGTCACTTCTAAAATGCTGTTGCAATTGCGCCCTGGCATGACCAAGTCGCAAGTGCGCTTCATTATGGGTACGCCGCTGATTCAAGACAGTTTTCATGGTAACCGTTGGGATTACGTTTACCAAATGCGCGAAGGCGGTAAAATCATAGAGCAACGTCGTGTAATTTTAGATTTTGAAAACGAGCTATTAAAAGGCGTGCGCGGGGATGTGATTCCTGCGGGTAGTGGGCAATCTAAGCTCGACGAAAGCAAGGGGCAAACGGGTACGCGCGTTGTTGAGCCTTATAAAAAACCAGAAGAAAAAGGCTTAATCAGCAAGTTGAAGTTCTGGGAAAAAGATGAAGCTACGCTAGCCAAAGAGGCGGCTGAAAAAGAGTCTGCCGCTAAGGCAAAGACTGAGGCTGCAACTATAGCAAAGAATATGGAAACGCCAGTAGCGCAAAATATTACGCCACCTGTAGAGGAGGCTAAATCTATTTTGGCTGTGCCAGTTGCAGTCCCACCTGTACCCCCAACTGAAACGCCAGTGGTAGCTGCACCTGTTGTAGATACCGCAAAAGCTGAGGTGACACCTGTAGAGCCCGCCCCCATTGTGCAGTTAAATTCGGCTGAAAAGTCATTGGAAGCTTTACCCGTAGCAGAGTTGCCACCTGTTAAAGTGCCAGTTTACAAATCCTCATTTGGCATGATATTTGATAAAAATTTGCGTACTTACGCGACAGAAGAGGTTGCGCCAGTGGCTAAGCCTGTTGCAGAAGCACCAAGAGCTGGAAATAAAGTACCTCCTAAACTAGAAGACTTACCGCCTGAAACTGAGCCAAGTTTTTTTGATAGGATGCTAGAAAAGATAGGTTTTTAATCTTTCAGTAGATGCTAGCCCACGAAGCGACGTTATGCAGTCACTAAAATCGGGTTTTAATGTTAGAACTGGTTTGTTTTTAGATTGTTTTAGGTCATAGGTTTTCAAAACATGGTTAATCCTTTAAAAGTAGTAATCGCCGGCTGTTCTGGCCGTATGGGTCACGTATTGCTTGAGTGCGTATTTGCAGATAGCGAACTGGTGTTGCATGGCGCTTTAGACCGTGCTGATAATCCGCAGCTAGGTCGGGATGCTGGCGAGCAATTAGGTAAACTGTCAGGGGTTAACGTAGTTGCTGATATTGATTTAGCATTAAAAGATGCAGATGTGCTGGTAGATTTTACCCGCCCAGAGGCCAGTATGAGTTATCTTGATGCCTGTCAAAAGCATCATGTAAAAATGATTATTGGCACGACAGGATTTTCTGTCGAACAAAAGCTTGCCATTGAAGTCGCTTCAAAAAATATCGCGATTGTTTTTGCGCCCAATATGAGTGTTGGTGTGACCTTGCTGATTAACTTGGTAGAGCAAGCTGCCAAGGTGTTGAATGACGGTTATGACATTGAGATAGTTGAAATGCATCACCGTCACAAGGTTGATGCGCCATCTGGCACAGCATTGCGTTTGGGTGAAGCGGCCGCGCAAGGCCTTGGTCAGGCGCTTAAAGATTGCGCTATTTATGCACGTGAAGGTGTTACGGGTGAGCGCGAGGCAGGAAAAATAGGCTTTGCAACGCTACGTGGCGGCGATGTGGTAGGTGACCACACGGTGGTGCTTGCAGGCATCGGTGAGCGGGTTGAATTGACGCATAAAGCCAGTAGCCGCGCCACGTTTGCCTTGGGTGCATTACGTGCAGCTAAATTTTTGAATGACAAAAATGCAGGTTTGTTTGATATGCAGGACGTGCTGGGTCTGCGTTAAGTAATATACGCAAAGATTTGTACTCAATATAAGTGCCCTTTAGAGTTAAGGAGTACGAAATTTTGAACCAGCTGCATCATTACTCCAACCTTGAGATTTCAGATGTATTACTCGAGCTGAATTCATCTCTCGATGGACTTTCGGCGCCCGAAGCCAAAAAAAGACGCGCGAAATTTGGCCTCAATGTTGTGGCAAGCGAGAAGCAGAAGCCTCTTTTTCTGCGATTTCTGAGTTATTTCATCAGCCCGTTACCCCTGCTATTACTAAGCCTGTCACTGGTTGCATTTTTTACTGGTGAGTTCAGAGGGGCTGAGGTCATTGTGCTGATGGTTTTTTTGTCGACGACTTTGGCTTTTGCACAGGAGTACCGATCAAGTAAGGCCGCCAAAAGCCTGCGCGCCATGGTGAGCACAAAAGCCTCTATTCTCCGCAGGGGCGCTCCAGATACACCGAGTCAAACAATTGAGCTGGAGATCAGCCGACTCGTTCCAGGTGACATTGTGCATTTATCAGCGGGTGACATGATCCCTGCTGATTTAAGACTACTGTCTGCTAAAGATTTGTTTGTGAATCAGTCGTCATTAACAGGTGAATCCATGCCTGTTGAGAAGCATGCTGGCAAAAGTTTTAGTGCAGCAATCAGCATGCCAGAATTACCTAATATCTGTTTCATGGGCACTAATGTGGTCTCTGGTACGGCTGTCGCGGTTGCCGTTGCCACTGGCGGCCGTACTTTTTTTGGTTCAATTGCATCTAGGGGGGTTGGGGTGAGGGAGATCACCAGCTTTGATCAAGGCATCCAAAAGTTTATCTGGCTCATGATACGCATCATGATGGTGATGGTGCCTGCAGTTTTTCTGATCAACGGGTTTGTTAAAGGCAACTGGATGGAAGCGCTCCTGTTTGCCTCAGCGGTTGCTGTTGGGCTGGCGCCAGAAATGCTGCCGATGTTGGTCACCATTAACTTGGCTAAAGGTGCCATGGCTATGTCGCGTAAAAAAGTCATCGTCAAAAGACTGAACGCAATACAAAATTTTGGTGCGATGGATATCCTCTGTACAGATAAAACAGGCACGCTTACACAGGATAAGGTGATTTTGGAAAAGCATGTCGATATCTCTGGTAAAGATGATGACAGGGTGCTTGAATATGCGTATTTGAATAGCCATTATCAGTCTGGACTAAAAAATCTGCTTGACGTCGCAGTGCTGGAGCATGCTGATGTGCACAAGAAGCTGCATGAGGCTAATAGCTATTTAAAAGTCGACGAGATCCCATTTGATTTTCAAAGACGGCGCATGTCCGTCATTGTAGAAAAAAACAAAACATCACATTTACTGGTCTGCAAAGGCGCTGTTGAGGAGGTTTTCAGCGTCTGTGATCGTGTGCAAAAGAATGGGGAGACTATTCCGCTTGAACCGCTACATATGGCAGAAATTGACAGGGTAGTTAAAGACCTGAATGAAGATGGTTTTCGTGTCATTGCGGTGGCTTACAAAGAGGTTGGCCCTGCTCAGTTGGTTTATGAGCCAAGCGACGAATCAAATCTGATTCTGAGCGGCTATATCGCTTTTCTCGATCCGCCCAAGGAATCGGCTGCACCTGCAATTGCAAGCCTTATGCAATATGGGGTTGAGGTCAAAATTTTAACTGGTGATAACGAAGTGGTAAGCCGCAAGATTTGTCATGATGTCGGCCTTTCAGTAGACAGAATCATGCTGGGAAGTCAGATGGAAAAGATGACGGATATTGAGTTGGCAGAGGAGGCGGAGACAACGACCGTTTTTGCAAAACTCTCGCCGCAACAAAAAGCGCGCGTCATTCACGCCTTGCAATCTAAAAACCATGTCGTTGGCTTTATGGGAGACGGCATCAATGACGGCCCAGCTTTAAAAGCGGCTGATGTTGGCATTTCGGTCGATACCGCAGTCGATATCGCGAAGGAATCCGCCGACATCATTCTGCTCGAAAAAAACCTGCTAGTAATCAAAGAAGGTGTGATTGAGGGCAGGAAAGTTTTTGGGAATATCATTAAGTACATCAGGATGAGCGCCAGCTCTAATTTCGGTAATATGTTCAGTGTTCTTGGCGCCAGTGCATTCCTGCCTTTTTTGCCCATGGCGCCAGTGCAAATCTTGTTCAATAACCTGCTGTATGATTTTTCTCAAACCTCAGTTGCTACAGATCATGTTGATGAAGAATATCTGTCTCAGCCCCGCAAATGGGAAATCGCCAATATTTCAAGATTCATCTTAACGATTGGTCCAATTAGTTCTATTTTTGATTATGTAACCTTTGGCTTGATGTGGTTTGTATTTAATTACACGACACCTGAGAAGGCTGGGCTTTTTCAAACAGGTTGGTTCGTTGAGTCGCTGCTTTCGCAAACGCTTATAGTACATGTGATCCGAACTGGAAAAATTCCCTTTTTGCAGAGCAAGCCTAGCCTGCCTCTGTTAGTGACAACGTTGGCCATTTGTGCGATTGGAGCGTATCTTCCCTATTCGACTTTTGCTACTGCGTTACAAATGGCACCATTGCCGCCCATATTCTGGCTTTACCTGACAGTTATTCTAGTTGCTTATCTCGGGCTCACGCAGATTGTTAAAGCATTTCTGATTAAGCACTTTGGGCTGAATTAGAGGTTCATTCATCTGCGTGCCAAATATGATCTATGGAATAAATTTATGAACGACCGTAGCTATTTATCTTTACTATTTTTCTGTCTTGGCCTTGTGTTTACATGGTCTGCGATTGCCCCGCACGACCGTTTGACTTGGTGGCTGGAAGTCGCCCCTGTTCTCATTGCTTTGCCTGTTCTGTTTTTCACCTACAAGCATTTTGAATTTACGCGATTAGCCTACCTGCTGATGTTGATTCATGCCATTATTTTACTAGTGGGTGGGCATTACACTTATGCTGAGGTGCCTGCATTTAATTGGTTGCGAGATACTTTTGAGTTGTCTCGCAACTATTACGATAGAGTGGGGCATTTTGTACAAGGGTTTGCGCCAGCTATTATTGCGCGCGAAATTTTATTACGGAATTCTCCGCTACAAAAAGGTAAATGGTTGTTTTTTATTGTGTGTTGTATTTGCCTAAGCATTAGTGCCGTTTACGAGTTTATTGAATGGTGGGTGGCCGTTTATGAAGGCGGCTCTGTGGATGCGTTTTTAGGCACGCAAGGTGATGTGTGGGATACGCAGTGGGATATGTTTTTAGCATTGGTTGGCGCTATTTTCGCGCAGGTGTTTTTGGCAAAACTGCATGATAGGCAGATGAATCATTGCAACGTTAACATTGATTAGTCGCTTTTTTTTCGCTATAATTCGTTAATTCTGAAACGGGAAGAGTATTCAAAGCTCCTCCCGTTTTGCATATCTGCCATCTGCTCATGATGGACAATAAAAATACTTAAATGTCGTTGATTTAATATCGATACTTTATCGAAAACTGGAGGAGTTGCTGTGTCACAAAATCTGCCCGCCATACTTGTATTAGCAGATGGAACCGTGTTTCGTGGCACATCAATTGGTGCTGCTGGACATGCGGTAGCCGAGGTTGTGTTTAATACTTCCATGACAGGGTATCAAGAGATACTCACCGATCCATCTTACACTAAACAAATTGTAACGTTCACTTATCCGCACATTGGTAATTACGGAGTGAATAACGAAGACGTTGAGTCTGGTAAAGTTTACGCAAGTGGTCTGATCATTCGCGATCTGCCTTTAACGCACAGCAATTTCAGAAATACACAGTCTTTGTCTGACTATCTAGTAGCTAACAACGTGGTGGCGATTGCTGAGATTGACACGCGTAAACTTACACGTATTTTGCGTGAAAAAGGTGCGCAAACCGGGGTGATTGTTGCGGGTGAGGCGGACGAAGCTAAGGCGTTGTCATTGGCAACAAATGCGATTGCTGGCTTCCCTGGTCTAAACGGGATGGATCTGGCTAAAGTAGTGGCGTGTGATAAGCCTTATCAATTTACAGAGGGCGAGTGGGCGTTAGGTCAAGGCTTTACAATGGCTCCTGCAGAACAGTTTCATGTAGTTGCATTCGATTATGGTGTTAAACGTAATATTTTACGGATGTTGGTGTCACGTGGTTGCAAAGTGACTGTGTTGCCAGCGCAGGCAACGGCTGAAGAAGCGTTGGCATACAAGCCTGATGGCGTGTTTTTATCCAATGGTCCCGGCGACCCTGAGCCTTGCGATTACGCAATTTCGGCCATTAAAACTATCGTGGATTCGGATATTCCAACTTTTGGTGTTTGTTTGGGGCATCAGTTGTTAGCCTTAGCAAGTGGCGCAAAAACGCTCAAAATGAAATTCGGCCACCACGGTGCAAACCACCCGGTGCAAGACCTTGAAACCAAACGCGTTTATATCACTAGCCAAAATCATGGCTTTGCTGTGGATATCGCAACGTTGCCAGCTAGCGTTAGGGTGACGCATATTTCTTTGTTTGATGGCAGCTTGCAAGGCATAGCACGTACCGATAAACCTGCGTTTAGCTTTCAGGGTCATCCTGAGGCTAGCCCAGGACCTACTGAAATGAGTTATTTGTTTGATCGCTTCATTAGCATGATGCAAGCACGCAAGACAGAAGAAAGAAAGGCTGGCTAATGGCTAAGCGTACTGACATAAAATCAATTCTTATTATCGGCGCAGGTCCAATTGTGATTGGTCAAGCCTGTGAGTTTGATTACTCTGGTGCACAGGCCTGTAAAGCCTTGCGTGAAGAGGGTTACCGAGTGATTTTGGTCAACTCAAACCCTGCTACTATCATGACCGATCCTGAAATGGCAGATGCGACTTACATTGAGCCTGTCACTTGGCAAGTGGTAGAAAAAATCATCGAAAAAGAGCGTCCGGATGCGTTATTGCCGACCATGGGTGGTCAAACCGCTTTGAATTGCGCGTTGGATTTAGATAAGCATGGCGTACTGGCTAAGTACAACGTTGAGTTAATCGGCGCTTCAAAAGAAGCGATTGATAAAGCAGAAGATCGTCAAAAATTCAAAGAGGCGATGACTAAAATCGGTTTGGGTTCTGCGCGCTCGATGATTGCCCATAGTATGGAAGAGGCCTTACAAGTGCAAGCGAGCATAGGTTACCCAGCCATCATCCGTCCATCATTCACCATGGGTGGTAGCGGTGGCGGTATTGCTTACAATCGTGAAGAATTCATGACCATTTGTGAGCGCGGATTAGATGCTTCTCCTACCAGTGAATTGTTGATTGAAGAATCGCTACTTGGTTGGAAAGAGTATGAAATGGAAGTGGTGCGCGACTCTGCCGACAATTGCATTATCATTTGCTCAATAGAAAACCTGGATCCAATGGGGGTGCATACGGGCGACTCTATCACCGTGGCACCTGCACAAACGCTGACCGATAAAGAATACCAAATCATGCGTAATGCCTCATTGGCAGTTTTGCGTGAAATCGGTGTTGATACTGGCGGTTCCAACGTTCAGTTTGCGATTAACCCAGATGATGGCCGCATGATTGTGATTGAGATGAACCCGCGTGTATCGCGTTCATCCGCATTAGCTTCAAAAGCAACAGGCTTCCCAATTGCTAAAGTAGCGGCCAAATTGGCAGTTGGCTTTACCTTAGATGAATTGCGTAATGACATTACTGGCGGCGCGACGCCTGTGTCATTTGAGCCAAGTATCGACTACGTAGTAACCAAAATACCAAGATTTGCTTTTGAAAAATTTCCACAAGCAGATTCACGTTTAACCACGCAGATGAAATCTGTGGGCGAGGTGATGGCCATTGGCCGCACGTTCCAAGAGTCATTCCAAAAAGCTTTGCGTGGACTTGAAGTGGGTGTAGATGGCTTAGACGAAAAAACCACAGATTTAGACACGATTACTAAAGAGATCGGCGTGCCTGGACCTGAGCGCATTTGGTACGTGGGCGATGCTTTTAGAATGGGTTTGAGCGTTGCTGAAGTGTTCGATATTTCAAAAATTGACACTTGGTTTTTGGTGCAAATTAAAGACCTGATTGATCGTGAGCACGCGTTAAAAGGCAAACATATTGCCGATTTAGACAAAAATGCTTTGTTAAAACTAAAGCGCAGCGGCTTTTCAGATAGACGTTTAGCGACATTGCTCAATACCGATCAACATGCGGTGCGTGCCTATAGGCAGGCATTGCAGGTGCGCCCTGTCTATAAGCGTGTAGATACTTGTGCGGCTGAGTTTGCTACCAACACAGCGTATATGTATTCAACCTATGAAGAGGAATGCGAAGCTAAGCCGACCGACAAAAAGAAAATCATGGTGTTGGGCGGTGGACCAAATCGCATTGGTCAAGGTATTGAATTTGATTACTGCTGCGTGCATGCCGCGTTGGCCATGCGCGAAGATGGCTATGAAACCATTATGGTCAACTGCAACCCTGAAACTGTTTCTACTGATTACGACACATCAGACCGTTTGTATTTTGAGCCAGTGACACTGGAAGACGTGTTGGAAATTGTGGCACTGGAAAAACCAGTCGGTGTGATTGTGCAATACGGTGGTCAAACCCCGCTTAAATTAGCGCGTGACTTGGAAAAAGCAGGCGTGCCGATTATTGGCACCACACCTGACGCGATTGATAAAGCCGAAGACCGCGAACGTTTTCAAAAAATGTTGCAGGAATTAGGTTTAAAACAACCGCCAAACCGCACTGCCAGAACACCGGAAGAAGCCATTCGTTTGGCGCTGGAAATCGGCTATCCGTTAGTCGTGCGTCCAAGTTATGTGTTGGGCGGTCGTGCGATGGAAATCGTGCAAGAACAAAGCCAGCTTGAGCGTTACATGCGTGAAGCAGTAAAAGTTTCAAATGAGTCACCAGTGCTGCTGGATCGATTCCTGAATGATGCGCTTGAGGTGGATGTTGATGCCTTATGCGATAACACAGGAGATGTGATTATTGGTGGCATTATGGAGCACGTCGAGCAAGCGGGTGTGCACTCAGGTGACTCAGCATGCTCACTGCCGCCTTACAGTTTGTCAGCTAAGTTGCAAGATGAATTGCGTGACCAAACCAAACAGATGGCAAGAGCCTTAGGCGTGGTAGGTCTAATGAACGTACAGTTTGCGATTCAAGGTGAAACTGTATTTGTGTTAGAAGTAAACCCGCGCGCTTCACGTACTGTGCCGTTCGTTTCCAAAGCTTGTGGTTTGCAACTGGCAAAAGTTGCAGCACGTTGTATGGTGGGGCAAACGCTTGCATCACAACATGTAACGCGCGAAATTATTCCGCCATTCTACTCAGTGAAAGAAGCGGTATTTCCATTCATCAAGTTCCCTGGTGTGGATACGATTCTAGGCCCAGAAATGAAATCGACGGGTGAAGTGATGGGCGTAGGCAGTACGTTTGCTGAGGCGTTTTTGAAGTCGCAACTTGGGGCTTCAACCAAATTGCCCGAAGGTGGCAGAGCGTTTATCAGCGTGCGCAAAGAAGATTATGTAAAAGTGGTTGAAATCGCACAACAATTGCATCAATTGGGATTTGAGTTGGTGGCTACCAAAGGTACCGCCGCAGCACTGGCTGAAAGTGGTTTAAAAGTGCAGGCAGTGAATAAAGTGGCAGAAGGCCGCCCACATATTGTGGATATGATTAAAAACGGCGACATCAGCTTTATTGTGAATGTAACCGAAGATAAACGTGCCGTGGCTGACTCTTATGAAATTCGCCGTAGTGCGCTGCAAAACAAGGTGACTTATTACACTACCATTGCAGGCGCAAAGGCGGCATGCGTCGGTATGGCGCACATGCAAGAGTTAACAGTAGAATCATTACAAAACTTGCATAAACTACTCAGCTAAAATAAACTTAGCTTAATTCACAAAACAACTTAATTCAAAAAAATTAATTTTTACTATTACAAACCACGCTCATGTGAGTGTGGTTTGTTTTTTTATTAGAGGGTGCAATATGGCAATGAGTCAAATTCCGGTAACAGTACGTGGCGCAGAGTTGCTAAAAGAAGAATTATTACGTTTACGCAGTATCGATAGACCCTACATTATTCAAGCGATTGCTGAAGCGCGTGCGCAGGGCGATTTGTCTGAAAATGCAGAGTATGAAGCGGCAAAAGAGCGTCAAAGCTTTATTGAGGGTCGTATTAACGAAGTGGAAGCCAAGCTGTCTAATTTGCAAGTTATTGATCCACGAACATTGAATGCTGAAGGTCGCGTGGTATTTGGTGCAACGGTTAATATTGAGGATTTGGATTCAGGCGATAACAAAACCTATCAAATTGTGGGTGAAGATGAAGCTGATATTAAAGGTGGTAAAATTTCGATAGGCTCACCAATCGCGCGCGGATTGATTGGTAAATCAGTGGGTGACATTGCAGAAATTGCCGCGCCTGGTGGTATTAAAGAGTATGAAGTACTCGATGTGTTATATATTTAATCGTTATCTATAGTTAGGTTTAGTGTATCAATATGGCTTATAGACTATCACTTATTATCATCGCCCTATGGGCTGGCGCGTTATGGACTACAGGTGTCAGCGCCTATGTGCTGTTTGATAGCCTGCAAGATAAGCAGCTGGCGGGCAGCCTCGCAGGTAAACTATTTACCGTGGTGAGTTACATTGGTTTAGCCAGTGCGTTTTATCTGCTGGTTTACCGCTTGGTGCAATTTGGCACACCAGCGTTAAAACAGTCATTTTTCTGGGCAGTATTTTTTATGTTGCTATTGGTGCTTGCTGGTCACTTTGGTATCCAGCATGTTTTAGAAGGCCTAAAAGCACAGGCGCTCCCCGCAGATGTGATGCAAAGTGTATTTGCTGACCGATTTAAAACCTGGCACGGCGTTGCAAGTATGGCTTATTTAATTGAATGCATACTGGCGATAGTCATGGTATTAAAAGCGCGCTAATCTACTTGAGAATAAATACGCTTTAAAGTTTAGGGATTACTACTTTCGCACTTTCTTTGATGGTGCTACTTGGACGATAAAATACTAACTGTTTGCCAATGTGATGCACGGCAATCGCGCTGGTTTTGCTGCAAATTTCATCAAAAATAGTTTTACGTACAGCACGGTCATCACCAGCAACTTGTATTTTGATCAGTTCATGCGCGTTTAAGTTAAGCTCAATCTCTTTAATTACATTTTCAGTGAGCCCGTTGTTACCTATCATCACGACCGGGTTTAGGTTATGTGCAAGGCCGCGTAAATGCGCGATTTGTTTAGTGCTTAGTTTCATTAAGTTCTTACAGGATTAAATAGTTGTTTATTTTAACACGAAGCAATGTTTATTGGATGACGTCGTATCAGCAATGAAAAGTATCTACCATGAAACCCACACGTACCAGTAAAGCCTGGATGCTAGAGCATCTGAATGACCCCTATGTGAAACTTGCGCAGAAAGACGGCTACCGTGCGCGCGCCGCCTATAAGTTGATGGAAATTGATGATAAAGATAAGCTCATCAAACCAGGCATGACGATAGTGGACTTAGGCTCAGCCCCGGGTAGTTGGTCGCAAGTTGCTGTGCAACGTTTAAAAGGTCACGGAAAAGTCATTGCGTTAGACATTTTAGATATGCAGCCAATCGGCGGCGTTACATTTATACAAGGCGATTTTCGTGAGGAGTCGGTGCTAAGGCTGCTGGAAGAAAAATTAAATAATGTTCAAGTTGATCTTGTAATTGCAGATATGGCACCCAATATCAGTGGTGTTAAAGATGTAGATCAGGCGGGTGCAGCGTACCTGACTGAGTTGGCGCTAGACTTTAGTCGAGAGCGGTTGAAACCAAGTGGCAATTTTTTGGTCAAGGTATTTATAGGCGCAGGATTTGATGAAATCTTACAAAACATGCGCTCAATGTTTGATAAAGTAGTCACACGTAAACCCAAAGCATCACGCGATAGAAGTAGTGAAGTTTATTTGTTGGGCCTAGGTCGCAAACCCTAAAAATTGGGTTAATCTACTAAAAAGTCTATGAATGCTTAGACTAATATCGCAAGTGTTGTTGATAAAGGAAATAAATTTTGAATAATGTATTTAAGAATGTAGCCATTTGGTTAGCCATTGCCATGATATTGATGGCAGTATTCAACCTGTCTGGCGTTAAAACTAGCGCTGACAATCAAGTTGTATATTCTCAATTTATTCAAGAAGTTAAAGACGGACGTATTGCTAAAGTGCAAATTGATGGGCGCGTATTGCGCGGAACCACGCAAGATGGCAAAAAATTTACCTCTTATGCACCATCAGACCCGTGGCTGATCTCAGACTTGCTTAAAAATAATGTGACGGTTGAAGCTAAGCCAGATGAGGAACAGTCATTCCTCATGAGTATTTTTGTTTCATGGTTCCCTATGATTTTGCTCATTGGTGTTTGGGTCTTTTTCATGCGTCAAATGCAAGGTGGCGGTAAAGGCGGCGGTCCCTTTTCTTTTGGTAAAAGTAAAGCACGCCAATTAGATGAAGGTAACAATCAAACAACCTTTGCTGATGTTGCCGGTTGCGATGAAGCAAAAGAAGAAGTGTTTGAGCTGGTTGAGTTTTTGCGAGAGCCAACAAAATTTCAGAAGCTAGGTGGACGTATTCCACGTGGTGTTTTGCTGGTAGGTCCTCCTGGTACGGGTAAAACCCTGATCGCTCGCGCAATTGCGGGTGAAGCTAAAGTGCCGTTTTTTACGATTTCAGGGTCTGACTTTGTTGAAATGTTTGTCGGCGTAGGCGCATCACGTGTACGCGATATGTTTGAAACCGCTAAAAAGAATGCACCATGCATTATTTTTATTGATGAAATTGATGCGGTAGGTCGTAGCCGTGGCGCAGGCACTGGTGGCGGTAACGATGAGCGTGAACAAACACTCAACCAAATGTTAGTGGAAATGGATGGCTTTGAGCCTAATTCAGGCGTGATTGTGATTGCCGCAACCAATAGAGCGGATGTGCTGGATAAAGCCTTGTTACGCCCAGGCCGTTTTGACCGACAAGTGATGGTAGGGTTGCCTGACATTAAAGGCCGCGAGCAAATTCTGTTGGTGCACATGCGAAAGGTACCCATTGATGTGGATGTAAAAGCGGATATTCTGGCACGTGGTACACCGGGCTTTAGTGGCGCTGATTTAGCCAACTTAGTGAACGAAGCTGCTTTATTTGCTGCACGTCGCAATAAGCGTACTGTCGATATGCAAGACTTTGAAGATGCCAAAGATAAAATCTTTATGGGCCCTGAGCGTAAATCAATGGTGATGCGAGATGAGGAGCGTCGTAATACCGCGTACCATGAATCTGGCCATGCGGTGGTAGCGAAACTATTACCTAAGGCTGATCCTGTGCATAAGGTCACTATCATGCCACGTGGTTGGGCGTTGGGGTTAACTTGGCAATTACCTGAGTTTGATCGTATCAGTAATTACAAAGATAAAATGTTAGAAGAAATTTCTATTTTGTTTGGCGGTCGGATAGCTGAAGAAATTTTTATGCATCAAATGTCAACGGGTGCTTCTAATGATTTTGAACGTGCGACTAAGTTAGCTCGCGACATGGTAACGCGTTACGGCATGAGTGATGCCATGGGCATTATGGTGTACACAGGTAGTGAGCAGGATTCTTTCTTTGGCAGCATGAGTTCTAAAACAGTGTCTGAAGCCACGCAGCAGAAAGTAGATGCTGAAATTCGCCGTATTTTGGATGAGCAATATGGCGTTGCACGTAAATTGCTTGAGGATAATCGTGATAAAGTTGAGGCAATGACGGCGGCGTTGATGGAATATGAAACGATAGACGCTGATCAAATCAATGACATCATGGCGGGGTTGCCAGTGCGCCCACCTAAACCTAGTCAAAGCAAGATAACGCCCACAAAAGATGCTGGCTCGCCAGATGCTAGTGCAGCGCCTGCACCACAGCCAGCGGCTAAAACTTAGATTTTTTTGATTTTTTAAAAACACAAAAGGGCTAGATATTTCTAGCCCTTTTTATTAAGTATAATGATGCATGCACGCTTACTCTCAATTTATTTGCGGTAAATACCAACTCAATCTAAATCGCCCCCATGTCATGGGTATTGTCAATGTAACGCCGGATTCATTTTCTGACGGTGGCCGGTACGCCTCTACTGCTTTAGCCGTTGAGCATGCGCTTAAGTTGATAGATGAAGGTGCTGATATCCTGGATATTGGTGGGGAATCAACCCGACCAGGTGCAACCGCTGTGAGCTTGGATGAAGAATTAAACCGAGTAATTCCAGTCATTGAAGCGTTGAGTGCGGTATCAACCATACCACTTTCAATTGATACGTATAAGCCCGAGGTGATGCGTGCGGCCATTGCAGCAGGTATTGATATTGTGAATGATGTCCGTGCCCTGCAAGAAGATAATGGTAAAGACAGTGCGCTTGAAATTGTAGCTAATAGCCATGTTGGTGTATGTTTGATGCACATGCAAGGCACACCGCAAACAATGCAATTAAACCCAAGCTATACCGACGTCGTGAGTGAGGTTAAGCAGTTTTTAACGGATAGGTTGCATGCCGCAATAGCGCATGGCATCGCTCGCGAGCGCATTTTGCTTGACCCTGGCTTTGGTTTTGGAAAGACGACGGCTCATAATATCGCGCTTATCCAGCATTTAGATGATTTAGCCAATATTGGACAACCGCTTTTGGTGGGGCTTTCTCGCAAGGCGGTGTTAGGGAAAATAGCGGGTGGTGATGAGTCGCAACGATTGTATGCAGGCATTGCTGCTTCAGTAATCTCTGCAATGAAAGGTGCGAAAATAGTACGTGTGCATGATGTAAAAGCGACGGTCGATGCGCTCAAAGTGGTTACCATGATTTTGATTGAGTAATTATATTTTGTTAAAAATCAATGAAGTTGAATCGTAGCGTTAAATCAAGGATAAAGCATGAGCAAGAAATATTTTGGCACTGATGGTATTCGTGGTCGTGTTGGTGAGGCACCGATTACCCCTGATTTTATGATGCGCTTAGGTTATGCCGCTGGGCGTGTGCTGACAGGGTTGGATAGTCATTTAGCGAAGGGCGCACATCCAGCCGTGCTGATTGGTAAAGATACGCGAATTTCTGGCTACATGCTTGAAGCTGCTTTAGAGGCTGGCTTATCTGCTGCCGGCGTTGACGTGTTGTTAACGGGGCCAATGCCCACGCCTGCGGTGGCTTATCTTACTCGCGCTTTGCGTGCACAGGCTGGTATTGTTATTTCTGCATCGCATAATCCTTTTTACGATAACGGCATTAAATTTTTCTCAAGCCTCGGTACTAAATTACCTGATGAAGTGGAGCATGCTATTGAGGCAGCGCTTGATGAGCCTATGCAGGTCATGGAATCGGCAAAGTTAGGTAAAGCGCGCCGTATTGATGATGCCGCAGGGCGATATATTGAGTTTTGTAAAAGTACATTTCCCAGTCAGCTTGACCTGCGTGGATTAAAAATTGTTTTAGATTGTGCACATGGTGCCACTTATCATGTGGCGCCGCCCGTGTTTCATGAGCTAGGTGCCGAGGTAATTGCCATTGGCAATAAGCCAGATGGCTTAAACATTAACGAACAGGTTGGTTCTACACATCCACAAGCCTTGCAAAAAGCGGTGGTTGAGCATCAAGCCGATTTAGGCATTGCATTTGATGGCGATGGTGACCGGGTGATGATGGTAGATCATGAAGGACGCCTATTAGATGGTGACGAGTTGCTTTATATCATTGCAGCGGCACGCCAACAAAGCGGCATTCTACAAGGGGGCGTGGCTGGTACGTTAATGACGAACCTGGCCTTAGAACATAAACTTGCCGTAATGCATATTCCTTTTGCGCGTGCTAAAGTGGGTGATCGTTATGTGCTGGAGTTGCTCAATCAAAATAACTGGCAGTTAGGTGGCGAGAACTCCGGACATATATTAACGCTTGATAAGCACAGTAGTGGTGATGGCATTATTGCCGCCTTGCAGGTATTGCATGCAGTAATTCAAAGTAAAAAAACATTAGGGCAATTAAGTGCGGATTTAACACTATATCCGCAAGTGTTAATTAACGTGACCACGCAACAAAAAATTGATTTAAACGCACATCGTGATATTCAAAATGCAGTTAAATTAGCTGAGGCTGAACTAAAGGATACGGGGCGGGTATTACTCAGAGCATCAGGTACCGAGCCTAAAATTCGCGTGATGGTAGAAGGTGAAAATCAGTCGCAGGTGAGAGCCTTAGCGCAGAAAATTGCCGATGTAGTGACACAGGCCGCTTTTTAATGAGTTTTGATGCATCAGCTTAAAGTCAGCTATAGGTGTTGCTGCATCCAATTCAACAAACCTTCATATTTCATTCATTAAATATTCATTTTGAAATGACAAGCTAGCCTCAATTTAAGTCAATTGGAGGTGAAAGATGTCGTTTAATATGCGCTTATACATGCACCGCATGCATCAGTTGGATAGCAATGTATGTGTTGCAGTGAATCATACTAGTCAGTACAAGCTAATACGCAACAGCTTTAGATTTGCAAGCCGTCTTGGCGATGGCGTGTTTTGGTATGCACTAATGGTCGGCATTTTGCTGATCAAGAGCAGCGAAGGACTGCAGCCAGTGTTACACATGCTAGCAGCAGGTTTATCAGGTACCTTGCTGTATAAATGGTTAAAAGGTAAAACTTTACGCCCCCGCCCGTTTGAAGTGCGTCAGGATATTTGTTTAACCGGTACGCCACTGGATAAATTTAGTTTTCCTTCAGGCCATACTTTGCATGCAGTGGTATTTAGTGTGGTGGCGCTAAATTACTATCCTGAGCTATCCATTATTTTAGTGCCATTCACTATCATGGTCGCGTTATCACGCGTGGTGCTAGGGTTGCATTATCCTAGCGATGTGTTGGCCGGTGCTTTAATCGGCGCATCGATTGCGACATTGTCTTTGCTAATAGGGTAAGCACATATCTCCTTAGTTATTGAATTTGAAATGCTCTCTCGTAACATATTCATTAAACTGTCACATTGCATGGTTATATTTTGCCTATCTTGTTGATTTATCTAATAGATGAGGCCTGCAATACTAATGAAAATATTATTTATATCAGATGTCTATTTCCCGCGTATCAATGGGGTGTCAACTTCAATTAGAACGTTTGTGGAGCAGATGCAAAATTTGGGGCATGAGGTACATTTGATTGCCCCAAATTACGGTATTTCAACGCAAGATGATGCATGGATTAAGCGTATCCCGGCACGCAGCATTTACTTTGATCCAGAAGATAAATTGATGAAATATGGTGAGGTGGTCAATCGCTTGCCAGAACTACGTCTAGAAAATTACGACATTGTGCATGTGCATACCCCTTTTGTAGCGCATTATCTGGGGCTTAAATTAGCACGTGAATTAAGTGTGCCTTGTGTGGAAACCTACCACACTTTTTTTGAAGATTATTTGCATCACTACCTACCTTGGATACCTAAGATGATGGCGCGCGGTATGGCCAGAATGATATCTAAGCGCCAATGCAATGCGGTCGATGCGATTGTTGCGCCATCACAACCCATGTTAGATGTGTTGCGCGGTTACGGCGTAAAAGTGTTATCCGATGTTATTCCCACCGGATTGCAGGCGCATAGTTTTAAGGAGGCCGATGGTAAAGCGTTTAGAACAAAATATGGAATCACTTTAGATCGCCCCATGCTGCTATACGTGGGTCGAGTAGCCTTTGAGAAGAACATCAACTTTTTGCTGGAAATGACCAAAGTTTTGATTGAGCAGCGCCCGGATGTGTTACTGGTAGTGACAGGTGAAGGCCCGGCAGAGGCGAGCTTGCATCAACTGGCTAAAACGTTAGGGTTAGAAAATAATATTAAATTCATTGGATATTTAGATCGCAATAAAGAGCTAAATGCATGCTATCAAGCTGCCGATGTATTTGTATTTGCATCTAAAAGCGAGACGCAGGGTTTAGTGTTATTAGAGGCCATGGCGCAAGGCACGCCAGTAGTGGCGATTGCTGAATTAGGCACGGTTTCAATTTTGGTAGAAGGGCAAGGCGCGTTGATTGCTGTGGACGATACAATAAAATTTGCTGAAAAAGTGTATCAATTGTTGTTGAACCCTGAAGAAAGGTTTGAGCTAGGATGTCGCGCTAAAGTTTATGTGATAGCTCAATGGACCGCCAAATTGCAAGCAGAGCGTATGTTGAAGTTTTATAGTCAATTGAAGAGTAACCAACTTACCGTTCAACAAGAGGTTCAAGTGCTTAAAGCTAAAAGTACGCGTCAGCAACTGAGCGTTTAAGCGGTTTTTATAGCTAAGGTATTTTATTGGCTTGATATTGGCGCTTTGATAAACATTGGTCACTGTACAACAAAACAGCCAACATTAAGTTGGCTGTTTTGTTGGTGTTAAAGCAGAATCAGCTAGCCAGCTTAACCAAATTTACCGGTAATGTAATCCTCAGTTTCTTTACGCGTCGGGCGTGTAAAAATTACATCGGTATCGCCGTATTCAATCATTTCACCTAAATACATATAAGCGGTGAAATCCGAAACACGCGCGGCTTGTTGCATATTGTGGGTAACCACTAAAATAGTGAGTTTATTTTTGAGCTCACTCATTAACTCTTCAATATTGGCGGTAGCAATGGGGTCTAGCGCAGAAGTCGGCTCATCAAACAGCATGATTTCTGGGTCTGTTGCCAATGCGCGCGCAATACATAAACGCTGTTGTTGGCCGCCAGACAAGTTAAAAGCTAAGTCGTTTAAACGGTCTTTAACTTCATTCCATAGTGCAGCACCTTTAAGCGCTTCTTCTACTTTATCCGCCACGACACGTTTGTTTTTTTCATCACGCACACGTAAACCGTATGCGACGTTCTCGAAAATAGTTTTAGGAAATGGATTGGGTTTTTGAAACACCATGCTAATGCGCATGCGCACTTCAATCGGGTCAACCCCTGCGGCTAACACATTGGTGTTATCAGGATGCATCACGATTTGACCCTCATACTTATTGCCAGGGTACAAATCATGCATACGGTTAAAGCAGCGTAAAAAAGTAGATTTACCGCAGCCAGAAGGGCCAATCAGAGCGGTAATTTTATTTTCATACAAAGGCATACTCACGCTTTTAAGCGCTTGGTGACCGTTTGCATAATAAAAGTTGAGATCTTTTGATTCAGCTTTTAGTGGTGTAGAGGTGTTAACCATATTTTTCCTAATTATTTTACAAGTTACTTTGTAATATTCAAACATTTACCATTTGATGTTTTTACGAATCTTATAACGTAAGTAAATGGCCGTTCCATTCATCAATAGCGTGACCACAATAATAATGGCACCAGTTGCCGCCGCATTGATATGAAAGGCGTGGTCTGGGCGTGATAGCCAGTTAAACATTTGAATGGGTAACACGGTAAAGCTAGAACTCAGCCATTCAAAATTAAGGTAAGGCGCAACATCAGAAATTGGCGATGGTGGCAAGAAGGCAATGAAAGTGAGCGCACCAATGGTGATAATCGGCGCAGTTTCACCTATCGCGCGCGACATGCCAATAATCACGCCAGTTAAAATGCCGCCTTGTGAATACTTAACAACGTGGTCGCTAACTACTTGCCACTTAGTGGCGCCCACCGCATACGCGGCTTCACGAATTGCCACTGGAATACTGCGTATCGCTTCACGGGTAGAAACAATCACAATCGGCAAGATTAACAAGCCTAGCGTTAAACCCGCGGTTAAAATACTTTGACCTAAATCTAAGCCGTAAACAAATAAGCCCAAAGCGAGCAAGCCATAAATAATAGAAGGCACACCGGCAAGATTAGAAACGTTGATTTCAATCAGGTCTGAGAACCAGTTTTTAGGCGCATATTCTTCCAGATATAAACCAGCCGCAACGCCTACGGGAACTGCAGTTAAAAAGGTTACGATCATGATGAGTGCAGAACCCACCCATGCCGACAATAAGCCTGCACTGCCAGCGCGACGAGAAGGAAAGTCGCTAAGAAACTGTAGATTAAAACGTGGATAACCGTCCATTACTAAGTTAACAAATAAGGTGAGTAATGTCAAAAGCCCAAGCATTAAGGCCAGCAAGCCAATTGTAGCAAAAACAATGTCATTGCGTTTGTGGCGGCGAATCATCGCGCGCACGGCGTCTAAATTTTCAAGCACAGAGGCTTTGGTTTGCGAGATAGGTAGTGCCATTAGTATTGCTCCCTGTATTTCTTACGTACCACGTGACCAAGAATGTTGAAACATAATGTCATGACAAACAATACTAAACCAGCGGCAAAGATACTTTGATAACCAATGCTGGCATGGGGTAAATCGCCCATGGCCACTTGCACAATATAGGCGGTAATGGTGGCGGCACCTTCCGTCGGGTCAAACGTTAGATTAGGTTGTTGACCAGCCGCTACTGCTACTACCATCGTTTCACCCACTGCGCGAGAAATCGCCAAAATGTAAGCCGCCACAATGCCTGAAGTCGCGGCGGGTGTGACCACCCTGAGTGCGGTTTGAAAGCGGGTTGCGCCCATCGCATAAGAGCCTTCGCGCATACTCATAGGCACAGCGCGCATTGCATCTTCAGCCACTGATGCAATGTATGGCACGATCATCACGCCCATCACCAATCCCGCGCTTAGCATGTTAAAGCCGGGTAATTCTGGAAATATTTTTTGCAAAAGTGGTGTGACAAAAAGTAAGGCAAAGTAACCAAATGCAATGGTTGGTACGCCCACTAATAACTCTAAAATTGGTTTGGTAATTTCACGTGTTTTATGCGAGGCAAACTCAGAAAGATAAATCGCCGTAATGGTGCCTACGGGTACTGCAACCGCAAGCGCTACGAATGATGTGGTGAGCGTACCAGCGATTAAAGGCATAATGCCGTAATGTGCATCTTCAAACAGCGGCGTCCATTGAGTACCAGTAAAAAACTCAACTAATGAAACTGATTTAAAGAAGCCGAAAGACTCATATAAAAGAATCGCCACAATGGCAAATGTCGTGAATACTGCAGAAAGCGCAGCCAGCATTAAAATAAGCTCGATGATGCGTTCTTTGAAATTTCTGCGTATATTTTTAGCCAGACGTGGGCTAATTTGTAAAGCTGTAGCATTGTTGAGCATATTGGTTGCGGTGTTCATATAGAGACTTTTATGATTGTAACGATATTAAACAGTTTGATAAACGTACTTAATAAAAAAAGGGCGGCGTATGCCGCCCTTTTTTGCTTGAACTACTTATTTAATTCTGTTGATCAAATCTTTAACTTTAATGCCCACTTCATTTTTACCACCAAAACCACTGCCTGGTTTCAGTGCTTTAAAGTGCGCTTTTACCGCAGCGTAATCATCAGCTGGTAGTGGTACATATTTCACTTCTGCAACTAATTTAGGCGCATGTTCTAAGTAGAAGTTTACAAAGGCTTTTACTTCAGGTTTAAAGGCCGCTGCCGTTGCATTAACGTAGATGAAAATTGGGCGCGACAGTGGTTGGTATGTACCATTTTCTACTGTTGCTGCTGAAGGAAGCACGGCTGGACCACCCGCTTTGGCAGAAATAGGGATCGCTCTCAATTTGTCCTTATTTTCTTCATAATACGCCATGCCAAAATAAGACAAGGCCCCTACATTGCCTGCAACACCTTGCACTAGAACGTTGTCATCTTCTGATGGCGTAAAGTCGGTACGGCTGGATTTTGATTTGCCGTTAACCGCTTCAGTAAAGTAATCAAAGGTACCAGAGGCTGTGCCTGGTGCGAATAAAGGCATGGCTTTATCTGGGTAAGCAGCATTTACTTGCTTCCAGTTTTTAACATTTGAACCTGGTTTCCATATATTTTTTAATTCATCTACGCTTAGGCTTTTTACCCAATCATTTTTTGAGTTGACTACAACAGTTAAAGCATCAAAAGCAATTGGTAACTCAATAAACTGAATGCCAGCTTCCTTACAGGCATCAATTTCTTTTTGTGCAATCGGGCGTGAAGCATCAGAAATATCGGTTTCACCACGGCAAAATTTCTTAAAGCCGCTGCCAGTGCCAGATTCACCTACCGTCACTTTAGTTTTTGTTGCTTTTTGAAACTCTTCAGCCATGGCTTCAGAAATTGGGTAAACCGTGCTTGAGCCATCAATTTTGATGATTTTTTCTGCGGCAAGCACGTGTGAAGTTGAAAATGTAGCTGCAACTAAAGCTGCAATACGTAGTGATTTGGTAAGCATTGTGTTCATAAAATCTCCATCAAAATTAAACTGGTTTTTTTAAGTGACCTAGATTCCTAAGTCAAGTTAGCTTTTTAAACTGATGTGGATTGTAAACACCAAATATGACAAGTTTATGACAAAAATTGAAGCAAGTAAAAAGGTCTCTAAGGAGGTCTTTTTTTACTTACATGCTCGAAACATTAAGCTATTACAAAAAAGTACGTCCAAAGTGATAAGCTACTGCAGCCATTAAGCCCGCACATGGAATGGTCAGCACCCATGCCCACACAATACGAGAAGCTAAACCCCAACGTACGGCAGATGCGCGGCGAGACAAGCCTACGCCAATGATCGCCCCAGTAATGGTGTGTGTGGTTGACACTGGGATGCCTAACGCAGTGGCAAGAGATAGCGCAATGGCGCCAGAGGTTTGTGCACAAAATCCGCCTGATGGACGAATGCGCGTAATGCCCATACCCATCGTGCGCACAATGCGCCAGCCACCAAATAGCGTGCCTAATGCCATCATGGCATGGCATGAAAGAATGACCCAGGTTTGTATTTCAAAGTCGGTTTGATAGCCATTTGCAAAAAGCAGCGCGGTAATAATTCCCATGGTTTTTTGTGCATCGTTACCACCATGACCTAAGCTGTAAAATGAGGCTGAAACAAATTGTAGTTTGTTAAATCTTCTTTCAGCAGGGTAAGGCGATGATTTTTCAAATAACCAAAGCACGCTCACCATGAGTAGTAGCGCAAGCAACATGCCAAATAAGGGTGAAAGAATAATCGCCGCTGATGTTTTAATGAGGCCTGCCGCAACAATTGCACCTGTGCCCGCTTTAGCGACACCAGCGCCTACCAAGCCACCTACCAGCGCATGCGATGACGATGACGGAATACCGAACCACCAAGTAATCAGATTCCAGATAATGGCCCCGCTAAGCGCGCCAAATACCACGGCATTGTCTATGGTCTCTTTAGAGATAATGCCGGCACCGACCATTTTGGCTACGGCTGTACCAAATATTAGAAAAGCAATAAAGTTAAAAAATGCGGCCCACAATACCGCGGCTTGCGGCGTAAGTAAACGTGTAGAAACCATGAGTGCAATAGAGTTTGCCGCGTCGTGAAAGCCGTTCATAAAGTCGAATATGAGAGCCACCACCACGAGCAACGCTATGATAAGAATTGCGTGATCCATGTTTGTAACCCCTTAGATGCGCTCTAACACCACACCATGAATCACATCGGCTACGTCTTGACAGCTATCAATCGCTTCTTCAAACAAGTCATAAAGTTCTTTTGAGCGGATCAGTGTACGCGCATCAGATTCTTCAGCAAACAAGCGCTGCATGCCAGCGCGCATCACATGGTCTCCCTCACCTTCAATGAGGCTAATTTCTTCGCAATTGTGTAAAATTCGCTCGGCATTCTTCATGTCAGACAACATATGCACGGTTTCTCTTACTTTTTCTGAAGCGCGCAATAAAATTTGTGCCAGTGCCACCATTTCAGGTGTAAAGCTAGAGCGACCGTAGATTTTGGCACTTTGTGGAATGTCTTCCATGTAGTCAATAATGTCATCTAGCGCCATCGCAAGCTCGCGAATTTCGCGGCGATCAAACGGGGTAATAAAGGTTTTATGCAGGGAGAGCAGAATTTCTTTGGTGTATTCATCTGCTTCAGATTCAATTTTACGAATTTGGGCAAAGTGCTCATCAAAGTTATCCGCATCACTTATGGCCGTCATCATAGCCAGCACTTTGGAGCCGCGTACGGCGCAATCCGCTAAGTTGTTAAACAGTACAAAATAATTATCGTTACGCGGTGTGATTGCAGTCATCAATCGACCAAATGTAGCGTTAGCCATGTTTTATCTCCCTAATTGTTACAGTTTTGTTGCATTTTTATAATTTCAATAAGTTTAACCGTACGGGCTTAAATCTGCGAGAGATTTAATCTATAAAAACTTAACTTTTTAAGATGATGTGATCTATTTGCGGTTAAAATTTGTGTGACATTAAATAAAGTCTTGATAAGAGAAAATAATGAATAAAGTAACGATTTATCATAACCCTGCTTGCGGCACATCACGTAATACTTTGGCCATGATACGTGCCAGCGGTGTAGAGCCTGAGGTGATTGAGTACTTGAAAACGCCACCAACGCGTGATAAGTTAGTGCAGCTAATTACAGCAATGGGTGGCGGTGTACGTGCTTTATTACGTGAAAAAGGCACGCCTTTTGCTGAGCTTGGTTTAGATAAACCTAGCTTGTCTGAAGATGCACTGATTGACGCCATGCTGCAGCACCCGATTTTAATTAACCGTCCAATAGTGGTGACTACAAAAGGCGTTAAGTTATGTCGTCCGTCTGAGCTGGTGTTGGATATTTTGGAAAACTCAAATATCGGTGAGTTTGTAAAAGAAGATGGCGAAGTAGTAAAAGCAATCTAACCACGAATCGCCGTTCCTTTATTCCCGTTCCCTAAGCTTAGGGGTGGGGGTTTCCCTTCGGCTGGTTCAGTATGCTCACCCACAGTCCAGCCAACATAAAAGCACGTAAGCCTTTACTGTATAATGGCATTTTTTAGAAATACATAATTAGAAACATATACAAAGCCATGGAAGCTGAACAACTCAATATTATCGCTAATCGTCTGGTTGATTTAAGCGAGCGCAACAACGCCCTTCGGGGGTATCTTTGACATTGAAACCAAATCTCAACGCCTAGAAGAAGTGAACGGGTTATTAGAAGACCCAAAAGTCTGGAACGATAATGCAAAAAGCCAGGCATTAGGCAAAGAAAAACGCGAATTAAGCTTAATTGTAGAGTCTTTAAGCAGCCTGCAAATTGGCTTAAAGGACGCGCAAGAGCTGTTTGATATGGCGCGTGAAGAAAATGATGACGATACATTATTCAGTGTTGCCACAGATTCTGAAGCACTGGAAAAACAAATCGCCGACATGGAATTTAAGCGCATGTTTTCGCAGCCAATGGACGCAAATAATTGTTTCATTGAGTTTCAATCAGGCAGCGGCGGTACTGAAGCGCAAGACTGGTGCAATATGTTGCTACGCATGTA
>MHBU01000026.1:13640-15775 GCA_001803395.1 Methylotenera sp. RIFCSPLOWO2_02_FULL_45_14 | reverse complement strand
TACGTTCAAATTTACCTTTTGCCATTTCAATTTTCCTTTAAATTTAAAATTTTAAGAATAGTTTTAATTACTTCTTATTCATGATGGCTTCCGCCACGTTTCTCGGTGCTTCTGTGTAGTGCTTAAATTCCATGCTGTAACTTGCACGACCTTGTGACAATGAGCGTACGGTAGTTGAATAACCGAACATTTCAGCCAATGGCACTTCTGCACGAATAACTTTACCCGTTGCGTTATCTTCCATACCTTGAATCATGCCGCGACGTGATGACAAGTCACCCATAATGTCGCCCATGTAATCTTCTGGCGTTTCAATTTCAACCGCCATCATAGGCTCTAGCAAGATTGGGTCAGCTTTACGCATACCGTCTTTAAAGCCGATTGAAGCCGCCATTTTAAATGCGTTTTCATTCGAGTCAACATCATGGTAAGAACCATCAAACAAGGTCACTTTGACATCTACCACTGGAAAACCAGCCAAAACGCCGGATGGAATTGTTTCACGCAGACCTTTTTCAACGGCAGGAATGAATTCGCGCGGAACAGTACCGCCTTTGATTTGATCAATGAACTCAAAGCCTTTACCTGGCTCATTTGGTTCCATTTTTAACCAAACATGACCATACTGACCCTTACCACCAGATTGCTTAACAAATTTACCCTCAACTTCAACAGATTTCTTAATCGCTTCACGGTAAGCCACTTGCGGCGCACCAACGTTAGCTTCCACGTTAAATTCGCGACGCATACGGTCCACTAAAATCTCAAGATGCAATTCACCCATACCTGAAATGATCGTTTGATTAGTTTCTTCATCTGTTTTAACGCGGAATGAAGGATCTTCTTGCGCCAAGCGATTTAAAGCAACGCCCATTTTCTCTTGGTCAGCTTTTGTTTTTGGCTCTACAGCAACGTGAATCACTGGTTCAGGGAATATCATGCGCTCTAAGATAATTTCATCATTCACACTACATAGCGTATCGCCGGTAGTTGCATCTTTCAAACCAATAGCGGCAGCAATATCGCCTGCACGCACCTCAGTTAAAGGCTCACGCGTATTGGCGTGCATTTGCACAATGCGGCCGATACGTTCTTTTTTGCCTTTGATAGGATTGTAAACAGTGTCGCCTGCGTTAATCACACCAGAGTAAACGCGGAAGAAAATCAGCTGGCCTACAAATGGATCAGTCATAATTTTAAAGGCTAATGCAGAGAATTTTTCATCATCTGAAGCTTTAAGACGAATTTCATTACCATCACCATCTTCAGCTTTAGTTGGCGGAATGTCAGTTGGCGCTGGCATCAACTCAATGACTTTATCCAACATCGCTTGCACGCCTTTGTTCTTAAAGGCTGAACCGCACACCATCGGTACGATTTCAAAGGCAATCGTACGCTGACGCAAGCCCGCCAAAATATCAGCTTCCGACAAATCACCTTCTTCAAGGTATTTATTCATCAACTCTTCAGAAGCCTCAGCGGCAGATTCCACCATGTTTTCGCGCCATTTATCGCATGTCGCTTTTAAATCAGCAGGAATTTCGCGGTAATCAAACTTCATCCCTTGCGAAGCTTCATCCCAATAAATAGCTTTCATTTTAATCAGGTCAACAACGCCTTCGAATTTCTCTTCAGCACCAATCGGCACTTGCAAAGGAACAGGATTAGCTTTTAGACGTGCGCGCATTTGATCGTACACTTTGAAGAAGTCAGCACCAGCGCGATCCATTTTATTCACGAACGCTAAACGCGGCACTTTGTATTTATTAGCTTGACGCCATACAGTTTCAGATTGTGGTTGCACACCACCTACAGCACAGTAAACCATACATGCGCCATCAAGCACACGCATTGAGCGCTCTACTTCAATCGTAAAGTCAACGTGGCCTGGAGTATCAATAATATTAATACGGTGCTGATCAAATTGACCAGCCATACCTTTCCAGAAGCAGGTAGTAGCCGCTGAAGTAATGGTAATACCGCGCTCTTGCTCTTGCTCCATCCAATCCATGGTGGCAGCACCGTTATGCACCTCACCAATTTTGTGATTTACACCTGTGTAAAACAAAATACGTTCTGTAGTGGTAGTTTTACCTGCATCAATATGCGCAGAAATACCAATGTTACGGTAGCGT
>MHBU01000026.1:0-13622 GCA_001803395.1 Methylotenera sp. RIFCSPLOWO2_02_FULL_45_14 | reverse complement strand
GCCACGGCTATTACCTTTACTTAATATTATTGCTTAAATTCTTAAAGAGCAGTTAGCCCAAGTTAATACACTTAGGCTACTTAAAATCTATTACTAAAATCTAAATGCGTACTAGAATCTAAAATGCGAGAACGCTTTATTAGCTTCTGCCATACGGTGAACTTCTTCACGCTTCTTCATTGCAGAACCGCGACCTTCAGAAGCCTCAACCAACTCGGCAGCCAAACGCAGGCCCATAGATTTCTCACCACGCTTACGCGCTGCATCACGCATCCAACGCATCGCCAAAGCACTACGACGGCTCGGACGCACTTCAACAGGCACCTGATAGTTAGCACCACCAACACGGCGGCTTTTAACCTCTACTAGCGGGCGTAAATTTGTCAAAGCAAGCGTAAACACCTCCAAGGCATCCTTTCCGGTTTTAACTGTTATTTGGTCAAATGCACCGTACAAAATACGCTCAGCTACAGATTTTTTACCGCCTGTCATTAGCACGTTTACAAATTTAGACACTTCTTGACTTCCAAATTTTGGATCTGGAAGAATGTTGCGCTTGGGGACTTCTCTACGTCTTGGCATGATTTTCTCTATTCTCTACTTATGTTTTGCTAGCAACTGCTTGAGCAAGGCTTTGGGTTAGCCGCTATATAATAAAACTACTTAGCTTTAACAGCTTTAGGACGTTTAGCACCGTATTTAGAACGTGATTGTTTACGATCTTTAACACCTGCCGTATCCAAACTACCACGCACCATATGGTAACGCACACCTGGCAAATCTTTCACACGACCACCGCGTAGCAACACCACGCTATGCTCTTGCAAGTTATGGCCTTCACCACCGATGTAGCTAATCACTTCGTAGCCGTTGGTCAGGCGCACTTTGGCAACCTTACGCAAAGCTGAGTTCGGCTTTTTAGGTGTAGTAGTGTAAACACGTGTGCAAACACCGCGTTTTTGTGGGCAAGATTCAAGTGCCGGCACTTTACTTTTTGTAACCACTTTAGCGCGTGGCTTACGTATTAACTGATTGATGGTTGGCATTGCCTATAACCTCTAATTATGTTCTCTAATAAAATTTACATTTAACTGCAGAATAAATTCAATGTCATGCAGAATAAATCAGGATGATAATGTCATCGATGACAATTATACCATCCTGAAAAACTCAGCATTCTATTTAGCCTGACTTTTATTGTCAAGACTTAAATTGTTTGATTTTATTCTGCCGCTGTTTCACTACTCACTTCTGGCGTCACTTCTACCGCTAATGCTTCAGTTTCTAACGCCACTTCTGGCACTGGAGTTGCAGCCTTTGGCACACCGCCTGCAACCGCGGCGCGCTTGCGTGCTTCATGGTAAGCCAAGCCAGTGCCTGCTGGAATCAATCTACCCACAATGACATTTTCTTTCAGACCACGCAATTCATCACGTTTACCTAAAATGGCAGCCTCTGTAAGTACACGGGTTGTTTCTTGGAACGATGCTGCTGAAATAAATGAATCTGTTGACAATGATGCTTTAGTAATACCGAGCAACACATATTCAAAACTCGCAGGACATTTGTCTTGCGCAACGATTTTTTCATTTTCAGTCAGCAAATCAGCACGTTCAACTTGCTCACCCAAGATGAAGCCAGTATCGCCTGCATCCGTTACACGTACACGACGTAACATTTGACGCACAATAACCTCAATATGCTTGTCATTGATTTTAACACCTTGTAAGCGATACACGTCTTGCACTTCATCAATGATGTAACGCGCCAACGCTTCACGACCTTGAAGACGCAAAATGTCTTGTGGTTCAGCCGGGCCATCAACGATGGTTTCGCCTTTAGTTACCACTTGACCGTCATGCGCCGTCACGTGCTTATCTTTCGGAATCAAGTACTCATTGGTAATACCGTCCAGGTCTGTAATGACCAAGCGTTGTTTGCCTTTTGTATCTTTACCAAACGACACAGTACCTGTCACTTCAGCCAACATACCCGCATCTTTTGGTGAGCGCGCTTCAAACAACTCAGCTACACGTGGCAGACCCCCAGTAATATCACGGGTTTTAGATGACTCTTGTGGAATACGCGCGATCACTTCACCCACACCTACTTCTTGACCATCTTTAACCGTAATAATACAACCCAATTGGAATGTTACATTCACCAACTGATCGCTACCCGCCATTTTTACTTCTACGCCATTTGCATCTAACAGCTTAACTTGTGGACGTAAACCTTTGGTTTGACCGGCACGCTGTTTCGGATCAATCACCACTAATGATGACAACCCTGTCACATCATCAATTTGTTTGGCAACAGTGATACCTTCTTCAACGTTTTCAAATTTGATGAAGCCTGCATACTCTGTAACAATCGGGCGAGTATGTGGATCCCATGTTGCAATGGCTTGACCAGCTTTGACTGTTTTGCCATCGGTGATCTGCAATGTTGCACCGTAAGGCACTTTATGACGCTCACGCTCGCGACCATTTTCATCAGCAATAATAACTTCACCATTACGTGAAATTACCACTTGCTCATTACGTACGTTAGTCACATAGCGCATGGTTGAAGTGAAGTTCAACACACCGTTCGATTTACTTTCAACTTGTGATACTGAAGCTGCACGCGATACCGCACCACCAATGTGGAATGTACGCATGGTCAACTGTGTACCTGGCTCACCGATAGACTGTGCAGCAATCACACCTACGGCTTCACCCATGCTAATTAACTTGCCACGACCTAAGTCACGACCGTAACATTTAGCACAAATACCATAGCGTGTATCGCATGTAAGCGCTGTACGCACTTTCACTTCATCGATACCTAGCGCATCAATGTGCTCAACTTCGTCTTCACCCAATAGCGTACCTGCTGGGTAGATAACTTGTTGTGTTTCAGGGTTGATGACATCAAGTGCTGCGGTACGACCTAAAATACGATCATGCAACGGCTCAATGACTTCACCACCTTTAACCAAAGCTTTGGTCACTAATCCATCAACAGTACCGCAATCATGTTCGGTCACCACTAAGTCTTGTGTTACATCAACCAAGCGACGTGTCAAATAACCGGAGTTCGCTGTTTTCAATGCCGTATCAGCCAAGCCTTTACGTGCACCATGGGTTGAAATAAAGTATTGCAACACGTTCAAACCGTCACGGAAGTTCGCTTTAATTGGCGTTTCAATGATAGAGCCATCTGGCTTCGCCATCAAACCACGCATACCTGCTAACTGACGCACCTGCGCTGCAGAACCACGCGCACCAGAGTCGGCCATCATATAAATAGCGTTAAATGACTCTTGACGTAGCACTTTGCCTGCTTTGTCTTTGACTTGGTTACCATCCGCGTCTAAAACATCTTCTTCTTTAAGTTGCTTCATCATGGCGTCTGCGACTTTGTCACCGGCACGACCCCAAATATCCACAACCTTGTTATAGCGCTCACCTTGCGTGACTAAACCAGATACGTATTGGTCTTCAATCTCTTTAACTTCAGCATCCGCAGCAGCAATCAGTTGCTCTTTTTCTGGTGGTACTAACATATCGTTAATACTGATAGAAATACCCGCTTTAGTTGCGTATGAATAACCTGTGTACATCAGTTTATCAGCGAAAATAACGGTTTCACGGATGCCAACTTTACGGAAGCTCACATTGATAAGTTTTGAAATTTCTTTCTTCTTCAATGCCTTATCAATCGTGCTGAATGACAACCCTGCCGGCAGGATATCTGACAATAATGCACGGCCTACAGTGGTTTCGTAACGTGTGATTTTTTCAGTTTTAACACCGTCTAAATCAAGATCGTATTCTTTAATACGCACAGTCACTCTTGCATGCAAATCGATTAAGCCTTGGTCATACACACGTTGCACTTCTTTAACATCTGCAAAGCGCATACCTGTGCCGCGCGCATTCACTTTCTCGCGCGTCATGTAGTACAGACCCAACACGATATCTTGCGATGGCACAATAATAGGCTCGCCGTTTGCTGGTGAAAGCACATTATTAGATGCCAGCATCAAAGTGCGTGCTTCCATTTGCGCTTCTAAGCTCAATGGAACGTGAACCGCCATTTGGTCACCATCAAAGTCGGCGTTGAATGCCGCACAAACTAACGGATGCAATTGAATCGCTTTACCTTCAATCAGAATCGGCTCAAACGCTTGGATACCCAAACGGTGCAATGTAGGCGCACGGTTCAATAGTACCGGATGCTCGCGGATTACGTCCTCGAGGATATCCCATACTTCTGGTCCTTCTTCTTCCACTTTTTTCTTAGCTGCTTTAATTGTCGTTGCTAAACCCAATACTTCCAATTTATGGAATATGAACGGCTTGAATAATTCCAATGCCATTTTCTTAGGCAAACCGCATTGATGCAGTTTCAATTGCGGACCAACCACAATTACTGAACGGCCGGAATAGTCCACACGCTTACCGAGCAAGTTTTGACGGAAACGACCACCCTTACCTTTAATCATGTCAGCCAGTGATTTCAACGGACGTTTATTCGCGCCAGTCATTACTTTACCGCGACGACCATTGTCCAGCAATGAATCCACCGCTTCTTGTAACATACGTTTTTCGTTACGTACGATAATTTCTGGTGCTTTTAACTCTAACAGGCGTTTTAAACGATTGTTACGGTTAATCACGCGGCGGTATAAGTCGTTCAAATCCGAAGTCGCAAAACGGCCGCCATCCAATGGTACCAATGGACGTAATTCCGGTGGCAATACTGGCAAGATTTCTAAAATCATCCACTCTGGCTTAATACCAGATTTTTGGAATGCTTCTAATACCTTTAAACGCTTAGCGATTTTTTTGATTTTTGCCTCAGAGCCCGTAGCGCCCAGGTCTTGACGTAATTGAACTACTTCGCGCTCAATATCCATGGTACGTAATAACTCACGTACCGCCTCAGCGCCCATGACAGCGTTGAATTCGTCACCGTATTCTTCCACTTTTGCCAGATAGTCATCTTCAGTCAACAACTGACCACGAGTCAAAGGCGTCATGCCTGGGTCAACCACAATGAATGCTTCAAAATACAATACGCGTTCAATATCACGCAAAGCGATATCCAGCACCATACCTAAACGGCTTGGTAGGCTCTTTAAGAACCAAATGTGCGCAACAGGTGATGCTAAGTCAATATGACCCATACGCTCACGACGTACTTTTGACAACGTGACTTCAACGCCACATTTTTCACAGATCACACCGCGATGCTTAAGGCGTTTGTATTTACCGCATAGGCACTCGTAATCTTTGATAGGACCAAAGATTTTGGCGCAGAACAAACCGTCACGCTCTGGTTTGAACGTACGGTAGTTAATGGTTTCAGGCTTTTTCACTTCGCCATATGACCATGAGCGGATTTTTTCAGGTGAAGCTAACGCAATCTTAATTGCGTCAAACTCTTCTTCTTGCGTAACTTGCTTAAATAAGTCTAATAAGGCTTTCAAGTCTGCTCTCCTTAGTTTCTGTCTAGGTCAATGTCGATAGCGAGTGAGCGAATTTCTTTCACTAACACGTTAAATGATTCAGGCATGCCTGCATCGATTTTGTGTTCGCCTTTGACGATATTTTCATATACTTTGGTACGTCCCGTGACGTCATCAGACTTCACTGTCAGCATCTCTTGCAAGGTATATGAAGCACCATAAGCTTCAAGCGCCCAAACCTCCATCTCACCAAAACGCTGACCACCAAATTGCGCTTTACCGCCCAATGGCTGTTGCGTAACCAATGAATATGGACCTGTTGAACGTGCATGCATTTTGTCATCAACCAAGTGATGCAATTTCAATACATGCATATAACCTACAGTGACTGGACGTTCAAAAGCGTCACCTGTGCGGCCGTCAAACAAGGTTACTTGCGTCTTGCCTGCATGAAATTGCAATTGCTTAGTACGCGCATCATCATCAGGGAAAGCCAAATCGAGCATCTCTCTGATATCAGACTCAGCCGCGCCATCGAACACTGGCGTTGCAAATGGCACACCATCCTTCAGGTTATGCGCTAAATCCAAAATTTCAACGTCAGTAAATGATTTAATATCTTCTTTTTTACCAGTGCTGTCGTTGTAGATTTTTTCTAAGAATTTGCGAATTTCAGCAACTTTAGTTTCCTGGCGTAGCATTTCTTCAATACGCAAACCTAACCCTTTAGCGGCCCATCCCAAATGCACTTCTAAAATCTGACCAATGTTCATACGTGAAGGAACGCCTAGCGGGTTCAATACGATATCCAATGGTGTACCGTCAGCCATGTGTGGCATATCTTCTATCGGACAGATTTTTGAGATCACACCTTTGTTACCGTGACGACCAGCCATCTTGTCACCAGGTTGAATCCGACGTTTAACGGCAAGATAAACTTTCACCATTTTTTGTACGCCTGGTGGCAATTCATCGCCTTGCGTCAATTTACGTTTTTTCTCTTCAAAACGGCTATCAAACTCAACACGCGCTTGCGATAAACTGTCTTTCAACTGCTCTAATTGACGCGCAGTTTCTTCGTCTGATAAACGAATGTCAAACCAATCATAGCGACCTATGGCTTCTAAATACTCGGCTGTAAGCGCATCGCCTTTTTTCAACTTATTAGGACCGCCTGTGGCAACCTTACCTTCAATCAAACGACGGATACGACCAAAAGCATCATCTTCTACAATACGCATTTGGTCAGCCAAATCTTTCTTGTAATGATCTAATTGGTCATCAATAATTTGCTGTGCACGTGGATCGCGATCAATACCCTCACGCGTGAATACTTGCACATCAATCACTGTGCCGCTCATGCCAGATGGTACGCGCAGTGATGTATCTTTTACGTCAGAGGCTTTTTCACCGAAAATTGCACGTAACAGTTTTTCTTCTGGTGTCAGTTGCGTTTCACCTTTTGGCGTCACTTTACCCACCAATACATCGCCAGATTCAACTTCAGCACCAATATGAATAATACCCACTTCGTCCAAGCGCGCTAACATACGCTCACTTAGATTGGAAATATCTTGAGTAATTTCTTCAGGACCAAGCTTAGTATCACGCGCAACTACTGATAACTCTTCAATGTGAATAGAGGTATAACGGTCATCTGACACTACGCGCTCAGAAATCAAAATCGAGTCTTCGTAGTTATAACCATTCCATGGCATAAAGCCAACTAGCATATTTTGACCAAGTGCCAACTCACCCATATCAGTTGATGCGCCATCTGCAATCACATCACCACGAGATAACTTGTCACCCACTCTTACCAACGGACGTTGGTTAATGTTAGTGTTTTGGTTAGAACGTGTATATTTAGTTAGGTTGTAAATATCAACACCCACTTCACCGGCTTTAGCTTCTTCATCGTTGACACGTACCACAATACGACTTGAGTCGATGTAATCCACAAGACCGCCACGGCGTGCTGTCACCACAGTACCCGAGTCAACAGCAACCGTACGCTCGATACCTGTTCCTACTACCGCTTTTTCCGCACGTAAACATGGTACCGCTTGACGTTGCATGTTGGCACCCATCAAGGCTCGGTTCGCATCATCGTGCTCTAAGAATGGAATCAATGAAGCCGCAACCGACACAATTTGACCAGGCGCCACGTCCATGTATTGAACACGTTCTGGCTGCGTCATGGTAAATTCATTGTGATGACGTGATGAGATCAAATCATCCACAAATTTATTTTTAGCATCCAAATCTGTGTTTGCTTGCGCAATCATAAACTGGCTCTCTTCAATCGCAGAGAGATAATCAATCGTATCAGAGACTTTATTGCCTTCAACACGACGATATGGTGTTTCTAAGAAACCATAATCGTTAGTACGTGCATACATAGCCAATGAGTTAATCAAACCAATGTTTGGACCTTCCGGCGTCTCAATCGGGCACATACGGCCATAATGGGTTGAGTGAACGTCACGCACCTCAAAACCTGCACGTTCGCGCGTTAAACCACCTGGACCCAATGCTGAAATACGGCGTTTATGCGTAATTTCAGACAATGGATTGGTTTGATCCATAAATTGTGACAATTGGCTTGAACCAAAGAATTCACGAATCGCACTTGATACTGGTTTTGCATTGATTAAATCATGCGGCATTAGGTTATCTGATTCAGCTTGTGACAAACGCTCTTTTACTGCGCGCTCCACACGTACCAAACCGGTACGGAATTGATTTTCTGCCAACTCACCTACTGAACGAATACGACGATTACCCAAATGGTCAATATCATCAATCTCGCCACGACCATTGCGCAACTCTAGCAATACACCAATAACGGCTAAGATGTCGTCATTTGAAAGTATATTTGCACCCTCATCTCCACGCGCACCAGCAGCTTCGTAAAATTTACGAATCCAAGGAGACTGACGCTCTTCTGCTTTTTCAGGGAAGGCGCGGCGATTAAATTTCATACGGCCTACGCGCGATAAATCGTAGCGATCTTCATTAAAGAATAAACCATGAAACAACGCTTCAACTGAATCTTCAGTCGGCGGCTCACCTGGGCGCATCATACGGTAGATTGCAACACGCGCACTATATTGGTCAGGCACTTCATCAATACGCAAGGTTTGTGAAATGTAATCGCCATGATCTAAATCATTAGAATACAAAGTAGTAACTGAAGTTACGTTTGCATCCACTAATTTTTCGAGTAGTGATTCTGTTATTTCATCATTGGCATTGGCTACCACTTCACCGGTTTCTTTATCTACAATGGCACTCGCTAATGCGCGGCCAAGTATAAAATCTTGCGGCACAGCAATTTTGCTCACGCCGGCTTTTTCCATATCACGAATATGTTTTACCGTGATACGCTTATCCTTAGCGACCAACACTGAACCATCTTTTGCAACGATATCAAATTTAGCCACTTCACCACGCAAACGCTCAGGCACAATAGTAAACTGGATACCATTCTTACCAATGTGAAATGCATCAAAGTCATAGAATGTTGAAATAATTTGCTCTGGCGTGTAACCAAGCGCTTTCAACAATATAGTCACCGGCATTTTGCGACGACGGTCAATACGGAAATATAAATAATCTTTAGGATCAAATTCGAAGTCCAACCAGGAACCGCGGTAAGGAATGATACGTGCTGAAAACAGCAACTTACCTGAGCTATGTGTTTTACCCCTATCGTGCTCAAAGAACACGCCAGGGCTACGATGCAATTGAGAAACAATCACGCGCTCAGTACCATTGATGACAAATGAGCCATTTTCAGTCATCAAAGGCAATTCGCCCATGTAAACTTCTTGCTCCTTAACCTCTTTAACAGTAGGTTTAGACGCCTCTTTATCCATGATAGTCAGGCGTACTTTTACACGTAAAGGTGCAGCATAAGTTAAACCACGTTGCTGACATTCTTTCACATCAAAAGGCTCGGCGCCTAATTGATAGCTCACGTAATCTAAACGCGCATTACCAGAGTGACTTACGATAGGAAAAATGGAACTGAAAGTAGATTGCAAACCATCTTCCGTACGTTTATCCGCAGGGATGTCGGCTTGCAAGAATGCCTTATATGACTCCAGTTGCATTGCGAGCAAGTAGGGAATCTCTTGCACGCTTTCACGTTTGGCGAAACTTTTACGAAGGCGTTTTTTTTCGGTGAAGGAATAGCTCATTGCATCTCCTAATGATTGAGGGCAGAAATTAAAATACTTATTTTGCGATTCATCCATTACGTAAGTATTTTCACCTCTAACCTCAGTTACAGTTTAACTGAATGGTTATTAGCATCAATTGCGTCAGCGCAATTACATTTTGTTACATTACAAGCCATTAGAAACGGCGAAGGCTGACGGTCACCCGTCAGCCTAATTCATACATTTAACAATGTATTATTTGATTTCGCCAGTTGCGCCAGCTTCAATCAATTTTTTCAACGCTGCATCAGCGTCAGCTTTTGAAACGCCTTCTTTAACAGCTTTTGGTGCGCCATCAACTAAGTCTTTAGCTTCTTTCAAGCCCAAACCCGTTAATTCACGAACCGCTTTAATTGCACTAACTTTTTGCTCGCCAGCGGTTAAGATAAATACGCTGAATTCAGTTTGCTCAGCCGCTGCAGCTGGAGCCGCACCTGCTGAAGCTGCAACAGCAACTGCTGCAGCTGATACGCCAAATTTTTCTTCGATTTCTTTAATAAATGCTGTCAAATCTAACACTGACATGCTACCGACTGCTTCTAAAATATCTGCATTTGAAATTGCCATTTGAATATTCCCTAAAATTTAATTTTGTAGTTACTTAATTTTACAGTTACTGAATTTTATAGTGACTTAATTAAGCTGCTTCTTTAGCGTCACGAACTGCTGCAAGTGCACGTGCAAACTTAGTTGGCACTTCGTTGAGCGTACGTGCAAATTTGGCGAGCAACTCATCACGGCTTAATGTAGATGCTAAGGCTTGAACGCCTGCAACGTCCATCAACTGATTTGGTACAGCGCCAGCTTTAATCACGAACTTGTCATTAGCTTTAGCGAAATTGTTCAACACTTTCGCTGCAGCCACTGGATCTGTAGAAATACCAAACACCAACGGACCAACCATTTCATTTGCCAGAACTGCAAATGGCGTACCCTCAACAGCACGGCGGACTAGCGTATTTTTTAATACACGCAAATACACACCCGCTTTTCGAGCTTCTGCACGCAATACAGTCATGTTTGCCACGCCCATACCACGATACTCAGCAAGAACCACTGCTTGAGCTTGTGCAATTTGTGCGCTAACTTCAGCAACTACCGCTTTTTTTTCTGTAAGATTTAGACTCAAGGTCTTTCTCCTTCCGTTAAAATCTCTGCTTCAGTAATAAAGCAGAATCGGTTTTTACAACCTAAAGATTATAAAAACCACATTTACGGCGACCTTTATATCAGGAGTTTTCCTGTTTAGGGATGCGCCATCTGCGTAGGCATAAACTTTTTGAAGACAGAGAACAAAGCAAACAGCGCTTTATCACCCATATTTAAAAAACTTAGATTAAATCCTTACAGACACCTACGGTCTTTGATAACCTCACCTCATTTACAAACCACAAACTGACAGTTAACAAATGAAATGAGCCCAAAGCCTTTTGTGAGCGAAGCGAGATATACCCGCTTCACTCCTCATTCTAGTTAAGTGACCAAGTTAAGCAGCTAGGCTCGCTTGATCAACACGTACACCAGCACCCATGGTGCTAGATATTGATAATTTTTTCAGGTAAACACCTTTACTTGCAGCCGGTTTTGCTTTGCTTAAAGCATCAACCAGAGCAACTAAATTACCTTGCAATTGCTCAACCGTGAAAGAAGCGCGACCAATTGTACAATGCACAATGCCGCCTTTATCTGTACGGTATTGCACTTGACCTGCTTTTGCATTCTTAACTGCAGTGGCAGCATCTGGTGTCACAGTACCGACTTTTGGGTTAGGCATTAAACCACGTGGGCCTAAGATTTGACCTAAAGCACCCACGATACGCATCGCGTCTGGTGTAGCAATGACAACATCAAAGTTCATTACGCCAGCTTTAACTTGTTCTGCTAAGTCTTCAAAACCAACGATGTCTGCACCAGCAGCTTTTGCCGCTTCAGCCTGCGCACCTTGTGCGAACACTGCAACGCGCGTTGTTTTACCTGTGCCGTTTGGTAATACGATAGCGCCGCGAACCAATTGGTCCGATTTACGCGCATCAATACCTAAATTGATCACGGCATCTACAGACTCATTAAATTTCGCCGTCGCATTTTCTTTCACTAAATTCAAACCTTCAGTGACTGGATATAATTTATTGCGATCTACTTTTGCACGTAGTGCGTTGATTCTTTTAGCCATGTTATACACCCTCCACTTCAATACCCATACTACGTGCACTACCTGCAATAGTACGCACCGCAGCATCCATATCAGCCGCAGATAGATCCGCGCGCTTGGTATTTACAATCTCTTCAGCTTGTGCGCGTGTGATTTTACCTACTTTATCGGTATGTGGACGTGGTGAACCTTTAGTAATGCCAGCTGCTTTTTTAATCAAAATAGTCGCTGGAGGGGACTTCATCACAAAAGTGAAGCTCTTATCAGCAAACGCTGTAATCACCACTGGAATTGGCAAGCCTGGCTCTACGCCTTGCGTTGCGGCATTAAACGCCTTACAGAACTCCATAATATTCAAACCGCGTTGACCCAATGCTGGACCGACTGGTGGACTTGGGTTGGCTTTACCTGCAGGAATCTGCAGCTTAATATAGCCAATGACTTTCTTTGCCATGGTATAACTCCTAATGTGGGTACAAACGCTAAATCAATTAGCTCCCCTGTTGATTTAAATCTTACCGCTTATTAACTAATGACTAACTACTAAAACTAATTCTAAACTTCTTTTTCTACCTGACCGAATTCCAACTCAACTGGTGTAGAACGTCCAAAAATAACCACGGACACACGCAACTTACTTTTCTCGTAGTTAATTTCCTCAACATTGCCAGAGAAGTCTTTGAATGGGCCATCAGTAATACGCACTGACTCACCTTTTTCGAAAGTAAGCTTTTGCGTTGGATTACTTTTACTATCATCAATGCGCTGCAAGATGATCTCCACTTCTTTATCTTTAATTGGTGTAGGCTTTTGCGCACTCCCACCAATAAAAGCAGTGACTCGTGGCGTACTTTTTACTAAATGCCAACTTTCATCAGTCATCGCCATTTGCACCAAAACATAGCCTGGATAAAGCTTACGTTCTGAAATTGTCTTTTGGCCAGCCTTCATCTCGATTACCTCTTCGATAGGCACCAAAATTTGACCAAACTGATCTTGCAAGCCAGAACGCACAACACGCTCTTCTATACCTTTTTGCACAGACTTCTCAAAGCCCGAAAACGCTTGCACCGCGTACCATTTCATACTCATTACGCGCCCCGTCCCATTAACCACCGCACCATAAAGGCAAACCCGATGTCAACCACAGCCAAAAATGCAGCCATCACAACCACCAAAACAAATACTACCAAGGTAGTTTGTATCGTTTCTTTACGCGTCGGCCAAACAACTTTACGCGCCTCAACCACAGACTCACCGATAAAACTAAGTGATTGCTGACCTATAGGCGTTGTCCAAAGCACGGCAATAGACGCGCCTAAACCCGCAAGCACGGCAAGAATACGCACAACGGTAGGCTTATCTGCTAGCAGATAAAACCCAGCAATACCTGCAATGAGCAGGAGAAACGCTACTAGCAACTTAATTTTGTTGACCATAATTTACTTATACAAGCACTTTATAATAGTGACTAAAAAATTTACTGATTTTACTAACGCAAATAACTAGAAATGTTTAAATTTCTAGTTATTGAGCAACTAAAACCATACTACAAATCTGGCAGGCCAAGAGGGTCTCGAACCCCCAACCCTCGGTTTTGGAGACCGATACTCTACCAATTGAGCTATTGGCCTATTTAACTTTAAACGGTCAAAAGTTGCGCTGGGTTGTTAGCGCAACTTTCAAATGACCTAATACTATTCAATAATCTTAGCCACCACACCGGCACCCACAGTACGACCACCTTCACGAATGGCGAAGCGTAAGCCTTCTTCCATCGCGATAG
>MHBU01000025.1 GCA_001803395.1 Methylotenera sp. RIFCSPLOWO2_02_FULL_45_14 | reverse complement strand
CGCGCCGCTTTAATATACCAAGCCGCTACAAAATCTAACAAGCCTGCATTTTTAATATCACCACACACCAATTGCATATCCGCTTTTTGTGCGGCAGATTGATTACTCTTACCTAAAAACGGCGGATTACCCAACACATAACTACAACGCGCTGGCGGTAGCACGCTTGCCCAATCTGTTTGCAGGGCATTGCCACACATAATATGCGGCGTGGCTTTGAGCGGGATTCTTACAAAATACGCGCCAAATTCTTCTGAGATTTTCATGTTCATTTGGTGGTCGGTAAGCCACAGTGCTACTTGCGCGATTTGCGCGGGGAATTCTTCAATCTCGATGCCGTAAAATTGGTCAACGTCGATGTTAATTAAAGTTTGCACATCCAGCACTTGCTGACCCTGATTTTTACTAAGGTCACGGCTGGCGCGTAGCACCGCTAACTCTAGCAGGCGCAGCTCTCTATAAGTAATCACCAAAAAGTTGCCGCAACCGCAGGCAGGATCAAAAAATGTGAGGCTACGCAGTTTTTTGTGGAACTCAAACAGGCGGTTTTTGTTGTTTTTTATTTTTTCAAACTCTGCCCACAGCGTATCTAAAAACAAAGGTTTGATGAGTTTTAAGATATTTTCTTCACTGGTGTAATGTGCGCCTAAATTGCGCCGCGCTTCACTATCCATAATGCTTTGAAACAAACTGCCAAAGATAGCAGGGGAGATTAAGCTCCAATCCAGCGCGCATAAATCCAATAGCGCCTCGCGCATTTTGCTATCAAACTGCGCGGGCGGTAGCGGCTCGGCAAACAGCTTGCCGTTTACATAAGGGAATGCATGCAAGCTTTCGTCTAAATTGCTCAGGCGCTTTTCAGCAGGCGTATTAAGCACGTAAAACAAGCTATTAAGGTGATGCGCCAGGTCGCTGCCATCTGCGCTAGTTTTGGTTTCTATGTAATCTTGCAACAAGCGCTTTTCAAAAATGGTGGTGTCTTCTGCAAACAAGCAAAATAACAGGCGCACCAAATAAAGCTCCAGCGGATGCTCAGTATAGCCCACGGCTTTGAGTGCATCGTGTAGCTTGCCCATGCGCTCGGCGGCTTTAATGTTAATCGGGTCTTGCGGCTTGATGATTTGCGTTTGGTAACCCGCAATAAAACCAAATGATTTTACGTTTTGGTATAAATCTTTAAGCAAAAATTCGGTGACCGTTTGCGTGCTTAAATCATGCAACTGAAAACGCTGAAAATCACACACCAGCACATAGCGCGGAACATCACGCTCTTTAATGCCTGAAAAGTAATCAATAGCTTGGTCGTAAGCGCGGCTGAGGTCTTTACCGCATGATTTCATCTCTACCAATAAAATGCCAGGCCAAAATAAATCAACATAGCCATCTTTACCACCATGCTTTTTAACCGCATGCTCAAAGGTGGCCACGCGCTTATTGGTGATGCCAAATACTTCAAAAAAACCGATCAAAAATGGTTTAGCTTGGCTGTCTTCATTGGCGGCATCATGCCACTCTTTGGCAAAAGCATTTGCGCGGGTTCTAATTTCGTTCCAAGAGAGAGCCATGTGATGTGAAAATCCAGTTTTTTTGTGGCTAAAGTATAACCTGAGACCTTAGCTCGGAAATAAATAATATGCAAATTGACAGAAAATGATCAAATAATCTTCATTTTATCAACTCTCGTTCCCTAAGCCCGTCGAAGGGATATGTATTGTAAAATCAAAATGTTAATAGCACGCACCCCTTCGACAGGCTCAGGGAACGGTGACGACTGCCGTTAAAATTAAAATAAAAAGTTATTCGTACTAACGCCGTATGCTACGTTCACGTTGTTTCACGTGAAACATTGCTCATTCAATTGATGTTATAAAAGCGATTAGAAATTTCAGAATTAACAATAAATTACAGCGCCTTGTAATTTAAGGCCCTACTATTGACGTATGCAATCATGCGCGCTTACAGTGTAACTAGCGATGTACGCAATTATCACAACGCTTTCACCAAGTAAAATTAGCACATAATTGAGGAGAATTTTAATGGCGGGTAAATTTGAATTAAAAATAGCGAAAAGTGATCAATTTCACTTCAATTTATTGGCAGGTAATGGCCAAATTATTATGCAATCTGAAATGTATGAAACTAAAGCCAGCGCATTGAATGGTATTGCTTCTATTCAAAAAAATGCGGCAGATGATGCACGCTATGACCGTTTGGTTTCAAAAAATGAAAAGCCGTACTTTGTGCTAAAAGCCGCTAACCACCAGGTAATTGGTCAAAGCCAAATGTACGAAAATGAAGCAGGGCGCGATAATGGTATTGAGTCTGTGAAGAAAAATGCACCAGAGGCTGAGGTGGTTGATTTAACGGTCGAATAACGCATTCCCTGAGCCTGTCGAAGGGCTGGTGAATGCAAAATTTAGCGGCCCTTCGACAGGCTCAGGGAACGGGTATGCGTAGAAATTTCTTACTTGCCGATGCAGAATTTGCTAAATATCTCACCTAACAAATCATCGGGGGTAAATTCCCCAGTAATACTACTCAGTGCTTCCTGCGCTAATCGCAATTCTTCAGCCACTAATTCTGCTGCGTTCATTTGAATAGTAGCCTCTTGCAAATGTGCTTGCACTTTACTTAATGCCTCTAAATGTCTGGCGCGCGCCATAAAAACACCTTCGGCATTATTTTGATAACCCGCAAGTTGTAATAAATGACTTTTAAGTAGATCTAGCCCTGCACCAGTTTTGGCTGAAATATAAATATGCGTGGTACGGTCTATTTCTTCAATAAATGCAGTTTGATTAGCGACATCGATTTTATTATGCACCCAAATTTTACGTATTTCTTGCGGCAACCGCGCTAGAATCGATTTTTCAGTTTCAGTAATACCATGAGCTGCATCAACCAATAATAATGCGATATTGGCCGTTTGTAGAGTTGCCCAAGTTCGTGCAATACCGGATTTTTCGACTTCATCTTCAGTTTCGCGCAAACCTGCGGTATCAATAATGTGTAACGGTACGCCGTTTATTTGTATCGCGTTTTTAATGGTGTCACGCGTGGTGCCTGCAATTGAAGTAACAATCGCAATTTCTTCGCCTGCGAGTTGATTCATCAAGCTGGATTTTCCAACATTAGGTTGGCCAACTAACACAACATTGATACCTTCACGCAATAAACTGCCTTGTTTGGCTTTTGCAAATACCGATAATAGTTCAGCAATAATGGCGTCTAGTTTTTCTGCCACACGCCCTTGGCTAATAAAATCAATTTCTTCTTCAGGAAAATCCAAACATGCTTCAACAAACATGCGTAAATCAATCAACTTTAAAAGTAGGGCATTGATGCGTTGCGAGAACTCGCCAGATAAAGAACGTACCGCACTTTTAGCAGCCTCTGCCGTAGCGGCGTTAATCACATCAGCAACGGCCTCCGCTTGTGCTAAATCCATTTTATCATTGAGGTAAGCGCGGCGTGTAAATTCACCCGGCTCAGCTTGGCGTGCACCTAGCGCAATACAGCGTGCCAATAAAATTTGCATGAGCGCGGTACCGCCATGCGCTTGAAGTTCAAGCACATCTTCACCCGTATATGAATGTGGATTAGGGTAATAAATCGCAATACCGCGATCAATTAAATCACCATCGGCTTGCTTAAAATCCAGATAAGCCGCATGACGCGAAGGCGGGCAGTAGCCTAATACTTGAGTGGCAATTGTTTGACTTAATGGCCCGGAAACACGTACCACACCAATGCCGCCTGCACCACTGGCAGTGGCAATGGCGGCAATCGTGTCTGTTGAATTAGTGTTTTTTGACAATTTTCTTAGCGAGTGTTTCAGCGTGTATCATTTTGTTAATGTACCACTGTTGCGCAATAGACAACACGTTATTTACCAACCAATACAACACCAAACCCGCAGGGAAGAAGAAGAAGAACACACTAAATACCACCGGCATCCAAGTCATGATTTTGGCTTGCATCGGGTCTGTAGGTTTTGGGTTAAGCCTGGTTTGAATAATCATGGATGCACCCATAAGTACTGGCAAAATATAGTAAGGATCAATGGCTGAAAGGTCTTTAATCCAGCCAAAAAATGGTGCGTGGCGTAACTCAACCGAGCCTAGCAATACCCAATAAAGTGCAATAAATACAGGTATTTGTACCACAATAGGTAAACAACCACCCATCGGATTGATTTTCTCTTTTTTGTAGAGCTCCATCATCGCCGCTTGCATTTTCTGGCGGTCATCACCAAATTTTTCTTTCATGGATTGTAAGCGTGGTGCTAATTCACGCATTTGCGCCATGCTGCGGTAACTGGTAGCTGAAAGCTTAAAAAATGCCGCTTTAATTAAAATGGTCAGCAGAATAATCGCCACACCCCAATTTTGTACTACTGATTGTATTTTTGATAACAACCAAAATAATGGTGAAGCCACCATCGTTAGCCAGCCGTAATCGACCGTATATTCTAAACCTGGTGCAGTTGAAGATAAATCATGCTTGCTTTGCGGGCCTGAAAATAAACGTGCTGGCACCGTTAAACTTGCCCCTGGCTCGATAGTGCTTAGCGTGCTTTTTAAGCCAATTCGGTAGATGTCATCACTTAGTTTTTCAGTATAAAACTTGCGTGCCAGGCCGTCTTTAGGAATCCAGGCACTGACAAAGTAATGTTGTAATAACCCAACCCAACCATCATTTGATGTAATGGTTAGCGGCTCTTTTACCATGTCACTAAATGCAAGTTTTTTAAATTTAGTCGCCGCTGTGTAATAAGAGCCACCGGTAAAGGTAGGCATTAACTTAGAGCCCTGATTAGACTCACTATCGTGCACAATTTGATAGTAAACGGTTGGTGTAATGGCGCTAGCAGAGCCATTTTTAACTTCATAAGTCACGTCAATGGCGTATTTATTGCGATGAAATGTGTAAATTTTATCTACCGAGATGCCATTGTTTTCCCAGTTTAAGCGTACTTCTAACGTATCTTTACCCGCTTGCATTTGGTAACTTGCAGCACTACTGGTAAATGTTGCATTATGTGATGGCAAATCTGCGCCAATCAAGCCCGTTTGTGCAACGTAAAGCATCGGCTTGGCGGCATCGTCTAATAATACAAAATTTGAGCTTTCATTTTCAGATGCACGGTGTTTAAGTAACTCTAGCCTGCGTAAATCGCCACCAGTGGTCTCGATATCAGCCTTGTATAAATCGGTCGTCACACTAATACGCTGGCCTGTTAATAATTTATAGCCTGCCTCCACTGTCGCATTATTAACGCTATCTGCGCTAACTTCCTGCCCAGGAGGCGTATCGGTAAGATTAGTAGCATTGATCCGTGTTACCGCTACTGGGGCGTGTTGGCTTTGCCAAGCATCCCACAACATCAAAATAGACATTGAAAAAATAACAAACAGCACTAAACGTTTTGTATCCATAATGTTCTGAGGCAATCTTTATATAATTTTAATAATAAATTATTTGTGTTTAAGGAATAGGATCATGCCCACCTGCGTGCCAGGGATGGCAACGCAACAATCGGCAAACTGTAAAATAAGCACCTAAAAATGCGCCATGCTTGTGTATGGCTTCAATTGCATATTGTGAGCAGGTGGGGTAAAAACGACATTGTTGGCCAAGCATTGGGCTTAAAACTAATTGATAAGCTTTTACAATCCCAATTAATATGCGCGCCATTACGTTCATTGTTTAGTTTCCGGAGCTATCAGTAGCTGGCGAGTTTATGGCTGAGCTTGTATGATCACTCGAACCTATATGTTGATTTAATACACGTTGATTTAATTTAGCAATTAACATATCAAACTCTTGTTTTATTTGAATAAAATCACTTTTACCAAACTTTTTTTGCACACGGATAATTAAATCAACGTGGCAAATTTCGTGTTGCTTTAGCCTAAAAAACTCACGCAATACGCGCCGCATATAGTTTCTACTGACTGCTAATTTAGCTGTTTTTTTGCCTACCACTAAACCCAAACGCGCACGCTGGTGCATGTTTGGCTGGTAATGCATGGCTAAATACAGCGTAGAAATACGTTTGCGGAAATTAAAAACGGATGAAAAATCATCCGTTTTAATCATCTTGGCTTGTTTTTCTAGACTATAAGTCTTAAGCCTGAACGTTTGCACCATTATGTGTGGTAACTGTAATTAAAGCACTGTAATTATAAATTACTGCAATTAAAACTAACGCCAATAATGCTGCGATTGTATTTTTTAAAGCCCATTAGGGCTTTAAAATTACAAACCTAAGCGTTTACGGCCTTTAGCACGGCGACGAGCAATCACCGCACGACCACCTTTGGTAGCCATACGCACTAAAAAGCCATGAGTAGTGGCGCGACGTGTTTTAGAAGGTTGATAGGTACGTTTCATGTAAATCTCCAGCGAGCATTAAGCTATAAAGGGCGTTATTAAACCCGATAACACACTATTTTGTCAATGTTTATTTGGTTTTATATGGTTTGGAATGCGTTGCTTATTATAGTACCTAAAACGACATTCTATTTAATTTGTGATTTATTAAATTGCCTGTGGATAAGTTACCTTAAACCAGCTAAAATGAAGCGATTGATACTTAACAATAACATTGTTTAAAAATAATTTTATTGTGAATAAAAACAAAAAGTTACAATCATTTAATGGTTGTAATTTGACTATTTAAGGCGCGTCTTAATCGATGGAAAATTTTTGGCCAGCTTGTCTCAGTCGTTTTGAGAAAGAGCTTTCTGCACAACAATTCAATACCTGGATTAAACCACTGTACACTGAAATAGAGGGTGACGCCGTGCGACTTTTTGCGCCTAATCGCTTTGTCATGCAGTGGGTAAAAGATCGTTTTCTGAAAAAAATTGAGCAATTTGCAGAAGAGTTACTTTTACCTAACATTCAAATAGAATTATTATTGGGTGAAGCTAACACAAAAAATTCAAACGATACCATTGATAATAAAGCCACGATCAAACCTAAACTTGATACTAAATTAGATTACGCAGCCTCTGATTTTGAAACAAAAATTAATTTAAATCGAGTCCTTGCCTCAAGCTCTAAAAATAAAAAAAATAATGAAAACTCTGGATTAAACCCCTCATTTAATTTTAGTAATTACGTCACGGGTCGCGCTAACCAGTTAGCACGCGCAGCAGCGATACAAGTTGCAGAAAATCCTGGTAGTGCTTACAACCCCTTATTTATTTATGGTGGCGTAGGTCTGGGTAAAACGCATTTGCTGCAAGCGATTGGTAATCAATTAAAATCTCATAATCCTGATGCAAAAATACGTTATTTACATGCTGAGCGTTATGTATCGGATGTAGTAAAGGCTTACGAACATAAAGCATTTGATGAATTTAAGCGGCAATATCATTCACTTGATTTGTTGCTGATTGATGATATTCAATTTTTTGCTAAAAAAACACGTACTCAAGAAGAGTTCTTTTATGCTTTTAACTCATTGATTGAAGCTAAAAAACAAATTGTTATTACTTGTGATACTTACCCTAAAGAAATTATAGATGTTGATGAACGTTTAAGAACACGTTTTAGTTGGGGCTTAACCGTTGCTGTTGAGCCACCTGAGCTTGAAATGCGGGTTGCGATTTTATTAAAAAAAGCTGAAGCTGTTAACTTAAATTTACCAGAAGATGTAGCTTTTTTTATTGCTAAACAAATACGCTCTAGCGTGCGAGAGCTAGAAGGTGCATTAAATCGTATTATCGCCATGGCTAAATTTACCGGGCATGCAATTGACGTACATTTAGCTAAAGACGCATTACGTGATTTAATTGCAATACGTGGTCGGCAAGTAACAATGGAAAATATTCAAAAAACAGTCGCTGATTATTACAAAATTAAAGTGGCTGAAATGTATAGTAAAAAACGCACTCGTAATTTTGCGCGTCCGCGTCAGGTCGCTATGGCTTTATCACGTGAGTTAACTAATCATAGCTTTCCTGAAATTGGCGAGGCTTTTGGCGGACGGCACCATACCACAGTGATGCATGCATGTGATGAGATTGATTCATTACGACAAAATGATCCAACAGTTGCAAGAGATATTAGTTTTTTAGTACAAGTAATTAGAGATTAGTTAGGATAAATAATCCTTGTAATGCTAAGGATTAACTGTGGATAAAAAGTGTATAAGGTTGTGTTGAATTAAATTACAAAATTTACTCAACAAATAACCCACAGTAGATTATGTAGTTACTAAGATAGAAAAATAGGTGGTAACTAGCTGATTTTAAGTTTAAATAATCAGTTATCCACAAAAAAATGCACCATTATTATTGTTATTATTTATATATATATTATTTAGGTTATAAAGATGAATATACAAATCAACCGTGAAACGTTATTAAAACCGCTTACTTCTGTGACGAGTATTGTAGAAAAAAGACATACCTTACCTATATTGTCTAATTTATTACTTGAGGCAAAACAAAATAAAATTTATCTCACAGCCACCGATTTAGAAATGCAGATTTCATTGTCTGTTGATAGCGCAACGAATGGCGATTTTTCAACAACCATATCAGCTAAAAAATTACTCGATATTTGTCGATCATTACCTGATAATTCAGAAATTAATATGGCAACCAACGATAGCCGTATTACGCTAAAAGCAGGCAAAAGCCGGTTTAATTTACAAACCTTGCCTGCTGCCGATTACCCGGTAATGACCAAAACACAAACTGAAGGTACATTGGTCACTATTGGCCAGCGGCCATTAAAAGAGTTGTTGAAGCAGGTTGAATTTGCGATGGCGCAGCAGGATATTCGTTATTACCTCAATGGCTTATTATTTGAAGTAATTGCTAATAGGTTAAATATTGTAGGTACTGACGGGCACCGTTTAAGTTTTACTTCTGCTGAGTTAAAACAAAACTATGAAAAACAAGAAGTTATACTGCCGCGCAAAACCGTGATTGAACTGATTAAGTTGTTGGATGATAGTGAAGAAGATGTGCAAATAGAACTTGCTAATAACCAGGTTAATTTTAGTTTTGGTAATATCAGGTTAATTTCAAAAGTAATCGATGGGAAATTCCCTGATTACAATCGCGTCATTCCAACTGGCCATCAAAATACATTTTCAACCGAGCGTTTGGGTGTATTGTTAGCCATGCAGCGTGCGTCTATTTTATCCAATGAAAAATATCGCGGTATTCGCATGGTATTAAGTACTAATAATTTAAAACTTATTAGTACCAATAGTGACCAAGAAGAAGCTGAAGAAGAGTTGGAGATCGCGTACAACGGCGATAGTTTGGATATTGGTTTTAATGTGACTTATTTAATTGATGTATTAAATAATACTAATAGTGAGCAAGTAAATTTTTCATTTGCTGATGCAAATAGTAGCTGCTTAATTACCGTTCCAACTAATAGTGATTATAAATATGTAGTCATGCCAATGCGCATATAAAAGCGCGCTAGTTACGTTTCACGTGAAACAAATCATAATTAAACTCAATATTTACTCATATAAAGATAATAAGCATGGCTGAAAATAAACCAGTAGTACCAGATTACGATTCGTCCAGTATTAAAATTCTTGAGGGCTTAGATGCGGTGCGCAAACGCCCTGGCATGTATATTGGCGACACCTCGGACGGTTCAGGGTTACACCACATGGTATTTGAGGTACTGGATAACGCGATTGATGAAGCGTTAGCAGGGCATTGTAATGACATTAAAGTGACCATACATGTAGATAACTCAATTAGCGTGACGGATAATGGCCGTGGTATTCCAACTGATATTAAATATGATGATATTAAAGCGGTAAAACGCTCTGCCGCTGAAATTGTAATGACAGAGTTGCATGCTGGCGGTAAATTTGACCAAAACTCTTATAAAGTTTCTGGTGGTTTGCATGGTGTAGGTGTTTCTGTGGTGAATGCGCTGTCTGATTGGTTACGTTTAAAAATCTACCGTAATGGCGAAGTGCATCAAATGGAGTTTCGGCGCGGTGTGGCTGTAGCACCGCTTGCATTAACAGGAAAAACTGAAAAACGTGGTACAGAAGTACATTTTTTGGCCTCAGCTGAAACCTTTGTTTTAGTTGAATACCACTTTGAAATTTTAGCAAAACGCATCCGTGAATTATCGTTTCTTAACAATGGCGTAAAAATTGAACTCATTGATCAACGTAATGGAAAAAGTGAAAACTTTGCCTATTCCGGCGGCATTAAAGGGTTTGTGGAATACATGAACCGCACTAAAACTGTGCTTCACCCTAAAACTTTTTACGCCATTGGTGAAAAAGATGGCATGACCATAGAAGTGGCTATGCAATGGAATGATTCGTACAGTGAAACCGTGCAATGTTTTACTAATAACATTCCACAGCGCGATGGTGGTACGCACTTAACGGGCTTACGCACTGCCATGACGCGTACGCTGAACCAATACATTGAACAAAGCGATATCGCTAAAAAGGCCAAAGTAGAAACCACTGGCGACGATATGCGCGAAGGGATTTGCTGCGTATTATCGGTTAAAGTGCCAGATCCAAAATTCTCATCACAAACCAAAGATAAACTGGTTTCAAGTGAAGTGCAACCAGTGGTTTCAGAAGTGGTTTCAGCTAAATTAACGGAATTTTTACAAGAAAACCCAGTAGATGCCAAAATCATCGTTGGAAAAATTGTAGATGCTGCGCGCGCGCGCGAAGCCGCACGTAAAGCACGTGAAATCACCCGTCGTAAAGGTGTGATGGATACCATGGGCTTGCCAGGAAAATTAGCGGATTGCCAAGAGCGTGACCCGGCAAAATGTGAAATTTACTTAGTCGAAGGTGACTCAGCGGGCGGCTCTGCCAAGCAAGGGCGTGACCGTAAATTTCAAGCGATTTTGCCGCTAAAAGGTAAAATTTTAAACGTAGAAAAAGCGCGTTTTGATAAACTCATCGGTTCGCAAGAAATTGCCACCCTCATTACCGCATTAGGCACCAGTATTGGTAAAGCAGATTTTAACGCGGAAAAATTGCGCTACCACCGCATTATTATCATGACCGATGCCGATGTGGATGGTGCGCATATCCGTACTTTATTACTCACGTTCTTCTATCGCCAAATGACCGAGCTAGTAGAGCGTGGTCATATTTATATTGCGCAACCACCACTTTACAAGGTTAAACAAGGTAAAGACGAGCGCTATTTAAAAGACCAACAAGAGTTGGATCAATACCTGTTGCAATCAGCCTTAAAAGGTGCAGAGTTGATCACCACAACAGGTGCAGAAGCCATTAAAGGTGCGCCGCTCAATGAAATTGCAAAACAAATGGTACTTACAGAAGCGGTAATTCGCCGAATTGCAGCGCATTATGATGAAAGTGTACTACGCGCCATGCAGGATTTAGGTGAATTAAGCTTAGCCACCAAAGAAAGCACAGAAGACGCTGCAGGAAAACTGCGCCCAATACTAGGCGCGATCGGCTCAGAAGTGATTGTAGGATTTGACCAAGAAACCAGCGAATATCGTCTAGAAATCAATAAATTTGTGCATGGCAACTTGCAATGCTGCGTGATTGATGCAGAGTTCTTAGGTTCAGGCGATTACCGCCAAATCAGTAAAATGTCTGCCATGCTACAAGGCTTGCTAGGTGAAGGCGCTACCATCAAACGCGGTGAAAAAGAGAATGCAGTTAGCACCTTCAAACAAGCATTAGATTGGTTATTAGAAGAAGGTAAACACAACCTCAATATTCAACGCTATAAAGGCTTGGGCGAGATGAACCCATCGCAATTATGGGAAACCACGATGGATCCAACCGTTCGCCGTTTGTTGAAAGTACAGATTGACGACGCGATTGCAGCCGACGAGATATTTACCACGCTAATGGGTGATAATGTAGAACCAAGGCGTGCGTTTATTGAAAGTAATGCTTTGGGTGTGGGTAATTTGGATATTTAATGACAGAAGACGATTATGATAGAAAATAACTCAACCTTGCAACTTGAAGTGGCCGAGTTGATGGTGCAAGCATTAAATCTGGACACCGCCGTAGCTGAAATTGACCCTGATGCGCCACTCTATGGTGATGGTCTGGGTCTGGACTCTATTGATATCCTTGAGGTTGCCTTGGTTATTTCCAAACGTTATGGCTTGCAGCTCAAAGCAGATAGTGAAGATAATCATCGCATTTTTAGCTCTCTGCGCAATTTGACCGACTATGTTGCTACGCACAAAACAAAGTGATACAGAGATAAAGCATGCTTGAGGCCATGAGGATAGTACGCGGGTTGAGCATAACCGTGATGATTGTGACCTATGCAGTGCTGGTGCATCACGTCAACGCCTCAGGCCAAGCCAGCACACTTGGTGCGGTATTGGCATTGATGCCTGTATTTCTGCTGATTATTACGGTAGCCGTAAAAACCACGTCACGCGCGGCTGGCATCAGTTTATTGTTGATTAGCGGTATTGCTTCGTGGCTAGCATGGCCATTTATCAAGCAGTACACGGGGTTTGTATTTTGGATACAGGATATCGGCCTGCTGCTAGTTTTGTTGATGACTTTTGGCTGGACTTTACAAAAAGACCGCAAACCCTTGTGTGTGCATTTTGCCGAGATGATCAACGGCGAGGCGCTACCAGCAGAGCATGAACGTTATGCACATAAAGTAACTGTGGCTTGGGTGGCATTTTTTGCCATAATGATTATTACTTCAACCTTGCTGTTTTTTATGGCGCCTTTGGCAACATGGTCGATTTTTGTGAACTTTCTTACGCTACCGTTTGTGGCGCTGATGTTCATGGTTGAGTTTATGGTGCGTCGTCGCGTACTGGCCGACTTACCCACAGGCCATATTCTTGATGCGGTGCGTGCGTATCTGAATAATTCTGCGCGCGTATAATAAACCCTGGTTTTAGCTTTAACCCCGCATGCGAACTTTGCCTCTAGTCACCCATACTTCTCTCGATGAAACAGTCGCATGGCGCAAAGGCACGGCCATTTCTGTCGAAAAATTTCTGACGGATGTCGCATATCTGGCGGCTTTACTGCCGCACGGCAAGCACGTGCTGAACATCTGCCGTGATCGTTATCACTTTATGGTTGGCTTGGCTGCCGCCATTATCAGTAACAAGGTTAGCCTGCTACCGCCCACGCATACGCCAGAAATGGTGCAGCAGCTACAGGCTTTTTCTGCCGATGTATTTTGCCTGCATGACAATGACGACTGTGACATTGCATTACCGCAGCTACGCTACCCGGTGGTGATGCCTGAACACCATTCGGTGAACATGACAATACCGCAGATTGACGCGCAACAGCTGGTGGCGATTGTATTTACCTCGGGCTCCACCGGTGCGCCTAATCCGTACTCAAAAAGCTGGGGCTCCCTGGTGCAGAATGTGCAGGCCCAGTCGTCGCGGCTAGGGTTGTCAGCAAACATCAACTACAGCATTATCGGCACCATACCGCCGCAACATATGTATGGATTTGAATCAACCGTGTTATTGCCGCTACAAAGCGGCAATGCCTTGAGCAGCGCACAACCGTTTTATCCGGCAGATATTTGCAGCACTCTGGAAGCGACACCTTCACCACGCATCTTGGTGTCCACCCCATTACATTTGCGATTGCTGTTAGAGGCCAAACTCAAACTGCCAGAGCTAGCCTTAGTGTTATCAGCGACCGCACCCTTATCTACATCACTGGCGCATAAAGTTGAAGCAAGCTGCAAAGCACCGCTACTGGAAATATACGGCAGTACCGAAACCGGGCAGATCGCCACACGCCGCACGGCACAAGCAATGGAATGGCAGCTATTGCCGGAGGTGCGATTGACGCAGCATGGAGAACATATCTGGGCGGAAGGGGGGCATGTAGAAACTTCGGTGCCTCTCAATGACATCATAGAAACTGTTGACCTTGAACATTTTCTGTTACACGGCCGCACGCAGGATCTGATCAATATCGCAGGCAAGCGCAGCTCATTGGCTAACCTGAATCATCATTTGAATGCAGTTGAGGGGGTCATTGACGGTGCCTTTTTCATGCCGGATGAGGTTTCACACGATCACGTCACCCGTCTAAGCGCATGCGTAGTAGCGCCCAGCCTGACTGCTTCCACTTTACTCACGGCCTTGCGCGTACGCATAGATCCAGTTTTTCTGCCAAGGCCATTGTTGTTTGTGGAGTCATTACCACGTAACAGCACGGGTAAGCTGCCACGCGATGCACTGCAAAAGCTCATTGCAGGCTATATTGGTCAGGATATAGGCAGCGCAGGGCTGAAAAATACTAGATGAAAAAACAGATCTATCTAATAATACCTGCAGACCATCCCGCATTCGCCGGACATTTCCCGGGTACGCCCATCGTGCCCGGGGTAGTGCTGCTGGATGAGGCCATCCATGTCATTGTCGCGGATACTGGACTAGCTGCGACGGCATGGCAAATCAGTTCAGTCAAATTCCTGAGCCCGTTAAGGCCCGGTGAGGCTGTCATGATTGAACATGAACAACTGGCGAATGGCTCAATAAAATTCGAGGTGCTGGAAGAAAGGCGTCAGATCGTGACTGGTAGCCTTGTTCCAAGCATTAAAACTTCATGACGCAGCCTACCGACAGCGTTTATTCAACATCTGCATCCTGGCTCAGGACCCAGGAACGCAGCAATATGCTGATGCTACGCATCATGAGCTGGATCTCGCTGCGACTGGGGCGCAGGGTAGCCCGTTCGGTCCTACATTTGATTGCTGCCTATTTTGTATTGTTTGCACCGGATAATCGCCGCGCTTCTCTGAATTACCTGCCGCGCGCACTAGGGCGGCCTGCTACATGGCTGGATCTGTATCGGCATTTTTTCTGTTTCGCAGCCACCATCCATGACCGCATATACCTGATCAACCGCCGTTATGATCTGTTTGATATTGACATACAGGGTAAGGAAAACATCCATCCGCTGATAGACGCGGGCAAAGGCGTACTGCTGATGGGTGCGCATCTTGGCAGTTTTGAGGTCATGCGCGCGATTGGGCGACAGCTTCCAGGCTTGCGCGTCGCTATGGTGATGCATGAAGATAACGCACAAAAAATCAACAGCATGCTGGCCGCAATCAACCCAGAAGCCTCGATGGACATTATTCCGTTAGGGCGGATTGATTCCATGCTGCAAGTCCAGGAGCGCTTGGGCGATGGCATGTTAGTCGGCATGCTGTCAGACCGCACGCTGGGTAATGAGCCTATGGCACAGGTAAACCTGCTGGGCGCTACTGCTGCGTTGCCAACCGGGCCGTTTCGCATGGCCGCATTGTTGCGGCGTCCGGTGGTATTTATGGTCGGGCTGTATATGGGAGATAACCGCTACCAGATACATTTCGAGACACTGGCTGATTTCTCCGAAACGCCGAGAGGCCAGCGCGATCAGGCCGTGGAAATGGCGATTGCTCGCTATACCGAACTGCTGAACCGCTATACTCGTCTGGCGCCATATAACTGGTTTAATTTTTTCGATTACTGGCAATCGGTGCCTGCATCCTTGAATGAAAAAAATGAATAAAATAGAAGCCACACATGGTAAATTTTTACGCTGGATAATACAAAGCTTGCTATTGCTCAGCATGCTGCTGACTGTACCAATCAGCCATGCCGAGCAAAGCGTGCATGATTCTGGCTGGAGCATAGAGCAACTGATGCAATCTCTGGCAGACATACGCACTGGCCATGCCAGCTTTGTTGAAAAGAAATCCATCGCCATGCTCGACAGGCCTGTAGAGTCATCTGGTGAACTGTTTTATAGCGCCCCAGACCGCTTGGAAAAACGCACCTTAAAACCCAAGGCCGAGAGCATGTTGCTGGACAAGGATACCTTGACCATAGAGCAGCGTGGCAAAAAGCGTGCACTGTCATTGCAAAGCTATCCTGAGTTAGCGGCGTTTATAGACAGCATACGCGGCACCCTAGCGGGCGACCGCAAGGCGCTGGAGCGCACTTATAAATTGAGTATGGAAGGCGATGAACAGAGCTGGAATCTCGTCTTACTGCCAGCAGAAGATAAAATGAAAAAAGTGGTGGCAAAGATAAGCATTGCCGGTTCAGGCAATGCGCTGCGTACCATAGAGATTAAACAGGCGGATGGCGACAGTTCGCTGATGACCATCACGCCGTTGCCCGCGCCATAACCTACTGATCTCCTGAAGCTGACCAACTCGTGAATTTAGCTGCATTACAACGTCGCCGTACCGCTATTACCATCTGGCTGGTGCTGATATTGGCTAGTCTGGTTATTATCAGCCGCAGCCACTTCATCGCTGACTTGTCTGCCTTTCTGCCACGCACGCCCACGGCCGAACAACAGTTGCTGATGGACCAGCTCAAGGATGGCCTGGCATCCCGATTGATACTGGTGGGTATAGAAGGGTCGGTTGCAAGCAACCGCGCTAAACTTTCCAAGGAAATCGCCCATACACTGCGAGCCAACCCTGCATTTGTCAGCGTCAATAACGGCGAGCCGGTCACCACTGAGCATGACCATAACTATCTGTTCAACAACCGTTATCTGCTAAGCCCGACCGTCACGCCACAACACTTCAGTGTCGATGGTCTGCATGCGGGCATTAGCGACAGCATCGATCAGCTTGCCTCACCAGCTGGCTTACTGTTCAAGTCGCTGCTACCGCACGACCCCACAGGTGAGATGCTGCAACTACTGGATCAAATGAATAGTGGCAACCGCCCACAGCTGGTGGACGGCACTTGGGCATCACGTGACGGTAACACGGTGTTGTTGCTGATACAGACTCGCGCGCTGGGTTCAGATACCGATGCGCAGAAACAGGCCATGCAGAGCATTGAGGGGGCGTTCGCTAAGGCATCTGCCACGTCACATGGCGATGTGGGGAGTGCTGGCGATGCCAGGCTACTGATGACCGGACCTGGCGTATTTTCGGTGGTGTCGCGCGACACCATCAAAAGTCAGGTGCGCCTGATCTTTGTCGTCAGCACGCTGCTGATTGCTATATTACTGCTCGCGGTTTACCGCTCGCTAAGCGCATTGCTGTTAGGGTTTCTGCCAGTGGCTACCGGCATATTGGCGGGTATTGCCTCTGTCAGCCTCGGCTTTGGCGTGGTGCATGGCATTACGCTGGGCTTTGGCACCGCACTGATAGGTGAAGCGGTGGATTATTCGATCTATCTATTCATGCAATCTGACCATGCAACTGATGGCGAAAACGAGCAAAGTCGTAAAACATGGATAGTGCGCGTGTGGCCGACGGTGAGACTAGGCGTGCTAACCTCTGTATTTGGCTTTGCCTCATTGCTGCTATCGGGTTTTCCCGGCCTGGCGCAACTTGGCCTGTACTCAATGGCAGGGCTGGTCGCGGCGGCAGTCATGACGCGTTATGTATTACCGCATCTGCTACCAGCCAACTTCCAAATACGTGACGTTACTGGTGCCGGATTAACATTGTCGCGCTATGCTGCGCTGGCGCCACGTTTACGCTGGCCAGCCATTGCGCTGCTGGTAGCATCCAGCGCGGTTGTTTACCAGCATCACGATTACTTATGGAACAATGAACTTGCCGCCCTGAGCCCGGTATCCGCTGCTGACCAGGCGCTGGATGCAAGGCTGCGCGCAGGCATGGGCGCGCCTGATGTACGCTATGTGGTCGTCGTATCTGGCGACAGTCAGGAAGCGGTGCTTACAGCCACAGAAAAAGTGTCGTCAGCGTTGCAGATGCTGGTAGAGAAGGGTGTACTCACAGCATTCGACAGTGCCAGTCATTATCTGCCCAGCCAAGCCACTCAGCATACGCGACAAGCCAGTCTGCCAGCTGCCGCCGAACTAAAACCTAGGCTGGAGAATGCCGTCAAGGATTTGCCGGTGCGCCCTCAGGTATTTGCACCATTCCTGGTGGATGTAGAAGCTGCCCGCAACCAGCCCTTGCTACAGCGTAGTGATCTGGAGAGCACCTCAATGGCGATGGCCGTGGATACCATGTTATTACAGCAAGGGCCGCGCTGGAGTGCACTAATACCGCTGACTGCACCGGAAAATGGCAATATCGATGCTGCTCAGGTGCGAGCCGTCCTGAATCAGGCACAGGTACCCAACGCATTATTTGTGGATATGAAAACCGAATCCAACCGCCTGTATTCTTCCTACATGCATGAAGCCATCATGTTATCGCTGGCCGGCTTGCTGGCGATAGTCATATTGCTGCTGTATGTGCTGCGCTCCCCTACACGCGTTATCGCGGTCATCGCTCCGCTGGCAGCAGCAGTGCTGACGGTAACGGCAGGGCTGGCCTTATGCGGGCAGCAATTGATCATTTTGCACCTGATCGGCCTGCTGCTGATCGTGGCTATCGGCTCTAATTACGCGTTATTTTTCAACCAGCCGCAGAATAAAGACGAAGGCACGCAGGGAATTTCGCCGCGTACTTATGCATCGTTGTTATTTGCCAATGTGGCGACAGTACTGGGATTTGGCCTGTTGGCGTTTTCCAGCGTACCCGTATTGCAGGCCATGGGAGTTACTGTGGCGCCAGGTGTTATACTCGCGCTGATTTTTTCAGCAGTGTTTGCGCGTAGCGGTTTTACCTGTGAGAGTAAAGCCTGATGCGCCATCTCACTGATTTGGCTCAGCCCGGACAGCATGCCGATACGTTGATGATATTGCTGCCGGGCGCTTATCACCAGCCGGAAGACTTCATTAAGGAAGGCTTTGTGCAGGCAGTACGCCAGCGTCAGTTAGCCATCGATTTAATCATGGCGGAATTGGCGTTCAGCCATATCGCCGATCAAAGTGCGTTACCGAAAATTCATGGCAGTCTGATACAACCTGCAATAGCAGCAGGCTATCAAAACATCTGGCTGGCCGGCATCTCTATTGGCGCTTACGTGGCAATGGCTTATGCCGGCAGTTATCCCGCACAGTTGGCAGGGGTGTTATTGTTAGCTCCGTATCCCGGCAACCGCATGACCACGGGAGAAATTGCTTACGCCGGCGGTCTTCAGGCATGGGCACCGGATGCCATTCCCGATGCAGACACTGAGCGCCATAATTGGCATTGGCTGAAAACACATGGCAATACTAAGGACATTGAAATACATCTGGGCTACGGCGAGGATGACCGCTTTGCAGAAAGCCATTTGATGATGGCGCAGGCTCTGCCCACAGCCCACGTCGATAAAATCCCGGGCGATCATGTGTGGCCGGTGTGGCAGCAGTTATGGCATAATTTTCTTGATAAACGATTTGGTATAAATAACCATGGCTGACCTCAAGCAAGCGCATTGGCACCCCACGTTGCTAATCAAGCTATCCGTTATGCTGCATGTGCTGGCATTGATCAGTCTGGTCGTTGCGCCGGATTTATGGCAATGGGCGCTAGCTGTACTAATTGGCAATCATTTGCTGATTTCTGCTGTGGGTCTGTGGCCACGTAGCAACTGGCTGGGGCCGAACTGGACACAGTTGCCAACCGCTGCCGCCCGCCGCAATGAAATCGCCCTGACTATCGATGATGGCCCCGACTCCGTGGTGACGCCGCAGGTATTGGATCTGCTGGACCGCTTTCATGCCAAAGCCACTTTCTTTTGTATAGGCAACAGGGCCTCGCAGTACCCTGACTTATGCCGCGAAATTGTGCGTCGCGGTCATGCAATAGAAAACCACAGCCAGCAGCACCGGCACTATTTCTCGCTGTTGGGCATGGGCGGGTTTACGCGCGAGATTCAGACCGCACAGGACATGCTGTTCAGTATCACTGGCGCACGCCCCAAATTTTTCCGCGCACCGGCTGGCTTGCGCAATCCCTTTCTGCAACCGGTGTTGAGTCGTTTAGGCTTGCGCCTCGTTAGCTGGACAGTACGCGGTTTTGATACCCAGGTGAAAGATGCGGAAAAAGTAAAAAACAAACTGTTGTCAGGGCTACGCCCCGGCGCCATTTTATTGCTGCACGATGGCAACGCTGCACGCACCAATGAGAGTATCCCGGTTATTCTGGCGGTCCTACCGTCTTTGCTGGATGCCGCAGAGAAGGCGGGCCTGCATTTTGTCACGCTACAGGAAGCCGCTTTATGAATACGATTTACAATATAATTTCACCCACAGCTATACTTCATACTGCTCACCTTCATTACCATGCACAGAAAGTCTAGAGTTTTTCCTTGAAACCTTTATTACTCTCACACTTCACTGCCACCAGCTGCATCGGGCATGGCCTGGAACAGACATTGGACGCCTTGCGTCACGGCAGGCAAGCGCTCAAGCCCTGCGACTTCGAAACGGTAGACTTGCCAACCTTTATTGGTGAGGTTGAAGGCGTGGATGATGTGAAAATGGCGGCCGGCATGGCCGATTATAATTGCCGCAACAATCGTCTGGCGCAGTTGGGGCTGGAGCAAGATGGCTTTGCCGATGCCGTCAATACTGCAGCAGATAAGTACGGGCGTGACCGTATTGGTGTCTTCATGGGTACCAGCACCTCGGGAATTCTGGAAACTGAGCTAGCCTTCCGTGAACGCGACTCGCTGACTGGCGCGCTACCTGTTGGTTTAATCTATAGCAAAACGCAGAACACTTATTCGGTAGCAGATTTCACGCGCCAATATTTTGAGCTCAGCGGCCCCGCCGCAGCAGTGTCGTCAGCATGCTCCTCCAGCGCCAAGGTATTCAGTACGGCACGCCGCATGATAGAAGCCGGGTTGATAGATGCAGCGGTAGTGGGCGGAGTAGATACGCTATGTCTGACTACGCTGTATGGCTTCACCTCACTGGGCCTGCTTTCTACGCAAGCCTGCCGCCCTTATGATACAGAACGTGATGGTATCTCTATCGGTGAAGCCGCCGCTTTTGCCTTGCTGGAACGTCCATCCCCAAGCCTATCCACAAATCAGGACGCCCGTGCCGTGTTGTTGCTGGGCATAGGTGAATCCAGCGATGCCTATCATATGTCGTCACCCCACCCAGAGGGGTTAGGTGCGCGCAGGGCTATGCAACAGGCGCTGCAGAGCGCTGGCTTGAGTCCGACCGAGATTGATTACATCAACCTGCATGGCACAGCCACGCCAAGCAATGACGCAGCCGAAGCCAAGGGGGTCGCAGCCGTGTTTGGCCACGACACGCCATGCAGCTCGACCAAAGGTGCCACGGGGCATGCTCTGGGTGCTGCAGGCGCGGTTGAAGCGGTAATTTGCGCACTTGCTCTGCAACATGGATTTATCCCCGGCGGCCTTAACACACGCGAGGCAGACTCATTGCTGCAACTGAATTATCAGCTGCAAAATCGCGACCAAGCGCTGACGCGCGTAATGAGCAACTCCTTTGGTTTCGGCGGCACCAATTGCAGTTTGATTTTCGGCTTGGCTCAAGACGACCTGGAACAATCAGGAGGGCCTAAGTAATGACGACTCAATTGACTGCTTACATTGAAGGCATAGGCCTGTTAGGTCCAGGCCTCACTGACTGGCCCAGCTGTCGCGCGGTACTGACTGGCCAGCAGTCTTACCAACCATCAAAAACAGTGATCCCCGCGCCGGAGCTGTTGCCAGCAGCAGAGCGCAGGCGTGCCAGCGACATCGTCAAACTGACGCTGGCAACCTCGCTGGAGGCGATCGCTGCCGCTGGCTTGCAGGCAGCAAGTTTGCCCAGTGTATTTTCGTTTTCCAACGGCGACGGGCTTAATTGTCATACTATCTGTGAAATGCTGGCATCGGATGACCGGCAAATCTCTCCCACGCGTTTTCATAACTCCGTGCATAACGCGGCGGCTGGTTACTGGAGCATTGCCACCGGAGCCATGGCTACCTCGTCGGTACTATGTGCCTTTGACGCCAGCTTTGGTGCGGGGTTGCTGGATGCACTGACGCAGGTAGTGGTTGATGGTAGCCGTTGCATTTTAATGGCGAGTGATACGCCGTACCCCGAACCGATGTTCAGCAATCGACCGATACCCGACAACTTTGGTATCGCGCTGGTGTTTGCACCGCAAGCTAGTCCACAAACCATCGCCCAGATTAAGGTCAGCATCACCCATGACGAGGCCTGCAAGTTTAACGATGCCGCGCTGGAAACTTTGCGCATGGCGATTCCCGCCGCACGCGGCCTGCCATTGCTGCAGGCTATTGCTCAGCAGAAAAACCGTCGCGTGGTGCTGGATTACCTTGATAATACACGTTTGGCCATAGAGGTCAGCCCATGCTAGATAAGGCTAGGTTGGACCATACTCATTTAAACCATGCTTGGATTGCAGTCCATATTCCGCATCAGGGCAACATGTGCCTGCTGGATAAGGTAGAAACCTGGGATCAGGAAAAAATTGTATGCCGCGCCAGTAGTCATCATGCTATTGATAATCCTTTGCGCGCTCACGACCAGCTCGGCATCGCCTGCGGCATCGAATATGCGGCACAGGCCATGGCGGTACATGGTGCCTTGCTGGCACCCGCTGACAGCGCTAAGCCGCGTGTGGGCTATCTGGTTAGCGTACGCGGGGTAACGATGGCAGCGACGCGGCTGGATGACATTCAGGCAGATTTGTTGATAATCGCCAGTTGTATCATGAGCAGCGAAAATAATATTCTGTATCAGTTTCGCATTAGCGCAGACGATAAACTGCTGCTGGAAGGGCGCGCCGCCGTGGTATTGAATGCGGATGCATTGGCACTTAACTTAGGAAATAACGCATGAAAAGAGCTTTAGTCACAGGCGGTAGCGGCGGCATAGGTGCCGCCATTAGCCGCCGCCTCGCCGCCGATGGCTGCCATGTCTATATCCACGCCAATCAAGGCATTGCAGCCGCGCAACAGCTGGCGGCGGAGATCTGCGCTGCAGGCGGCAGTGCTGAGGCTTTGCAATTCGATGTCACCGATAGCGCCGCTGTGAGCGCTATACTTGGCCCGCTGGTGGAAGATGAGCCTATCCAGATTCTAGTCAACAATGCCGGTATCCATGATGATGCAGTATTTCCCGGTATGCGTCCTGAGCAGTGGCATCGGGTAATCGACGTATCTGTGAATGGATTTTTCAATGTGACGCAGCCGCTGATGATGCCGATGATACGCAGCCGCTGGGGACGCATCATCAACGTATCCTCTATCGCCGGCATCACCGGCAATCGCGGCCAGACCAACTATTCCGCAGCCAAGGGCGCGCTCAATGCCGCCACCAAATCGCTGTCGCAAGAAGTTGCCAGCAGAGGCATCACCGTCAATGCCGTAGCGCCGGGGATTATTGATACCGCTATGAGCGAGTCCGCATTTGATGCCCAAGCTATCGCCCACATGGTGCCCATGAAGCGCGCTGGCACGCCGACTGAAGTGGCGGACTTGATTAGCTTTCTTGCTTCCACTCAAGCCACTTATATCACAGGGCAGATTATCTCGATCAACGGCGGCATGATCTAGCTCTGGGTGAGCTTGCTAGCGATTAATGACTGTTAATCAGTTTTTTGCTTAATAACATCAAATAGTTGTGGATTGTCAGAATGGGTAGTATGGCTTGTTATGGCCCTAGTGCGTACGGGACCGTTCAACAGTTACTAATCGGATGCGTGCATCCGATTAGTAATAAATAGAGCTGCTCTAAAGTTATAAGGCATGAGCCGATAACACTCCTGTTGTGACATCATGTAAGTTCACAACAATCGGCTCAGCTTTTATCAATAATTGCGATCCCGACCTCGCTCCTGCTCTTGTCCACGGTTTGGCTCACGTGCGGCATCTTTGTCTTGCTGCCCTTCGCCTCTGTCCTGTGACTTTGGCTTCTGCTGCTCACGCTGGGTTGCCCCTGGCTGTGGTTGCTGTCTAGAATCTTGAACTTCCGGGCGCCCTTGTTGTGGAGAGGCTGGGGTTGATCTCTGAACGCCTTCGCCTCGCCTTTGCGGTGACTCTGAGCGCTGATCAGCGCTACCATCTTGCTGCTGTGGTCCAGAACGTTGCATATCCTGCTGCCTGGAGCCTCTCTCTTCAGGCGCTCCCTGTCTTTCTTGTTGAGTTCTTTCCTGCTGGGGGTTTCTCTGCTGAGCTGGCGCTCTTGGCACTGCCCGCTCTTGATAGCGTTTTTGTACTATGGGATCACGCGGCTGGTAACGGTAGTTCTGCTGGTGCAGATCCTGCTGCCGCTCTACCTGTCGGGGATACCGATCCCCTGAATATTGCCGCTGGTAGGCAGGCGGCGGGGCAGGCGGTGGCGCGGAACGGCGATCCCATCTATCCCAGCCACTTCTATGTTGTTCCCAATCGCGCCCCCAATGATTCCCCCAGCGTGGCGGTGCATCTGGCCGCCACCCGTAGAAGTACGCGGGAGGCTGACGGTAATAGCGCACGGGGATTCGCAGGATGAACACGGGGACAATCTCTGGAGCCACAACCCACCAAGGCCCGTTGTACCATTCACTCGCATACCAATAATCATCTTGGTAGACCCAGTACAACCCGTCGTAAAAAAAGAAGTTCGCTTGCAGTCGCGGTGCATAGTAAACCGGGTAACCAGGTACAACAACGAGTTGCGGATATGCCGGCACGTTGATGCCTATGCTTACGTGCGGTAGCCCGATGCCGATGCTCACTTGAACATCAGCAGAAGCTGCCGGGGACAGCAGTATTCCAATTAACATCAATATGTTGCGAATTTTCAGCATTTTATGACCTCCACTTCGGTAATCAAGCGTCATGGATATCAACGGAATGTGACGCCAGCTCTAACCAGCCACATGATACCCGTACTCGTTCAGCTAGTTCCGTTCGGTATCGCACATAAAAATATAGGCGCAGAACCAGTTAATCTTGCTTTTCAAACTTTAAGCTAAATAGATAATAATCGTCTGTACGTGCGCACACGTAGAGGTGACAGAAAATTTACGCTATTCCATCTTTCTCTGGTTAATTTAATGGCCTTTTTAAAATGGTTCTAATTCTGCAAAGATTGCTATCAATCAGCAAGTTATATTAACGGCTAAACATGCCCAACAAACGCCGCATCAACAGCACAGGCAGACGCAGCACAAAGCCGCAAAACAGCCGTGTGTACATCCAGGTGAGCAGGGTGTTATCGCGCAGGTAACGGAAGTGCGAAACGCCGCCTTCATCGGTGCTGAAATAACGCACTGGTGCTGGCAGGTTTATCACTTTTACCCCACGCCAGCTCAATCTTATCGCCGCTTCTGGATCAAAATCGAAATGACGCATCCAGGGTTGATAGCGCATAACCTTTCTTAACGGGTCGATGGGGTAAACGCGAAAGCCAAACAGTGAGTCGCCGATGCCTGCCCATAAGGTTTCCAAATTGGCCCACCAGTTGGATATTTTTCGTCCCTGCACGCGTATGTTCGGGGCACTGGCATCAAATATCGGCATGCCTAGCACCATGGCGTCTGGCTGCCTGATTGATTCGGTCATGAAGGCGGGTATCAGCTCCGGCGGATGCTGCCCGTCTGAATCCATGGTCAGCGCATGTGTGTAGCCCTCAGAGGCGGCTAGGTTCAATCCATGCAATACAGCTGCGCCTTTGCCTTTGTTGCGTGGCAAATGGATCACGCGCAAGCCCGAATCTTCTGCTGCCATGGCTTGTAAAACTACTTCGGAGCCGTCTGTGCTGCCATCGATCACCACCCATACCGGATTCCAGTGCAAACGGGCTGCGCGTACGGTGTCATACACTTTAGACCCCGGATTGTAGCTGGGAATGAGAACGATATGGCTGGCAGAGGCAGTGATCATAACAAAGGCGTTCCGTGTGAGTTAAAGCCGGGTGGGGCTTCATTTTGCGTAGTCATTGGAAACAATGAGCCTTGAGTAGGGGCTGGCTGCAATAAAGGTTTTAGCGCTAGGGAAAAATAGTCTTCAAGTTCTGCCATGAAGCGGTGGGCATTTTCTGGCGGGTCAAAGCGCTTGCCTAATGTTATCTTGTAACGGACCGGCATGACAGGCTTGCGGAATAATGACCAGCCTTTACTCAGGTAAGGTGAGTTAGTTTCGATCAACACCGTCTGCACTGGTACTTGCGCTTGCATGGAAATCAGGGCGATGCTGCCTTTGAGGGCGTTGATAGGCTGGCGCGTGGTGCGGGTACCTTCAGGAAATAACAGCAGGTGGCTACCAGTTTCAAAGTCTTCACTCGCTTGCACTACCATTTTCCGTATCGGTTCATTGCGGATATAACGCGCCAGACGTGCGCCGGCCCCAAGAAAAATATTGTTCATTAACTCTGATTTCATCACGCAAGCTACGTTAGGCAAACGCGAAATAATCATGACCGCATCCAGCAGGCACGGGTGATTAGGCGCAATGATCAGTGATGTTTCGCCCTGTAATGTATCCAGCTCAGTTAAATCAAAACTGCAGCGGCGTGACATACTCAAACTGGCAAGATAGGTGCGAAACAAAACCATGATGACATAGCGACCCCAACGCATGGCGTAGTGCTTGGGTAATAATGGATAAAGTGGGGCAGCTACTAGTGTCCAGCCCAGGGTGAGAAAACCCAGCCATAGCAATCCAAGGTATAACACAAGATAGTCATATGCCCCGAGTAATAATGCCTCGCCAGATTTCATATTCATTGTGATCATGCGAACTCCGCTCTATGCGTGGCGGTTGCTTCAATTTCCAGCAGTAGCTCCTGACGGCATATATCAGCCTGCACAAAAACAGCTTTTATTGTGCCGCCTATATGATGTTGTATTTCATTCCGTACCAGTGATAAATCTGCTGCATGGCGGATATAGACCCTGAAAAAAATATTCTGCAAATCAAACTTCTGCTCACCAAGCGTACGATTAGCCTCGGCAATCACCGCATCCAGATTCGCCAGTGTTTCCTTGGTTTGCGCTACCACGTCTGACTCATGCCGCGTCTGGTGTCCAACAATGCTGGCCGTTCCTGATATGAACAAGAGGTCATCTTGCTCCGCACGCAATAAAGTCGCGCGGGAGAAACTTGGTGTTTGCGGACCATACTCCTCCGGATATTCATAGGCACTGACCTGCCGTGGATTTTCAATGGCGATTGGTGCTTTACGCCCAAGCAGGAAAGCGATGGTAAGCGGTCCATCGGCCAGACCCAGCGCACAAGCGGCTGGCAACTGGCCGCTTACCTCGCGGCCGCATGCCAGAAAAGCATCCTTGCGACCCACATTAAACTGACGGTAGCGCTCCAGCCCATGGCTGATGCCGTTGATGTCAGCCATGTAATTCCAGAACCGATAAGTATAGGGGTAATCCAGATCATCCATTAGCGCAAATATCTGGCGATAAGCGGATTCCGTAGTCTGTTGTAGTGGTGCTGACTCTGTTCCAGTTTGCGTTGGCGCTGACTCGGGTAAGCTAATGACACCAAACAGCAATTCATCACTAAAACGATACTGAATTGCACCATGACTGCCATGCCCTAACGGTTTATCTGATGACAAAGCTGCATTACTCAACCATATCTCGCAGGCTGCATCCGCGCCATCCAGAATAGGTGCATGTAATTGAATCATCGGGATTTCAGTATTGCTGCCTGTTGAAGATTCAACAAAGCAGACGGCACCCAGAATACTTTCTTGCCATGACCGTGACTGTTGAAAAATGCCAGAAAAAGGCATGTATGCGGTTTGTATATCTAATATCGGTAAGCTCATGCGTTAACCGTCATGCGAAAAAAACGATAGGGGATGAAGCTAGATGGAAATTCATGAGTAAGATTCTTTAGCTATCAACAATAGAATTATATCGTATCGCTGTTGGTATGCATCCAAAATTGAACTGGTTTTTGCTTGAATATACATTCAACCCTTATCCAATTTTGGTCATACAGCCAGACATACTAAGTTTGATGATTATCAAGAGGCGGATGCCGCCTGTTTAGCTAGAAATGTCGTTGAGTTAATGGCCACGACAGCAGGATGATTGGCGCGTCTTTCAACTGAAATTGCGTAAAAACGTTCGACTACTTCATCGGTTTGACCTATTTTAACCACATCATGTTGGCGTTGCACTTCGTCCGCGATGATGGTTGGGGCGGTAAAAATACCTACACCCGCTTGCCCAAATGCCCGCATAAGCGCGCTGTCATCAAACTCGCCAATGATGTGTGGTTGAATACGCTGTGCGTTAAGCCATTGCATGAGTCGTTTACGTACGGCGCTGTCTTCTCCTGGCACTAGCATAGGCGCGTTGCCTAGGTTTTGAGGAAAATTGTGACCATAAGTAAGCGCCAGTTTTTTTGTGGCAAAAAAGCTGATGCCACACTCGCTTAGCTGATTGCCACGCCCTTTAATATCAATTTCGCTGGGCATGGGCCTATCTGCTAAGACAAGATCAAGTCGGTGAATGGCAAGCTCACCAAGCAGTGGTTCTAGCTTACCTTCGCGACAAACGATTTTAATCGGTTCTTTTAAGGACATTGCAGGTGCAAGTAATTGGTAAGCGATAGATTTGGGAACGGCATCAGAAATGCCCACCTTAAATAATCGCCGCCGCTCATTGGAGCCAGCGCGCAGTGTTTCTTCCAGCGCATTGCCCGCTTGAAATATGTCTTCAGCGTAAGTAAGTGCCAACTGACCTGCTTCGGTTAGCTCAATGCCACGACCAACGCGCCTAAATAAAGAAACGCCTAATGACGCTTCAAGTATGCCTATTTGCCCACTTAGCGTTTGCGGCGTGAGATTAAGTTGCTTACTGGCGCGTACAATACTGCCCGCACGAGCGACTGCCCAAAAATAATGAAACTGTTTGTAATTGATCATAACGTTACAATAGCTCGTAAAAACCGAATAATCAATCAGTAATAATCTGCTTTTATGGAGAGTTAAAACAAGCTAAAGTGTACGTTGTTATCACAGTAAGGATAAAAAAATTATGAAACGTATGATTTATTTTTTAGCTACTAACATTGCCATTATGCTGGTGCTTTCGGTCACCATGCGCATACTAGGCGTAGAGCCATATTTGAATGAAAACGGGCTTGATTTAGGCAACTTGCTGGCCTTTGCTGCAATTATGGGTTTTGGTGGTGCGTTTATTTCATTGGCGATGTCCAAGTGGTCGGCTAAGCGTATGTCTGGCGCGGTGGTGATTGAAGAGCCACGCACAGCAACTGAAATTTGGCTAGTAAAAACGGTGCGCGCGCAGGCTGATATGGTGGGCATTAAAATGCCAGAAGTGGCGGTGTTTGATTCGCCAGAGGTGAATGCGTTTGCAACTGGCATGACCAAAAATAGCTCACTGGTGGCGGTTTCTACAGGCTTACTCAATAAAATGAGTAAAGATGAAGCTGAGGCAGTGCTGGCGCATGAAGTCTCGCATATTTCCAATGGCGATATGGTAACGTTGACTTTAATTCAGGGCGTAGTGAACACTTTTGTCATGTTTTTATCGCGCGTTATCGGTTACGCGGTGGATAAAATTATCTTCAAAACAGAAAAAGGTACTGGTCCAGCATTCTTTATCACCATGATCATTGCGCAATTTGTTTTAGGGATATTGGCCTCCATCATTGTGATGTGGTTTTCACGTCAGCGTGAATTCCGTGCAGATGCGGGTGCGGCTAAACTCTCCAGCGCGAAAAAAATGATTGCTGCACTAGAGCGTTTGCAAGCCCAGCATGAGCCTTCAGTATTGCCCGAACAAATGGCGGCTTCTGGTATCTCTGGCGGTGGTGCCAGCGGTTTTAAAAAGTTATTTACCACACACCCCAGTTTAGATGAGCGCATTGCCGCGCTACGTAGCAGTACCTAAAAATTTATTATTGAAAGCGCTTATGCAGGAAAGTACAAAACTGAAACAGTTTGAACACGCTATTGAACACTTTATGTTCGCCAGCCGCTGGCTGCTGGTGCCTTTCTATATCGGCCTGATTGCTGGTATTGGGCTGTTATTGGTAAAGTTTGGCAAAGCCTTTTTTGCGCTATTACCTGTGGCATTTTGGGGTGACAGTAGCGCAGCTTTGCTAGGGATTCTTACTTTAGTAGACATCACGCTGGTTGCAAATTTGCTGTTAATTATCATTTTTGCGGGCTATGAGAATTTTGTTTCTAAAATTGATACTGGCGATAATGAAGATCGCCCAGACTGGATGGGACATGTAAGTTTCGCCGACCTGAAGTTGAAACTGATAGGTTCTATTGTGGCCATTTCAGGCATCGAGCTTTTGAAATATTTTATCAATGTGAAAGAAGTTCTGGCCTCAGAAAATGGTAATTATCAATTAGCTTGGCTGGTGGGTATTCATTTAACCCTAGTATTCTCTGGCGTCATGTTTGCAGTGATGGATCGTATTGCTGGCGGTAATCATGCAAGCAAAGTTAAATAAGCGTTGAAAGTAACTATTTGAAAGATACGGTTTGAAAGACCATACACCTTTTAGTCGCCGTATAGTGCCATGGCTTGCGCTAGGTGGCCTATTGTTACTTGCGTTTATGGTGGTTACACCGTTTCTGGCACCAATTGCTTGGGCCGGCGTGTTAGCTTATGCCTCTTGGCCGGCGGCCACAAGCATCCGTCGCTGGTGTAATAATCGCGACTCGCTGGCGGCGAGCCTTTCCACAGCATTAGCTGCATTAACACTGTTTTTACCTTTAATTTGGCTGGCTTGGTTGGCACAGCAAGAACTGAGTAACGCTTACCCTGCGTTGCAAGCTTTTCTTGCTAATCCACCGCCCGTGCCGGAAGCATTGCGCGGCCTGCCATGGCTAGGTGACTGGCTGGTGCATCAACAAGCGACTCTTGTGGCTAATCCACAAGGTGTTTCATCTGTCATTAAAGCATGGCTTGCTGCACATACGAATGACCTCACCATACTGGCGGGTGGCGTTGGCAAAAATCTGGCAAAACTAATTTTTGTAATAGTGATTTTGTTTTTCTTCTACCGCGATGGCGCACGCATTGTGCGTGAGCTACGCCATGTGTTGGAACGATTTATTGGTGCACAAGTGCATGATTATTTGCACGCAGTTGGTACGACTGCGCGTGCCGTGGTTTACGGCATTTTATTAACGGCTTTAGTGCAAGGCATAGTCGCAGGGCTAGGCTACCGGGTCGCAGGACTAGCATCACCAGTGATGTTTGGTGTGCTAACAATGATATTGGCACTTATTCCTTTTGGCACGCCTTTAGCTTGGGGCGCGGCAGGGTTCTGGCTATTGTTGCAGGGTGAAACGGGTGCTGCCATTGGCGTGTGGATCTGGGGTGCGATGGTAGTTAGCCAGCTTGATAATTTTCTGCGACCTTTGTTTATTAGCAGCGTGAGCCCGATACCATTTTTGTTTGTGCTATTTGGTGTATTGGGTGGTCTTTTAGCTTTCGGACTAGTCGGACTATTTGTGGGGCCGATTGTGTTGGCGGTCATCTGGGCGGTATGGCGTGAGTGGGTGGCGCATTTAGAAGAAGAAATAACGGTTGAGTAAATTTTAAGTCATATTTTGCGGATGCGAAATCCGTGTACATTGGACTCAGATTAAACAACTTAACAATTACAAATTAAGAGAAGAGAAATTGATGGGCGAGCTACAATCAATAGGTACTTGGTGGATGTGGGCAGGGTTTGGCGTATTTGTGTTAGCCATGTTAGCGGTGGATATGTTTTTACTAGGGCGTCACGGTGCGCAGAAAGTGAGCACGCGTGAGGCACTGACTTGGTCGGCGGTGTGGTTTACCATGGCCATGCTGTTTGGCGCTGTGTTGTGGGGTTGGCTGAACCACACCGTCGGGCGCGAGGTGGCAGATACTAAGGCAATGGAATATCTCACAGGTTACTTGTTAGAAAAAACCTTGGCCATGGATAACATTTTTGTCTTTGTCATGATTTTTAGCTATTTTGCCGTGCCGCTGGAATTTCAGAAGCGAATACTGGTATATGGCGTGCTGGGTGCAGTTGTGTTGCGCGCGCTAATGATACTGCTAGGTGCCTGGTTGATTGCCCAGTTTCATTGGGTACTCTATATCTTTGGGGCTTTTTTACTGATTACGGGCATTAAGATGTTTGTTTTTGCCGACCATGAACCAAACCTGGCCAAAAACCCGCTATTAAAATGGTTGCGTAATCATGTCCGCATCACTGATGATTATCACGGCGATAAATTCTGGATCATTGAAAAAGGTGTGCGCTGGTTCACGCCGATGTTCCTGGTGTTGGTGCTGATCGAGTTCTCTGACGTGATATTTGCCATGGATAGTATTCCAGCTATTTTTGCTGTGACTAGCGATCCGTTTATCGTGTTTACTTCCAACATTTTTGCCATTCTTGGTTTACGCGCATTGTATTTTTTACTCGCGGACATGGCCGATCGCTTTCATTTGCTTAAATACGGCTTGGCTGTGGTGCTGATATTTGTCGGCAGCAAAATGCTGATAGTCGATTGGTTTAAGATACCAGTGGCTGTATCTTTAGGCGTAGTGATTGCCGTGCTTGGCATTAGCATATTGTTAAGTTTAAAGGCTACCGCAAAGCAGGAGCTGAAACATTAGAATATTTCCAGGCTCGCATTGAATTGCTCTATCGGCATCGGTCTGTCAAACAGATAGCCTTGATAACGTTTGCAATGATTATTTAGCAGTAACAGCCGTTGTTCTTCAGTTTCTACGCCCTCAGCAATGACATCCAGCTCCAGGCTTTGTGACATGGCAATAATCGTGCGCACAATGGCTTGATCACTCACGTCAACGGCAATGTCGCGCACAAATGATTGATCAATTTTGAGCTGAAAAATCAGCTTGGTGAAACTGCTTGGCGCTCACGTTGACTGATAAAACAAAGTGGCGAGTTTGAGGGTTTTGTTGCCAAGCTTGCATTTGTGGGTTAAAAAAAGCGAATGGTGTTGCGTCATGTGAATTGGTAGCATCAATCACATGTTGTCGGTCTTTCAGGGTGAACCAGGGCTATAAAATCATTCCACGTTGGTTTGGCAAGTGCTGGAAACCCAAGCATGGTGATACAGTTTTCAGACCATGTTTGGGTGTGGTTAATCAAGTTAGCCTCCCAAGTGCCCACGCCGCCGCTAGCTTGGCTCAAACGTAAGTGCGCTTCACTTGCTTGTAAGGCTTTTTGTGCGGCTTTGCGCTCAAGGCTGCGCTGATAAATATTATATTGTGCCATACCAAAAAAAAGTAACAAAATCGGCAACAGATATTTTAATAAGTCGCGCAGACCCACTTGTTTAGGCTCGTAAACACCAAACCATTTTTCATAAAGAAATCATAAGTACCATTGGCTTTTGTAATTGCTAAGCCTTCATTGAGTTTACTTAGTAAATCAGGCTGCCCTTTGTGTACTGCAAAGGCAAATTTTTGTGAGAAACCTGCTGGTGTAGGTAGCGCCTCAATGTTGGTTAACTGCAATTTTTACAATGTTTGTACACCAGCAAGTTTGCTCAACAACATGGCATCATGTTTGCCTGTAGCCAATAAATTTAAGCCTTCAGCTGCGGTATTCACTAGCGCGGGCTGCTTGCCCCAACCTTTTGATACGGCATAGTCATGTGCCAAATCTGCTTGCAGTACGATAATAGGTTTACGGCTAAAGTCACTTTCGGTTTGGATGCTCGTTTCACCTTTGCGTACAAAAGTTGCCCCATTTACGACCACATGTGAAACGGTGAAATCGGCAAATTGGTGGCGCTCATCGGATTGCGCTAGGTTAATCAATACATCAACTTTACCGTCTTTAAATTCTTGCAAAATTTGGTAAAAAGGGCGCACGCGAATGGTTAATCAAGTCCAGCTTCGGCTGCTACTGCTTTCCATAAATCAACGGTAAAACCATCGGCGCTATCGTCGGTTGCGCAGTCGCAAAAGGTGGTGAATCTTGTTCACTACCGATAATAAGCGTGCTGTTTTGAGTGGATGTTACTGCGTTGCTGGGTTGATTGTGATGAGTAAGTACCTGTGCTTGACTAAAACCAACCATACCTACAAAGAGTGAGATAAAAAAATTGGCGGTAACACTTAGAAAGCTTCTAGCAAAGTGCCGCCGTAATGATGTGGCGTGCGGGATAACCATTTTTTTAGAGTACATTATTTAGTGTTACAAATTTTTTTGTAACACTTTAGTTACATGCTATTAGTAATTTCTACGAGTAGCATCAATTTGATTTGCCTTCTAAAACAAAAGCCTGCAGATGCAGGCTTTTGAAGGGGTTAATTAAAAAAAACTTAAACAATTAAACCAAGTAGTCCAAACCAAGCGCTTTAGCAACACCAGCACCATAAGCTGGGTCAGCTTTACTGCAATTCTCGATATGGCGTTTTTGCACCTCTACCGATGCACCACCAACCGAACGTGCGGTGTTTTCAAACAACACTTGCTGTTGCGCTGGCGTCATCAAGCGAAACAATGCACCAGGCTGAGAGTAGTAGTCATCATCTTCACGGTGATTCCAGTGGTCTGCCATGCCTTCAATGGCTAATGGCGGCTCCGAAAAATCAAGCTGTTGTTGCCATTCACCTTTGCTATTAGGCTCATAGCCAATCGTAGCGCCTTGATTGCCGTCCATGCGCATTGCACCGTCACGGTGATAGCTGTGGAATGGGCATTTAGGCGCATTGACAGGTATCTGGTGATGATTCACACCTAAGCGGTAACGCTGTGCATCACCGTAAGAAAACAAACGTGCTTGCAACATTTTATCGGGTGAAAAGCTAATGCCAGGCACTACCGCAGCAGGGTTAAAAGCAGCTTGCTCGACCTCCGCAAAATAGTTTTCAGGGTTGCGGTTAAGCTCAATCTCGCCCACTTCAATTAACGGGTAATCGCCATGTGGCCACACTTTGGTTAAATCAAACGGGTTTAGGTGGTAAGACCCCGCATCTTTCTCTGGCATGATTTGTACGTAAAGTTTCCATTTTGGAAAATCATTGTTTTCAATCGCCTCAAAAAGATCGCGCTGATGACTTTCGCGGTCTTTACCCACTATTTCTTGGGCTTGGGCATCGGTTAAGTTTTTAATGCCTTGTTGTGAGCGGAAGGTAAATTTCACCCAAAAACGTTCATTGTTGGCATTGATAAAACTAAAGGTGTGGCTGCCAAAGCCGTGCATGTGGCGGTAAGTGGCAGGTAAGCCGCGCTCACTCATTACAATCGTCACTTGGTGCAAAGCTTCTGGTAATGATGTCCAAAAGTCCCAGTTATTCTCAGCGCTACGCATATTGGTTTTTGGGTCGCGCTTTACCGCGTGGTTTAAGTCGGGAAATTTAAGCGCATCACGCAAGAAAAACACAGGCGTGTTGTTGCCCACCAAATCCCAGTTGCCTTCTTCTGTATAAAATTTCAATGCAAAGCCGCGAATATCACGTTCAGCATCGGCCGCACCGCGTTCGCCAGCCACGGTACTAAAGCGTGCAAACATTTCAGTTTTTTTGCCAATTTGCGCGAATATTTTAGCGCGTGTATATTGGGTGATGTCGTGCGTGATGGTAAACGTACCATAAGCGCCAGAGCCTTTGGCGTGCATACGGCGCTCAGGAATCACTTCACGGTCAAAGTGAGCTAGTTTTTCTAATAACCATACGTCTTGCAATAATGCTGGCCCGCGCGGACCCGCCGTCATGGTATTTTGGTTATCTGGCACGGGTGCGCCAGCGGCAGTGGTTAATTTTCTTTTGTTATCCATTTTTTATCTCCTTAATAAAAATTGTTGGTATTAGTGACTTTGCGCATACAGTGCAAACAGCTCGGTAAAAATATCTCGGTTGTATTGTGCAAAGGTTTCATATAAAAGGCTTTTCATACAAATTCCCTTATTAATTATGGCGGGTAGCACTTCAAAAAAACGAAGTTGTGCAGCCATTGAGGTCAGTTTATAACGATACTTTTGATTTGTATAATTGAATGTTCAAAACTCATTGATATGCTAAACTTATCGATAACCAACTGTTGAGATGCAAAAATTATGACTTTGAGCGAATTACGTTTTGTAGTGGCGATAGCAAAAGAGCGCAATTTTGGGCGCGCCTCTGAAAAGTGTTTTGTGAGCCAGCCCGCACTGAGCTTGGCGATTAAAAAATTAGAGCAAGACTTGGGCGTGATGATTTTTGAGCGTAGTCGAACCGACATCAACCCGACGCCGATAGGTGAAAAAATTATAGAGCAGGCGATTAAAGCATTAGAAGAAGTGAATCACATTCGTGAAATTGCAAAACAGGGCAATAATCAACTCAGTGGCGCGTTTCGCTTAGGCTTGATTTACTCGGTAGGGCCGTATTTATTGCCTGAAATCATCCCAATATTGCGCCAGAGTGCTCCAGATATGCCATTGGATGTAGAAGAAAATCTAACCGTGCAATTAGAGGCACAATTAAAAAATGGGGTGATAGATGCCGCAGTGGTGGCATTACCATTTGATGTGCCCGGCATCAATACGCTGCCTTTATATGATGAAAAATATGTGGTGATGGTGCCCATTGACCACCATTGGGCGAACCGCCGCTTGATAGAAGCGCATGAGCTGATTGATGAACATGTGCTGTTATTGAACACGGGCCACTGTTATAGCCATCAGGTGTTGCAAGCCTGCCCAGAGTTATCGCGTAAAGGCCAGGTGCTGCAGGGTAACTCCTTAGAAACCATTCGAAATATGGTGGCCTCCAATTTAGGCATTACCGTGTTGCCATGCAGTGCCGCCACAGAACGTTACGTGAACCCATTGGTTAAAGTGATTCCGTTTGCAGCACCGGTGCCAGCGCGCAGAATTGCACTGGCATGGCGTAAAAGTTATGCGAGAGAGCTTGCAGTGAGTTGTGTAGCGGACGCTATTAAGGCGATTAAATCTGATAGTTTGGTGATGATTAAATAGTGTTTAAGTCAGCTTAAATATCCTACTAGGCAATATATTTTACTAGCGACTAGTTAATTTCAATATCTGGTTTATAAAAACTTAAGCAGGCGCCCCCGGCCTGCTTGGCTTGGTACATGGCGTTATCTGCCACTTTCATCAGCGTATTAACATCAGTACCGTTGGTTGGATAGATGGCAATACCAATACTGATAGAGATGTTGATCATGTGTTCGTCGATATTAAATGGTTGGCTGATGGCTTTTACAATATGCTCTGCCACAGCCTTAGCATCCTGCTCTGCTTCAATGTGTGAAAGAATAATTACAAATTCATCACCACCGATGCGTGAAACGGTATCAGATTCACGCTTAACGCAGTGTTTCAGGCGAACGGCCACCTTTTGAAGTAACAAGTCACCTATTTCGTGTCCAAGTGAGTCGTTCACAGGTTTGAAGTTATCAAGATCGAGAAACATGAGTGCGAGCTTTGTTTTGTCGCGCCGGACTTGTGCCAGCGCCTGATGTAGTCGGTCAGTAAGCAAAGCGCGATTTGGCAAATCGGTTAAAACATCATAGTGAGCAAGGTGATGAACGCGCTCTTCAATGGCTTTACGTGCCGTGATGTCAATCATGGTGCCAACGTAGTGCGTAACTATTTCATTCGCGTCTTTAACCGCGGTAATGGTGAGCCATTCAGGATAAATGTCGCCATTTTTACGACGGTTCCAAATTTCACCCTGCCAAGAACCTGTTGATTTAATGCTATCCCACATTGCACTGTAAAAAGTAGCATCATGCATACCTGATTTGAGCAAAGTCATTTTTTGCCCCAGCGCCTCTTCGGAAGAAAAGCCGGTAATTCTGGTAAATGAATGATTGATTTTAAGAATTTTTGAGTTGGCATCGGTAATAATCATGCCTTCTTGTGATTCAAAAGCGGTAGCCGCAATGCGAAGTTCCGTCTCGATTTGTTTGCGTTCAGAAACGTCATACAGGACAACAAGGTGCAAGCCTTTAAAGCTTGCATCTAGTGGGGTAACCGTCGTCATAATGGTCTTAACCATCTTATTTTTACAGTGGATATTCACTTCAAGCGGTTCAAAGGCAGCATTATTTAATTTTGAAAGCTGTAACCGTGCGTGCCAGCTATCTATAACCCATTGTCGATAGTCTGCTTCAGGATATGTTTTTAACCACCAATCCGTTAAGGTTGGAATATCTTCAATGGTGTAACCAAATATTTTAGTAAATTCTGGATTTAGTCTTAAAATCTGCTGCTTATTATCATAGAGTGCAATGGGAACAGGGCAACTCATAATGATGGCATTGAGGTGATTATTATCCTGATTTAACCGTATTAGTAATTGCAGAAAACGGATAATAAGACTGCTGATAATAAAGGCAACGACAATGGCGGCAACTAAACCAGTTAGCATGAAATTAGCGGTGATTTTTCCTTCCAGCATTTGTTGCATGGTGGCAACAATAAGCAGGGTCAGCAGTATTGATAAAATGACAGAGGCTAGTCGTAAATGCCATTTGTTCATGGATTGTAGAAGTGAAATTAGATTGTTTTTCAAAGCAGATTCAAGCCTATTAACGAATGCTAACGCTAAAAAAATGAGGGGGCTATGACGCAGGTCAAGGAGATGATTGCTTGGAAGGCAAATAAAAAACGGACGCTTTAACGTCCGTTTTTTATTTGCCTTTGGCTAAAAATTAGCGGTTATGCAAAGCGATGATGTAATCTTAACGATTACGCTCATATAAAATATAATCTTAGCGATTATATACGTACATAGTTACTTCAAAGCCGAAACGCATTTCAGTTGCTGCTGGTTTTGTCCACATGGTGAATCTCCTAAAAGTTGTTTAATTAAGTACTACATAATCTATGACTACACATAGTACAGAACTGTTTTAAAAACAAACACTGTAAAGTGATTAAATAACACTCATGAAATTCATTAGAAATGAAGGCAATAACTTTTTAATAAGTGACAAAAATACGGTAGCCTGCAACGGCTTCACCTTCTGTTGTGATCGCAAGTTTGATTTTAATTTCTTCACCTGCTTTTAACCCTGACGCTATATTAGTATCGGCTGGCAAGTATTCAGCTGGCTTAAAGACTCGTCTTAATGTGGGGTTGTCTTCAACATCAGTGAGGGTGAGCTCTAAATTTGGATAAGCTAAATTAAACCCTGCTTTGTTAATTAAGCGGCTAGATAAGTGCATGACACCTTCGGTATTGGTATCTTCCTGCATGTCAGAATCATCAATCACAATCCATTCAATCTGCTTGGGCAAGTTGACGCTACAGCCTAATTGCTGACAAGCTTTTACTAGGTAAGGTTTAACGTTGGGGTAATAAATTGCAATGTCGTTACGTAAAAAGTAAAGGCTTTGAGCCGCGGCGCTTACTAGCAAAACAAAAGCCCCAATTAGCCATAACCAGCGATATGATTTTTTTATAGCATTTTTAGTGGTGAGCTTGTCTTTACCCGCTAAATCATCAAAATAATTAGTTTGATTATCGGCAAGAATGCTGAGTTTGGTAATGTCATTTAAGTTTTTGATTTGCTCGGCATCAAATTGACTTTCAGTGTCGCCATTAAAGTCGTCATCATTTATGGTGATAGCGTTATTTTCAATGTTTTGATTTGTGGGGATATGATTATCGAAGGAGTGGGCGGTTTCGGTTGCAAAAGCTTGTATGTCTTCAGGTGAGGCAGATAATTCAACTTCTTCGGCAAAAGACGCTTGGTTTTGATCTATCGATGTTTGATTGTTTGTTTGACTGGCAGCGGGATTATTTGATTCGGCACTTTCAGCATTGACGATTTGCGCTAAGTCGGCATCTATTGGTGCTATGGCCAGTGTAGTATCTATAGCGGAAGTTTCTGTAAGCGTTGTTTCTGCTACGGGCGTGTCGTCTATTGCAACAAACTGTGCTTTTGCATCAAACACATACAAACACTGTCCGCAACGCACTTTACCATCGTGCTTATTGAGCTGTACTTCACTAACAAAAAATTGAGTTTCGCAGGCGGGGCAGCGGGTTATGGAGCGCATTTTTTAGTGCCCGTGAGTAACACCCATGAATCCATAGTTTGCGGGGATTCCATATCAAACCATTGTGCATAAATCGCAGAAACAGCAGATTTTTGTTCGCGTAAAATGCCAGAAAGCGCAATTTTGCCGCCTGCTTTGCATGATTTTGCGAGTGCGGGGGCTAAAACACTTAATGCACTAGATAAAATATTGGCAACCACGATATCAAACGCTTGTGATTGATATTGGCTTGCGTGGTAAAAGTCCGCCGTTACAGCATTTTGTTCGGCGTTATGTAAGCTCGACTGAATTGCTTGCGTGTCAATATCAGTACCGACCACATGCCCCGCGCCCAATTTTTTAGCCGCAATGGCTAAAATGCCAGAACCACAGCCATAATCCAGCACGCTAGCGCCTAACGTTACCGTTTGCGTTAACCAAGCCAAACATAGGTGCGTGGTTGGGTGGCTACCCGTACCAAACGCCAAGCCAGGGTCTAAGATGATATTAATCGCATCAGGATTTGGTGAGCTATGCCATGTGGGTACAATCCACAGATTATCCGTAATCTTGATAGGGTCAAATTGCGATTGTGTCGTACGCACCCAGTCTTGCTCTTGAATAATCTCGGTTGAGTATTGCAGGTTAGATAGCTTGGTTTGATGTTGTAGCCTGGCCATCATGTCACTGACATCAACGCCCTCATCAAATAGTGCGCTGACTAAATTTTGTTGCCAGATACCAGGTGGCGGGTCGCCAGGCTCACCAAAAATTGGCTGCTCGTCAATGGTTTCGGCGTTTGCGTCCTCAATAATTGCTGAGAGTGCACCTAGCGCCATGAGCGTATCGCTAATTAAATCAGCGGTGTGATCCTGTGCTTCAATTTTTAATGATACCCAAGCCATGCTAATCCTATTTATTTCAGCTGCATTCAAATGAATACTGCGTTTGTCTCATAAGCGCATTCCGACTTTCTATGCGCTGAAGCACATGAAAGGTCGTATAGCGGCTCTTGCCGTACTATTTGTACTGTCTGCGAGATTTCGCCTTGTCTTCCTTTGAATGCAGCTTAAAATTATTTATTATAAATACCAAGTTTTTGTTCAAGGTAGTGAATGCTCGTACCGCCCAAGTGAAAGGCTGCATCGGCCATTAAATCTGCATGCAACGCAATGTTAGTGCTGATGCCGTCAATCATCATTTCAGATAAAGCAATGCGCATACGTGCAATGGCTTGGTCGCGTGTGTCACCATAGGTAATGAGCTTGCCTATCATTGAGTCGTAATGCGGCGGCACCGTGTATCCCGCGTAAGCATGGGTATCAATACGCACGCCTGGCCCACCTGGCATGTGGAATGTTTTGATTTTGCCTGGTGATGGTACAAAGCTATAAGGATCTTCAGCATTCAGGCGGCACTCAATGGCGTGACCTTTTAGCACAATATCTTTTTGACGGAATTTAAGCTTGTCGCCCGCGGCAACAAAAATCTGCTGCTGCACTAAATCAATCCCCGTAATCATTTCGGTGACGGTATGCTCAACTTGCAAACGTGTATTCATTTCAATGAAATAAAACTCATTGTTTTCATACAAAAATTCAAAAGTACCTACACCGCGATATTTAATTTTACGGCAAGCTTCAGCACAACGTTCGCCAATTTTGTCGCGTAATCTCGTGTTTAAAAGTGGTGCAGGGGCTTCTTCAAGAATTTTTTGGTGGCGGCGTTGCATTGAGCAGTCGCGCTCACCTAAAAATACGGCATTGCCGTGTTGATCCGCCAATATCTGAATTTCAATGTGACGTGGTTTTTCAAGGTATTTTTCCATGTAAACCACGGGATTGCCAAACGCTGCCTGCGCTTCAGCTTTGGTCATATTTACAGAGGTAAGTAATGCAGCTTCAGTATGCACCACGCGCATACCACGCCCACCGCCACCGCCTGCCGCTTTAATAATGACAGGATAGCCAATTTGTTTTGCGATTTTAATAACCTCAGCAGGGTCGTCAGGTAATGCACCTTCTGAGCCTGGTACACACGGCACACCGGCTTTACGCATCGCGTCTTTAGCGGATACTTTGTCGCCCATTAAACGGATGGTTTCAGCACGCGGGCCAATAAATACAAAGCCGCTTTGTTCTACGCGCTCTGCAAAATCAGCATTTTCAGATAAAAAGCCGTAACCTGGGTGGATCGCTTGTGCGTCAGTGACTTCAGCTGCACTAATCACCGCAGGTACATTTAAGTAACTTTGGTTGGAGGGTGCAGGGCCGATACATACGGATTCATCCGCTAATTTTACATATTTAGCTTCACGGTCAGCCTCAGAGTGCACTGCAACCGTTCTAATGCCAAGCTCGCGACATGCACGCTGAACGCGTAGTGCGATTTCACCGCGATTTGCGATTAAGATTTTGTCAAACATAGCCATGAAAGTGAAATCCTATTTAAACAATAACTAAAGGTAAGCGATAACTTAACCGCTCAAAAAATTTAGGCAATAATAAAAAGTGGTTCGCCGTATTCAACAGCTTGACCATTATCGACTAAGATTTTTTTGACGACGCCTGCCTTGTCAGATTCAATCTCATTTAATAATTTCATCGCTTCAATAATGCAAAGAGTGTCACCAATTGCAACCGTGTCACCTACTTCAACAAACGATTTTGCATCAGGGGAGGGTGAACGATAAAACGTACCTACCATGGGTGATTTAACGGCGTGGCCTTCATCGACAGCAGGGGCAGCTTCTGCGACGGGCGCAGCAATCTGTGGTGCAGCGGCATATTGCTGAGGCGCATAGTTGGCATAATGTTGCGCTGGTGTATTAGATGTGAAGTTGCGACTGATGCGTACCTTTTCACCATCTTCTGTGAGCTCAAGCTCAGAAATGCCTGATGCTTCCACAAGATCAATTAATTTTTTAAGTTTGCGTAAATCCATAGTAACTCCTAATTAAAACTGACTATTTTTATTTTAAGAACGATTGATATGATTGATAGCGTAATCAAGCGCTAATGTGTAGCCATGAGCGCCTAAGCCACTGATAACGCCAACAGCAATATCAGTGAAATAAGAGTGATGGCGAAATGCTTCACGTGCATAAACATTTGATAAATGTACTTCAATAAACGGTACTTTAACTGCACTCAGCGCGTCGCGCATGGCAACAGACGTGTGTGTAAATGCAGCTGGGTTGATAATGACAAAATCCACCTTAATCAAAGCTATTGACTGAATTTTAGTGACAAGTTCCGCTTCAGCATTACTTTGAAAAGTTTCTAATGCAATGTTAGCTGATTGTGCCTGTTTTGCGAGTGTATTGTTGATGCTTTCAAGCGTTGCGTTGCCATAGTGCTCGGGCTCACGTAAACCTAATAGATTAAGATTAGGGCCATGTAGCACCAAAATAGATTTAGTTGGCATGGCGAACTGCCTGCTTGAGATATTTGTTGCCTAAGTTACAGTAATTCATAGTCGCAAGTTTGCCGAAGTTAATGCATTTTGTCCAGCTACATTAGCGAAATTAAGCGAAATTATATGATTGACTACGATCAACATGTTGATCGTATTGGCATTTAAAAAGTGGTGATTATTGTAACAATAAGGAGTTTATTGCGGTCTCAAGTAGCGATTTAGTAATGCGGCCAAAGTAAGTTTTAATCACTTGGCCATTAGCGTCAATAATAACGGTATAAGGTAACACGCTTTTGTCATTGCCTAATTGGTCGCTTAAATCCATCTCTGGGTTAGCCGCTACATAAATAGGGTAGCTTACAGGGGATGATTGCAAAAATTCTTGCACTAAATTTAGTTCATCTAAGGCAATACCCAATACCACCACGTTTTTATGCTGATATTTTTGATGCAGCTGAGTAAGTTCCGGCATTTCTTCCCGGCAAGGCAGGCACCAGGTTGCCCAAAAATTAAGCACAATGATATTGCCCTGATACTGCTTTAAGTTTTGTGTTTTACCTTTTGTGTTAATGAAAGTGGTTGTAAAGAGTGCGTCAGTGGCAATGTTAGTGTCATTGCTAATGGCATTGGCAGGGTAGAAGGCGCGTATCGCCAAGCCTAAACTTAACATGAGAACGATGATGCCTAAACTAGCAAGAAATTTTCTTAATAGGCTCATTTTTAGCATTCGATGGTTTCAGGTAAGCAGCTGCCACGCTGGTTGAGCGTTTGCAAAAAAGCGTCTGCATTTTGGTAACCGACTACTTTCAGGTTTGATTCCTCTTCTGATTTAGCATTGAAAAAGAGAATGCCCGGCGGTCCGAATAGACTGAATTTTTTTAATAAGGCTTTGTCGTCATCATTGTTTTCAGTCACATCTACTTGTAATAATACGGTATCTTTTAGCGCGGTTTGCACGCGGGAATCACTAAAGGTAAATTGTTCCAGCTCTTTGCAAGAGACGCACCAGTCTGCATAAAAATCGAGCATCACGGGCTTGCCTTTTGCCGCTTGGAGCTGGCTTTCAAGGTCGGTAAGGTTTTTAACGCGGTTAAACTGTAGTGCGCTTTGCTGGTGTGAGCTGTTGGTTTTTGCCAGCAAGCCACCTAATGGCTCAAGCGGTGATTTAGCGTTTGATAAAGCACCAATCAGCATGGCTAAGCCTGCTACCAGCAACATAATGGCGATGCCTTTCCAGAACTTGAGTGCCGGTTTGGCATCAGCGGAGAGGTTATCTAATGCGTGCATAAAAATTGCGGGCACAATTAACAATGCCGCCCATAGCGCCATTTGTACACTTATAGGGATGACGGGTGCAATTAGCCACACCGCAACACCTAACATGAGTACACCAAATACGTTACGCACGGCGTTCATCCAGTTGCCAACCTTGGGTAATAGCGTGCCTGCTGATGCGCCAATGAGCAGGAGTGGTGTGCCCATGCCGAGAGAGAGTGAAAATAAGGCAACGCCGCCGAGTACCACATCATTTGTTTTACTGATGTAGAGCAATGCGCCCGCGAGCGGCGCAGCCACACATGGGCTAATAATCAACGCGGATAATATCCCCATGAGAAAATCACTAAAAAAGCGCCCGCCTTTGATACGGTGGCTTAAATTAAACAGACTATTTTCTACCCTACTAGGGAGCTTGAGCTCATAAAAACCAAACATAGAAAGGGCGAGTAATACAAAAATTGATGCGCCAAAGCCTAGTGCCCATGGGGTTTGCAAAGCACTGCTTAACATTTGCCCAGAAAGACCAGCGGCAACACCCGCCAAGGTGTAGGTTAAGCACATACCCAAGGTATAGGCCAATGACAAATTAAATGCGTGCAGACGTGTTACATGTGCATTTTTACCAATGATGATGGAGGATAAAATCGGAATCATGGGGAATACGCAGGGGGTAAATGCAAGTAACAAGCCTGCGCCAAAAAACCCCAAAATAATTAGCCACCATTTGCCGCTCTTGAGTAAGTTGGCGGCGTTGCTATCGCTATTCAAGGAATTATTTGTGCTTTGTGTGGCAGAGGCTGTTGATGCAGCAGCCGATACATTGGTGTTGTCAGAAGCATTATTTGGGGTAATGGTGAAGGTTTTATGTTGAGGCGCATAACATAGGCCTTTTTCGCTGCAGCCCTGATAAGTGGCGTTAACCGTAATTGCTTCATTTTGCACGCCTTTAACGGTAATTACCCCAGTAAAGTCTTGATGGTAAACTTCCATTTTGCCAAAGTTGGGGTCGTTTTTAATATCTCCTGCTGGCAGGCTGATTCCATGCGCAATTGAGGGCGTTAAAACAAACTTTATGCGTTCTTTGTATAAATAATAACCAGGTGCCACTGTGAAATTAGCAAGAATTTGATGGCTAGATTGCTGAATTTCTAACCCAAACGCAACCTCCGGTGATAAAAATTCATCTTCAGTCGCGTTGTTGGTAAATAAGCCTTTAAGGGTGTTGCTGGTATTACCTGCCATGCTCACAGGCGCAGATAGTGCTAAGAATGTGAGCAGTAAAAAATAAAAAATTCGTTTTAACATTGCGGCCTTTAAATAAATAATTGTGCGTTTACCCATTGCAAATAGCGAGGTAAGCCACCATTTACATGGATAGAGATTATTTCAGGAAGTTCATACGGATGTGCTTTTATAATAGCGGCTTCAAGTGCATCATACTGAGATTGATTGGTTTTAATGAGCATTGGTATCTCACTGGCATGTTCTATATTACCTTGCCACGCATAAATGGATTGGCAAGGGCTTAATAGGTTGATACACGCAGCCAGTTTCTGCGTAATGAGCGTTTCAGCCAGTTGCTTGGCGCTCGCTTCATCGGGCATATTGGTTAATACCAGTAAAATAGGTTCAGGATTCAAAATTTAAGGTAATACATCATGCGATTGTTGACAGGTTTAATTTTACTCGCTTTTCCCATTGCCGAGATATGGCTGCTGATAGAATTAGGGCAGCGTTATGGTTTATGGTTGTTGTTATATTTAGTCACGATAGGTTTGTTAGGCTTACAACTTATTCGGGATGAAAAATCATTATTTTCAGGTCGCATGATGCAAACTTTAAGTGCGGGTGGCAGCCCGATAAAAGCGATGTTTGGCAGTGCGCGTAATATAATCGCGGGTGTGTTGTTGATTTTGCCAGGTGTGATCACTGATATTATTGCGGTTATTTTGTTGTTAATACCCATTAAAAATAGTCAGTTGCCAAATAATAAACAACCGTCATCACCTTATCAAGCAGAGCCATTTCAAAGTGAACGTGCAGCCAATGATGATGTGATAGAGGGCGAGTTTCGCCGAGAAGATTAAAAGACACCTCTAAAAACACAAGTTTCGTCGCTATGCGTCGTTGCTCCTGAAAAATTACTCCTTGCATATCAAATATATGCGGCGTCTTAATTTTCCACTCGCGCCTAGCCTAGCTTATCGCACCAATCTTGCAGCTTTAGCTGCTTAGATTGGTGGTGATGACCTTTACGGTTAGAAGTTTGTGTTTTTAGAGGTGTCTTTACCATTAAAAATTACCTGAGAATTAAAGCATGACATATCAAATTACCATTCAACCTAGCGGCCACAGTTACACCGCAAAAGCTTATGAAACCGTGTTGGAGTCTGCCATAGATGCAGGATTTAACATTCCGTATGGTTGCCGCAACGGCGCCTGTGGCAGTTGCAAAGGCATGGTGCTAAGTGGCGAAGTCGATTATGGTGAATATGCCGCCAGCGCACTGACGGAGGCAGAAAAGGCAGCAGGCAAGGCTTTATTCTGCTGTGCAAAACCGCTTACGGACCTCACTATTGAATGTCGTGAGATTAACACTGGCGTGATCCATCCACGAATTATCCCCACACGGGTTGAGCGTAAACAGCAACTATCACATGACGTGATGGCTTTATTTCTAAAGCTGCCAAGTAACGAGCATTTACAGTTCTTCGCTGGGCAATATATCGAATTTTTGCTTAAAGATGGCAAGCGACGTGCATTTTCGCTCGCCAATGCACCGCATGTGGATAATTTACTAGAGCTACATTTGCGCTTAATTCCAGATGGGCAATTTACGCAGTATGTGTTTAATGAAATGCCAGACAAAGCCATTTTGCGCATAGAGGCACCATTCGGTAGTTTTTATTACCGAGATGAATCGACAAAGCCGATGATTATGGTGGCAGGCGGTACGGGTTTTGCGCCCATCAAGGGCATTATAGAGCACATGCTTCACAATAATATCAAACGTAACGTGATCTTGTATTGGGGTGCAAGAACGTTACAAGACCTTTATATGCCAGAGTTGCCAACTGCTTGGGCAGAGGCGCATCCGCACATTCAATTTATACCAGTGTTATCTGATGCAACCCCTGAAGACCACTGGCAGGGCCGCACAGGCTTGGTGCATCAAGCGGTATTAGATGATGCAGGGGATTTAAGTGGTTTTGAAGTGTATTGCTGTGGCGCACCCGCAATGGTAGAGGTAGCGCATGTTAGCTTTTTAAACGCAGGTTTGCCTGAAGATGCGTTTTATTCGGATGCGTTTAACTATGCTAAGCCAGTGCCTGCTGTGGCGGTTGGATGATCTTAACGCTTGCTGGTTTTACGATACCGCTATTTAAACGACACGCCTTGTTTTAACTTTTTCTGCCGCAAGTGTACGAATCAGTTTTTCAAGGTCTGAGTTTTGTATCAATTCTTGTGCGAGTTTGGCAGAAGCTTCAGCTTTGTCAAAATCACCCTCTGCCAATGCATGCATGCCTTCTAACAGCGCGGCGTTGCCGGCTTTTAAACGTAGGGATTCTTTTTTACTGCGCCGACTTGCGGGTAAGCGGCGCAAGAAATGCATAAATCTTAAGCAGTAATGCAAACCAAAAAAGCTGAGTACAAACAAAATAAGTAAGAAATTAAACGATATTTGCACACGGTAGGGTGAGCGCACAATCAGCACATAGCCTTGGTTGTTACTGGCTAACCACACGAGGCTTACCAGCAGTAAAAACATCAAAAGCCACCAAAAAATTTTGCGTTTCATCATAATTTTTCAGCTCGTTTAATCGCTTTGTTCAAGGCTCAATTTGTAGCGGTTTACAGCGGCTAGACTATCCGTTAATTGCGGTAACTCTATGCTGATATTGTTGCTGGATAGTTTTTTGAGCAGATTGAATGCTTTGATGGTGTTGGGGTGCTTGGTGTCAAAGTATTGATTGAGCCAGTTATTGACGGTGTTCAAATCCGCTTTGTAGGTGGCTTCATCATGTTGTAGCAGTGCAATGCGCGCTGTGAGCAACCTTAGTTTTAGATTTTCATGCAGGTAAAATGCGTGGTCAGCGGCTAGCAGTGGTGGTTCAGGTTTGTCGATGCGCTCGACCGTGACTAGGTTTTTGATGTCATCCCAAATGGAAAATGCAAACCTTTGCAAAGCATTTTTTTCTGTAGTTTGTGATTCTTGTTGCACCGCATTGGCGTTGAGTGTCGGTTGGCGCTCGCTAATTAAGGGCAGGGTGCTGCATAATTCAGACAAATAAGTGAGCTGAGCACTCAGGGTAATCACATCTACTTGTGGCAGATCACGTAATTTTTCAATTTCAAGATTAAGTGTTTCGCGCAGTTGCGTGGCACGAGGCAGGTCGATTGGCTGCAGCCTTTTTTGTGCAGCTTGTAGCGCGAGTAAGGCGGATTTTACATTGCCAGCAAGTTGTAATTGCTGATTGGCAATGTTTAACAGTTGTTCAACTTCAGCCACAGCGGTTGATTCGCGGTTTTCAGCCAACTGGTTGTACAGCGTTTGCAGTACCTCTTGTTGGTCGCGTGATTCTGCCAGTTTTTGCTCAAGCAGCACAGTGCGCGCATTGGCCTGCGTGCTACGCTCCTCAGCTTGCGTTGCCAATGCCAGGCTTTGCTGATTAAGCGCTTGGTAGGTTTCTAATTTGTGGCTGAGAGATTTTTCTACTTCATTAAATCTGTGACGAGTATTTAACCACTGCCAAGCCAGTGTCAATATGGCTATAATGACCAATAGCAGTGTGCCCGTGGCCAACATGGAAGGCCGGCGTCTTTCTACAAATAACGCGGCTGCTCGGTTGTCATGTGGGATTGGTTCAGTCATGATTTTTTACCAATTGGGATAAGCATTGCAACATGGCGTCATCACCGGGTGCGGTGGCAACCAACACTTTTAAACCAAGTTGTTTGGGTAACTCGGCAATTCTCTCATGATTTACGCATAAGGTTACATGCGGTAGCCAGACAGATTCACCTGCCATTTGCAATAAATAGCGCATGGCTTCACTGCTGGTAACCACTATAGCCTCAAGTTTGCCTTGCCGCCATTGCTCACTGAGTAAATGGGTGTCGGTTTGCGGGTTTATCCGGCAATAGCTTTCAGCAAAATAGACATTCGCACCGCGAGACTTTAACGTTTCTGCCATCAATTCGCGTCCGCCAACACCGCGAAAAATGGCGATAGTCAGACCCGCAACCTTTTGCATTTCAGAAAGAGCTAACAGGGTTTCGCTATCAAAGCGTGTGTGTGGAATAAGTACATTATGGACGCCATAAAGGCTGAGCTGTTTAGCGGTTTGGTGGCCAATGGCTGCGAACTTTAAATTTTCTGGCACGTTGCCAAATTTTTTAAGCACGCGCGGCATGGCGTAATCAACCGCATTGGAGCTAATAAATATTGCCCAATCGGTGGTTTCAAGTTGGCTGAGTTGCTGTTCAAAGACTTGATAATTTTGTAAAGGCGCAACGGCAATGAGCGGGAATAAAATAGCCGTGCCACCATGATTTGCAATGGCTTCACACAAACTTTGTGCTTGGTCAACAGGGCGCGTGACAGCGATGTGTAAATCTTTGAGCAGAGAATCGGTGGTCATAATAGCGCGAAGCGGCGGGCTATAACGCCGCCAGTATTTTATCTGCACCTTTTGCAATCAACTGGTCTGCCAGTGCCCTACCTAAAGCTTCAGCGTTGTTTCTGTTGCCAGTGGTGGTTTCAATGAGCATTTGTTTGCCGTCCACGCTGGCCACAAAACCTGTGATGCGAATGTGATCAGCTTCGCATACGGCATAGGCACCAAGTGGCACGGTGCAGCTGCCGGCAAGGGCACGGCTCATGCCGCGTTCAGCTTCTACACACACTTGCGTATCCGGGTGATTGAGCGGCGCAAGGGTGGCAATTAAATCTTGGCGGCTAGCGCAAATTTCAATGCCCAATGCACCTTGTCCTACGGCTGGGATGCTTAATTCTGGTGAAATAAATTGGCGGATTCTGTGGCCTAACTCAAGACGAATTAAACCTGCAGCAGCGAGAATAATCGCTGCATATTGTCCTTCATCAAGCTTGCGCAAGCGTGTTTGCAAATTGCCGCGTAAGGATTCAATTTTTAAGTGCGAAAAACGTGCCTGTAATTGGCTTTGACGGCGCAAACTAGAAGTACCGACAATGCTACCCAATGGTAAGTCTTCAAGCGAGGCAAAATTGTTTGAAACAAAGGCGTCGCGCGGGTCTTCGCGTTCGCCTGTCGCAGCGAGGATAAAGCCCTCAGGCAGATTCATCGGTACATCTTTCATACTATGTACGGCTAAATCTGCACGACCATCCGCTAGCGCTGTTTCTAATTCTTTTACAAACAAGCCTTTGCCACCCACTTTGGCTAACGGTGTGTCTAAAATTTGGTCGCCAGTGGTGGTCATACCCAAAATGGTAACTTCCGTCTCGGGATATAGCGTTTGTAAACGGCTTTGAATATGGCGTGCCTGCCACATGGCGAGTGCACTTTCGCGAGAGGCGATGACGAGTTTTTGGGGCTTAATAGGTTTGGATAAATTTAGCATAAATTGGATTTTAACACAGTGATTGCTGGCAAGTATAAAGGGATAAAAGTTTGCAATTAGCGGATAAATAATTTCAATTTTAGGTTAAGCTTAATGTGTTCAATAAATTTAGAACTTAAATTTTACTAGATGCAAGGAGATCATGATGCAGTATCAGCTTGAAGTTTTCATGGAATCACTTAACCAATTTTGGGTGCAACTTGTGCATTTTGTACCTAAATTATTAGCGGTGATTGTTATTTTACTTTTTGGTTGGATCGTTGCGAAATTAGTTAGATCAACTGTAAAAAGATTATTGGAGCTATCGCACTTTGATAAGTTTGCTAAAAAATCGGGTCTAGAGGCCTTTGTTAACAGTGGTAGTTTGAACGTCACTTTAAGCGGCATTATTAGCCAGGTAATGTATTGGTTAGTGATTATTTTATTCATTACAACTGGCGCCAGTACTTTAGGATTAAGTGAAGTGGCCGGTTTATTGCAGCAATTGGCAGGTTATTTACCGCGCATCATTTTAGCGATTTTAGTGATTATATTTGGTACTTTGTTGGCGCGCTTTGTTAATAAATTGATATTTGCATGGCTGCATAGCATTAAATTTTCAGCTGCATTAACGGTTAGCACTTCTGCGGAATACGGCATTCAAATATTAGCCATATTTGTTGCGTTAGAACAATTGGGCATCGGCACGCAGCTTATTCATTCACTGTTTGTAATTGTGTTTGGGGCGATATTCTTGGCACTAGCGTTAGCATTTGGTTTGGGTGGAAAAGAGTGGGCTGCTAAAACTATCGCGGAGTTAGAGGCGAATAAAACTAAAAAATAAACAGTGGGTTGTCGTCGATTTTCTTAGAGATTATTTTGACGGATTAAATGCTGCTGGCGGCGACTTACAGTGACGGTATCAGGAATGTTTTTAAGCAAGACCACCCACTGTTTTTCGCCGTGTTCGTCCTGATGGCGCTTTTCATAGCCTAAGATGTAAGCACTTGCGACTAAACAATTACGATGTAGCCGTATAAAAATATTGCTAAACTCTTGTTCTAAGTGAGTGAGTGATTCTTCTATCAGGTACTCACGTTCGGCGGTGCGCACTGTGATGTATTTGAGCTCAGCGCGTAGATAAATAATATCGGCAATGGGTATTAGCAAAATACGGCTGCGTTCAGTAATACTTAAATGTGTTCTTTGCGGGTTAAGCGGCGTGAGCGCCTCAATCTGGCTAGGTAACAGCGCGCGTGCTTTTTGTAACGCCGTTTGTAGCCGTTCAAAACGGATGGGTTTTAGTAAATAATCGACTGCGTGTATGTCAAATGCTTGCATGGCGTAGCTATCGAACGCCGTGGTGAAGATAATGGCGGGTGGTTCAGGCATTTTTTGTAGGTGGCGAGCCACCTCTATACCGTCCATTTCAGGCATACGAATATCCAGTAACACAATATCTACTTGCACTTGGGTTGACTGCGTTTGGTTAGCAAGGTTAAGTGCTTCTTTGCCGTTTTTAGCATCCGCCACCACGTTAACATTGCCAATATCGGCTAACAGCTCTCGCAGACGCGTGCGTGCCGGCGTTTCGTCATCAACAATTAAAATATTGAGCATCGCGTTGTTAGTCATGAGCTGCTGTGCCTGTGATACGGCAGCGTAATGTGAACGCTATATTCGCCGTTGGATAACTTACTTTTTAATGAAGCTTCAAGGTCAAAGTGCAAGGTCAGCCGCTCTTTGATGTTGTTAAGCGCCATTTTGTTACCTTGATGATGATCGCGTTGTGCGTTGTAGGGATTTTTTAGCACTAAATGGACTTCATTATTTTGTTTGGTGTAAATTTGAATGGTAATGGTGCCGCCTTTAGCGAGTGGCTCAATGCCGTGATACACCGCGTTTTCAAGCAGCGGTTGTAACACCAGTGGCGGAATCATGGCGTCAGGCGGCATGTCATCAATCTGCCATTGAATAATCAGACGTTTATCCAAGCGTAATTTTTCTAAGGCTAAATATTGCCGACATAAGGCTATTTCTTGCGCCAGCGGTACTAAATCGCGATTATCAGCCATTAACACGCGAAATAAATCGGCCATATCTTCAAGCGCAGTTTCGGCTTGCTTAGGTTGGCTGCGGATGAGGGATAGCACAGCATTTAGGCTGTTAAACAAAAAGTGCGGACGAATGCGCGCTTGCAGGGCTTGTAATCTTGCTTCGGACACGGCTGGCGAGTACGCGCGATGGTGTAAATTAAAATAATATAAAGTAATCGCGCTGATGACCAAGGTACTAAAAAGTGTGCGTAATAAGGAAGGTAAGTCATTAAAAATCCAGAACTGGGCAAAAAAACTATATACCCCAGCCGCACTCAATAATGTGATGGCAAGGGTGGCAATAATGCCTTGCTGGTAAGAGCGCTTAGACAGCAATGGATAGCAGGCATATAACAAAAAAAGGCTGATAAGTAGAATGGGTTGTGCCAGCGTGGAAATGCTCGCAATTTTTTGCATAAAATCAATGAGACCAAGGCTTAACACAAAAGCCGCCAACGCTAATGCCGTGTTGACGATGACTAATATACGGAGCGCAATGCCTAAGTTGCGCATATTGGGTAAGCGGCTGGCGTTTCTCATGGATATGTTCTAGTGGAATTGGCTACCTTGATTAGATGACGTTGTCTTAAAAAACGATGTTTTGCATTATACTAACGCATGTAAGTAGTTTGTTATTAAGCAATTTTTTATATTTAACTAAAACATAGCATAACAGTCTCAATTAAGACAAAGTTAAAATAAAAGTTAAAACAGATAGGCACATTTAAAGTGACAAAAAAAACAAGCGCGCTCAATAAAAAAGATACCAGCTGGTCGGGGCGTTTTAACGAACCAGTGGCTGAATTAGTAAAAAAATACACAGCCTCAGTGGGGTTTGATTATCGTCTGGCAACCTTTGATATTCAAGGCTCAATCGCCCATGCGCAAATGTTAGGCGCGCAAAAAATCATCAGTTTGGATGATGTAAAATCCATTGAACTAGGGTTGGCTGAAATTCTGCTAGAAATTGAAGCGGGCCAGTTCGAATGGTTACTAGATTTAGAAGACGTGCATCTCAACATTGAAAAACGTTTAACCGACAAAATTGGTGATGCAGGTAAGCGCTTACATACGGGTAGAAGCCGTAACGACCAAGTGACAACCGATGTTAGGTTATGGTTGCGCGCCACTACAGATTACGTTGTTTCAGGTTTATGCAACTTACAGGCAAGCTTGCTGGATTTGGCTGAGGCACATTTTGATACCGTCATGCCAGGTTTTACACACTTGCAGGTGGCGCAACCGGTGACGTTTGGCCATCATTTAATGGCTTATGTAGAAATGCTTCAACGCGATGTTGAGCGTTTTCAGGATTGTAAAAAACGAATGAATAGATTACCGCTAGGCGCAGCCGCTTTGGCCGGCACTAGTTACCCGATTGATCGTGAAATGGTGGCAAAAAAATTAGGTTTCGATGGCGTGTGTGAAAACTCACTCGATGCCGTATCAGACCGTGATTTTGCCATTGAATTTACCTTTGCGGCCTCATTGGTGATGACGCATTTGTCCAGGCTGTCTGAAGAGCTTATTTTGTGGAGCTCACCAAGGTTTGCATTTATTGATATTGCAGACCGCTTTTGTACAGGTTCATCGATCATGCCGCAAAAGAAAAATCCTGATGTGCCGGAATTGGTGCGTGGCAAAACTGGCCGTGTGTATGGACATTTGACAGCGCTGCTCACTTTGATGAAAGGCCAGCCGCTGGCTTACAATAAAGATAACCAAGAAGACAAAGAGCCGCTATTTGATACAGCAGATACACTATTGGTTACCTTAGAAATTTATGCCGATATGTTACGTTTGCCAGTGATTGAAAACGGCGTGGTGGTAAAGGCAGGGTTTACCGTCAATAAAGAAGCCATGCGCCAAGCGGCAAGTGAAGGCTTTGCAACCGCAACCGATTTAGCCGATTATTTAGTGAAAAAAGGTATGCCGTTTAGAGATGCACATGAAGCTGTGGCTTTGGCAGTGCGTTATGCCGTCGATAAAAAAGTGGATTTAAGCGATTTGCCACTGGCCACTTTACAAGAATTTGCCACTCAAATTACTGAAGATGTGTACGCGGTGTTGACATTAGAAGGCTCGCTCAATAGCCGTAACCATATTGGCGGCACAGCGCCCGCGCAAGTAAAGGCGGCGATAGCGCGAGCAAGAGCCGCAAAAAACGTGAGCTAATGCGGCTTGAAAAGAGGTGTGTGTTTGTAACCTGCGGTTAACGTGGTGCTTATGGATGAAAATTCACACATCCCTAACCTAAAATCAGATTTCGCAGACTTTTAGTTTGTGGTTGATGCCTGAAATAAGACTCGTATCGGCGATTCGAGTTTCAGTCATTTTTGAGGTTCACTGACTACATTCCTGCTTATCTGCTTAATTAGCTCGGCAGCTATTACAGCAGAATTCAACTTACTACTTGTGCATACTCAATGTTTGCGGTTATTACTTTTCAGGTACTATCTGACCTCGCCCATTCAAGAGATGCAATCCACTAATGCAAAAAGAAGTTAAAGAGAAATCCAAGTACGCTGTTGTGGCGGCTGTTCAACTGCCGAGCGTGAGCGACATTGAGTTCGAGGCGTCGCTCTGCGAGTTACGTGAGCTCGCAAAAACACTAGGCTATGAGGTCGTCAAAATGTTTGTGCAGAAGCGCGCTGGTTTTGACGTGAAAGCTTACCTTGGCGCGGGCAAGCGGCAGGAAATACGCAGCTATGTGAACCATGAATCGAACTCCATGGAATCCGAGTTCGATGAAGTTGTCGCCAATCCTGAAGGTTTAGAAATTAACACACTCTTGGTTGACCACGAGATCTCGCCATCGCAGGCACGCAACCTTGAGCTTGAGGTCGGCTGCATGGTGATGGACCGCACTATGGTCATCCTTGAAATTTTTCATCGCAATGCCCGCTCGCGCGCAGCGCGCGCCCAAGTTGAGATTGCACGCCTCGGGTACATGGCACCGCGCATGCGTGAGGCTGCTAAGCTTGCTGGTTCACAAGGGCGGCAGCGTAGCGGCGAAGGTGGCCGCGGGGCTGGCGAATCACAAACTGAGCTGGATCGACGCAAGATCCGTGACCGTATCGCCGAACTTCAACAGGAAATCGTCGCAATGGATGCCGAGCGCAAGACGCAGCGCGCGCGCCGGCAGGAGCGTCAGGGGCTAGCTGGTGTAGCGCTTGTTGGCTATACAAACGCTGGCAAATCCACCTTGATGCGCGCACTCACGGGCAGCGAGGTGCTGGTCGCGAATAAACTCTTTGCTACGCTTGATACCACAGTGCGGGCGTTGCACCCAGAGAGCGTGCCACGCGTGCTCGTCAGTGACACAGTCGGTTTTATCAAGAACCTGCCGCACGGCTTGGTTGCCTCGTTCAAGTCAACGCTAGACGAAGCGCTTGATGCATCGCTGCTGCTGCACGTCATTGATGCAAGCGATCCTGGATTTGAGCGCCAGCTTGAGGTTACCGATAAAGTGCTGGAGGAGATTGGTGCGAATGTCGTGCCGCGCATCCGTGTTTTTAACAAGATCGACCACGTCGGCGACGCCGCAGCACAAACTGAGCGCGAGGCGGCCTTGCGGACAAAGTATCCGGATTGCGTGGTGATGAGCGCACGCCGATCTGATGATGTCGCGAAGCTTCGCGAAACGATTGTCGCGTTTTTCCAGCAGGATCTGGTTGAAGCCGAGCTTTTCCTGCCTTGGACGGCACAGCAATTGCGCGGGGAAATCTACGCCAGTTGTCAGGTGCTGGGGGAGCGTTCAGACAGTGACGGCGCCTTCATTCTGGTTCGCGGTGAGCCCAGTGCCGTCAAAAACTTGCGCGAGCAGTTGAGCTAGAAGTGATGAACTCAGCGTCTTTGATCCCTACGCTGATTATATGTACTAGATTTTCCCTATACCTATATGTTTTTAAGGGTGGCAATGCCGGTAGCTATAGTCATTCGCAAGTACCAATATTTAAAGAGGCTCAATCAATGACGATCTGCACTTTAGATATTGCATGAAGAGAACTCAACTCGTTCCATAGTGAGGGAAATGATTCAAACCAAAAACAACTCAAGCAATTCGTTCAAAAAACGTTGACCCAGCAAAGTGGGCTGCATGTTGCCATGATGAACAACAAGTAGGCCTTTGCTTTGCGCTTTTTTAATTGCGGTATTCAGGGTGTTTATGTTCAGGCCGGTACGTTGCTGAAATAAATTCACAGGCACACCATCAATTAGGCGCAGCGCATTCATCATAAATTCAAAGCCAAGTTCATCTTGTGAGATTGTCCAGGCACGTTCTACTGCGTTACCTGATATTGCTTGCTCCATATAGGCTTTGGGGTGTTTGGGTCGGGTTTCACGGGTGATTTTGTCGTGGTAACTTAACTTGCTGTGCGCACCCGCGCCGATGCCCAAATAATCGCCGAATTGCCAATAATTGAGGTTGTGTCTGGCTTGTTTACCTTTTTTTGCAAAAGCTGAAGTTTCGTAATGTTCATAGCCATGAAGCGCTAATAATGCTTCAATTTCGATTTGCATTTCTGCACTCAGGTCATCATCTGGCAGGCTAGGCGGCGTGTGGTAAAACGGCGTATTCGGCTCTAGGGTTAAATGATAAAAAGATAGATGGTCGGGGTTGAGCGCAACGGCTTGCTTGGCATCCTGTAACGCATGCGCGAGTGTTTGGTTTGGCAATGCATACATCACATCAAAATTAACGCGTTCAAAGGTAGTAAGTGCTAACTCAGCCGCAATAATGGCTTGTTTATCGTCATGAATGCGTCCTAAGGCTTTTAAATAATCCGCATTAAAGCTTTGTATGCCTAAAGAAAGTCGATTGACCCCTGCTTGTTTATAGCCGATAAAGTTGGCAACATCCACAGTGCCAGGGTTTGCTTCCAATGTGATTTCTGCATCATATTCAAGCGGCGTGAGCGCGCGTACTTGACTTAAAATTTTATCAATGGCTTCTGGCGAAAATAAGCTGGGTGTGCCACCGCCAAAAAACACGCTTTTGATTTTTCTGCCCCATACTTTAGGCGTGGCAATTTCCAAGTCTGCTATTAGCGCATCGACATACGCGGCTTCTGGAATCTGGCTATTTTTATGACGGCTCTCATGCGAATTAAAATCGCAATATGGACATTTTTGTACGCACCAGGGAATATGGATATAAAGCGATAGCGGTGGTGAATCGGTAAGGCCAGAGTGCGTTTGCTCACCCGCAAGCGGGGCGATACTATTGACTGGTTTGACGCTAAAGCCAGTATCCGCTTTTATTTCAATGACTTTTTTTATAGCGTTCACCTTTGATACGGATTGATTAGCGATTCTACCAGTTGATGCAAAGTCTCACGCATTTGTTGCTCTGACACTTCCATCAGTAAGCCGTCTTCAAGTGCATCTTGGGCGATTTGTTTAATTTCATCAAAATTTTCGGTCATGACTTTGACTTTTTCGGTACAGGAAACAACACTGCCGTCATCGCGTACCCATTTAGGCCATGCTTGATGATGAGGTTTAGTCATGGCTTAGCTTTTCCAGCTTTTGCAACAGTTTTGCCATGGCATGGCCACGGTGGCTGATGCGGCTTTTAATTTCTAGAGGTAGTTCGGCTACTGTTTTTTCAGTTTTGGCATCTAAAAATAACGGGTCGTAACCAAAGCCATCGGTGCCGCGATACTCGCGCAGAATAATACCTTGCCAACTGCCTTCGGCGATGATGGGTTCAGGGTCGCTCTCAAAACGCACCATCACCATCACACAATAAAAATGCGCATGACGCTCAGAGATTTTACTCATTTCAAGCAGCAATTTGTCATTGTTGCGCTCATCTTGCGTAAGCAGGCTATGGGGTGCATTTTTCCCAGCATAGCGTGCAGAAAGCATACCTGGCGCACCTTGCAGGGCATCTACACATAAGCCGGAGTCATCTGCCAAAGCTGGCAAACCAGTATGTTTGCTGGCATGGCGCGCTTTGGCGAGGGCATTTTCAATAAAGGTGCAAAAAGGCTCTTCACATTCTGGTACGTTGAGATCAGATTGTGGAATGATTTCAATCCGTAACGGGCTCAGAATGTGTGCAATCTCCCGCAGTTTACCTTGGTTGCCGGTGGCAATAACAAGCTTGCTAAACACTTAATGCCTCTTTTTGTTTAATAATAAGTTGCTGTATGCCGTCCGTTGCTAAATCTAGCATCGCATTCATGGCGGCGCGCTCAAAAGGCTCGCCTTCGGCGGTGCCTTGAATTTCCACAAAACCGCCGTTACCCGTCATCACCACGTTCATGTCGGTGTCGCAATCCGAATCTTCAATATAGTCTAAATCCAATACAGGTGTACCTTGGTACACGCCTACCGAAATGGCCGCGATGGAGTCTTTGAGTGGAGATTCGCTAATTTTCCCACTTTTTAACAAAGTAGCAATTGCATCATGCAAAGCGACATACGCCCCGGTAATACTGGCAGTGCGGGTGCCGCCGTCGGCTTGGATCACGTCACAATCAATTTGAATGCTGCGCTCGCCTAGTTTTTTTAAATCAATAATCGCGCGTAAAGAACGGCCGATTAAACGTTGAATTTCCTGTGTGCGACCAGATTGCTTGCCTTTGGCCGCTTCTCTATCCATGCGACTCCCCGTTGAGCGTGGCAGCATACCGTATTCAGCTGTGACCCAGCCTTGTCCTTTGCCCTTTAAAAAGCTTGGTACTTTTTCGTCCACACTGGCGGTACACAAAACATGCGTGTCGCCAAATTTCACTAATACTGAGCCTTCAGCATGTTTGGTGTAGTGGCGAATAATTTCCACCGCACGCAGTTGATCGTGAGCGCGCTGGCTAGGTCTGATGTTATTACTGACTGACATGGGTTAAATCCTAAGTTTTTAAATGCGGACTATTAAATCGGAGGGTCAAAAAAATCGGTTACACGCGCTTGGTTTTTCGCAAGGCATTTTTTATTTCTGCGATTGTTTTTTCAATTTCATCATCGGTAAGCTCATGTTTTGCATGGCTACCTGTAGGGTTTTCAGAGTTTGGATGCGTGATCGGGTTCATGATGGTAGTGGTTGAACCCATCGGCATGGTAATAGTGGAAACCGCTAATTGGCTGTTAAGCTTATCGCCCCATTGCAGACCAATGGCACTCATGTTATCGCCTTGCTCTTGGCTCACTAATTCTGCCTGGTTCAGTAATCGGGTCACATTGTCAGAAATAGAAGAGCCGCCAAGGATTTGCTTAATTTGGTCGTCAGCAATTGCGCCCCATACGCCGTCGGTGCATAACAGAACGGTATCGCCTTCAGCTAACTCTTGTCGGTCAGCCAGATCAATTTTAGGCGGAACATCGCCGCCTAAGCAGCTGTAAACTTTGTGACGATAGGGGTGTGTGGACATGTCGTCTTTGTTGATAATGCCCTTGTTATACAAAGACTGCACCACGGAGTGATCCTCAGTGCGATAAAGTAAATGGTTACCGCGAAAATGATAAAGCCGCGAGTCACCCACATGCGCACAATACAACATACCGCGTTGCACAATCGCCGCCACAATCGTGGTACGTGGCGCTTCTATCATTTCACGCTCTTGCGTGAGCTGGTCGATCATGTCGTGAATTTGTTGAATATGATCAATTAAAAATTTGGCAGGGCTGGTTAACGTAGGCACTGCCAAGCGCTGAAAAGCATCCGTCATGGCAGTGACAGCCAATTGTGCTGCAACTTCACCATGGCGATGACCGCCCATGCCGTCGGCCACCACGAGCAGCAAGGCATCTTTGCTGTAGGAGTAAGCCAGCCTATCTTGATTATATGGCCGTGGTCCTTGGCGGCTATTTTGAAAAATAGTAAATTTCATGACGATCTATTGATGGAGATTGGTTTATTCAACACGTTAACAATTTTACTTACCAGACTCACTTTTTTAGGCGACTTAATTGTGGTTTCTAATAAAGATTTTTGCAATGAAAATACACTTTGTGGCCGTTTGAGATAATCCAAGTCCAAACAATTATCAATAATTTCGAGTAATTCTTGCGAGTATTTATCTTTACCGAGATTAACCGCAGGCACCAGTAAATCGTTTTTAATGCGCTGGTTGGCAGCCAATGGGGATGTACGCGCCAGGCACGAGTACATGGTGGCGCCTATGCTATAAATATCACTCCATGGACCTAATAGCTTTCTATCGTAGTATTGCTCAGGGGACGCAAACCCAGGCGTGTAGCTGGGTGAGATTTTCGCTTGATTTTCGCTTAAAGCTTGACGTGAAGAGCCAAAATCAAGCAATACGGGCGACCCATCAAGCCGAATATAAATGTTGGCGGGCTTAATATCTAAATGCAATAGCTTGTGAGTGTGTACTTCGCGCAGGCCGTTAGATAACTCACTGAATACGCGCCGTATAAATTTTTCAGACACTGATTCGGATTGCCCCAAAATATAGTCTTGTAACGACTTGCCGCGTTCATATTGCATGACCATATACACGGTTTCATTGGCACGAAAGAAATTAAGTACGCGTATGATGTTTTTATGTTCAATTTTAGCCAGCGCCAAACCTTCATCAAAAAAACATTTTAAGCCATGTCTAAACAACGCAACATCGTCAGCATTGGGTAGCACAGTTGCGCTTTCTGAGCGCAGCGCGATGGAAGTGGGCAAATACTCTTTAATGGCAACGATATTTTTTTCTTTATCGTGCGCTAAATAGACAAAGCTAAACCCACCAGAACTCAAGACCTTGGTGATTTTGTAATCTTGTAACTGATAGCCAGCAGGTAATGCTAAATTTTTGGCGCTTGACACGTTGGAGGTTGGTTTCTTTAAGTAAATTTAATAGTGAATCATCGAGTATATTCAACAATATAACGCGTAATGCATGCGAATTAAAGATATTTGATTGGTTATTATGTGATGAAGTCGCTCATGTTTGATAACATGATACCAATTTTATTTTGTTTGATTAGGAAAAACTCACATGACCTTTAGCATGACAGGTTTTGCAGCCTTAGAGCACCCCTTAGAAAATGCTACGCTAGTGTTAGAGCTACGCGCTGTAAATAGCCGTTATTTAGATGTACATTTTAAGCTCGATGATGCTTTAAGAGCATTTGAACCTGCCATTAGAGAGCTGATAGCGGCAAATTTAAGCCGAGGCAAAATTGAATGTAAAGTCAATTTAATGCAACGCAAGCAAACCAACCTAGCTCCGCAGCTGGATGAGCCGCTGATGCAGCAATTAGCTGCCATGCAAACAAAAGCGCTCGCGTTTTTTCCGCAAAGCCGTCAGCTCAGTGTGGCCGATATTTTACGCTGGCCGGGTGTGGTATTGAATGATGACTTAAGCCAAACATCATTGATTGTAGATGTGAAAAAATTAGTGCAGCTTGGCCTGCAGGATTTGAGCGCCTCACGTGCACGTGAAGGTGAAAAATTAAAGGCGTTGATTTTAGATCGACTTGCGCAAATTGAAACGCTGGTAGCAAAAGTTAAACCGCTGTTGCCAGCCTTGAATAAAGAGTATCAAGCGAAACTTGAAAATAAATTGCAAGAAACACTGAAAACCATAGACCAGGATCGTATTGCACAAGAGCTAGTGTTATTCGCACAACGTATTGATGTAGATGAAGAATTAAGCCGCTTAACCGCGCATGTTTCAGAGGTGAAACGTATTTTAAATAGCGATGCACCCGCGGGTAAACGCCTGGACTTTTTAATGCAAGAGCTCAACCGAGAAGCGAATACGCTAGGTTCAAAATCGGTGTCTGTGCTGACCACACAAGTGTCTATGGAGTTAAAAGTGCTGATAGAACAGATGCGTGAGCAGATCCAAAATGTTGAGTAAACAAATTTCAAGAATGATCTCAATTTATAATAAAATACACTTATGATTACAGGCAACCTATTTATTATTACTGCGGCTTCAGGCGCAGGTAAAACCAGCTTGATTAAGGCTTTGTTAAAACAAGATGCGCATTTAAAGCTATCTGTTTCGCATACGACACGTCAGCCTAGGCCAGGTGAAGTAAATGGCGTGGATTATCATTTTGTGGACGATGCTGCATTTTTAAAAATGTTAGGTGAGGCGCAGTTTTTAGAAAGTGCCCAGGTGCACGGCGCGCGCTATGGTACGTCGCAATCTGCGGTGGATGTACCCCTGCAAGCTGGGCAAGATGTAATCTTGGAAATTGACTGGCAGGGCGCGGCACAGGTGCGCCGTTTGTTTCCAACTGCGACCAGTATTTTTGTATTGCCACCCTCTCTAGAAACTTTAGAGCAAAGGCTTAACAGCCGTGGGCAAGATAGCCAAGAGACCATTTCTAAACGTGTTGCTGCGGCACAGTCTGAAATGCGCCACGTGGGCGAGTTTGATTATGTTACAATCAATGACAATTTTGATGTTGCGTTGCAAGATATTGGCGCAATTGTGCGCACTCAGCGCCTTGTTGCGGCCGTTCAATTACAGCGCTACGCTAGTCTGATTCAAACGCTTACTTAAATTGGTTTCATCAAATTTAAGATTTTAATTACTTTACCCATTATAGGGTTCATTTATATTGATCAATAAGGAAATACCATCATGGCACGTATTACGGTAGATGATTGCTTGGAAAAAATCTCGAATCGCTTTCAATTGACTTTAGTGGCGGCTTATCGCGCACGTCAGTTGGAACATGGCGCAGAACCGCTAGTGAGCGTGCAGGGTTCGCGCGACAAACCAACAGTGATTGCCTTGCGCGAAATAGCTGCAGGTAAAATTGGTGTAGAAATTCTAGCGCGCGGACACGCTTAAGTCTTTACTTTAGCATTTGTAGTGAAAACGCCATGCCTAAACCCGCAACCAATCACAAAGCGGAATTATCAAAGCCAACTTCAGAACCCTTGCTGCCTGCGGACAGTGAGGATTCTGCCCTAACCGTACGCCTTAAGCACTACCTCAAACCTCAAGATATTGCCCAAGTGTGGGAAGCCTATCGTTACGCCTTTCAGGCGCATGAAGGTGTGGTGCGCAAAACGGGTGAGCCTTATATTACACATCCGGTATCAGTCGCTTGTATTTTGGCGGATTTACACATGGACGTGCCGACCATCTTGGCCGCATTGCTGCACGATGTGGTAGAAGATACCTTAATCACGACCGTTGATATTAAAGAAAAATTTGGGCAACAAGTTGCTGAGTTAGTTGATGGCGTTACCAAGCTGGATAAAATCGAGTTTCAAAGTGCTAGCCAAGCGCAGGCGGAAAACTTCCGCAAAATGCTGCTGGCAATGTCGCAAGATGTGCGGGTGATTTTAGTCAAATTGGCAGATCGCCTGCACAATATGCAAACGCTTGATGCCATGCGACCTGAAAAGCAGAAGCTGATTGCCAAAGAAACGCTGGATATTTATGCGCCAATTGCCAACCGTTTAGGGTTAAACGCAATTTATCAAGCGCTTGAGGATTTGAGTTTTCAATATTTGTACCCGATGCGTTTTAATGCCATTTCTAAAGCGATTATGGCAGCACGCGGTAATCGTAAAGAAGTGGTTAGTAAAATTTTAGATTCAATTAAACAACAATTGGGTACGTTTAATATTGAGGCTGAAGTATCCGGACGCGAAAAACATCTTTACAGCGTCTATAAAAAGATGACCAGTAAAGCGACACCTTTTTCACAAGTCTATGATATTTATGGTTTTAGGGTGGTTGTCAAAGATTTACCAACTTGCTATTTGGCGCTCGGCGCTTTGCATGCATTGTATAAACCGATACCCAGTAAATTCAAAGATTATATTGCCATCCCTAAAGCCAATGGTTATCAGTCTTTGCATACCACTTTGTTTGGCCCATTTGGTACGCCGATTGAAGTGCAGATTCGCAGTACAGAGATGCATAATATTGCCGACGCGGGCGTAGCTGCACATTGGCTATATAAGGCCAGTGATGCACAACTCACCGCATTGCAGCAACAAACGCACCAGTGGTTACAACGTTTGTTGGATATTCAAAGTGAAAGTGCTGATTCACTCGACTTTTTGGAACATCTCAAAATCGATTTGTTCCCGGACGAGGTTTATGTATTTACGCCTAAAGGGACAATTTTGGCCTTGCCGAAGCGGGCGACTGCGGTTGATTTTGCTTATGCCGTCCATTCTGACATTGGCAATAGCTGCGTTGCCGTGCGTATTAACCACGAGTTAGCACCGTTGCGATCAGAGTTGCATAATGGTGATCACGTTGAAATTATTACGGGTTCACTGGCAAAACCCAATCCTGCATGGCTTAATTATGTGATCACAGGGCGCGCGCGGGCACATATTCGTCACTTTTTAAAATCTCAACAATCAACAGAATCAGCACATCTTGGTGAGCGTATGTTAAACCAAGCCTTGCGCGCTTTACAGGTTGAACCTAATCAAATATCAGATGCGCATTGGCAAAAACTGATACGTGATTATGGTGTAAAAAAGAAATCAGAAATTCTGACTGATATTGGTTTAGGTAAACGTCAAAACGTGATGGTAGCGCATCAGTTGTTAGCGCTGACAGATGACCATTTAGAAAAGCATACCAAGTTGCCAGCAACGTCTCTTGATACCATTACCATTCGCGGCACTGAGGGCATGGCGGTGCAGTTTGCGCCTTGTTGCAGGCCAATTCCGGGTGACCCGATTTTAGGCTTTATCAATAAAGATAAAGGCTTGGTAATTCATACACATGATTGCCCAAGTGTGCGTAAATTTAAACTAGACCCGGATAAATGGCTGGATGTAGAGTGGGAGCCAGAAAGTACGCGCTTATTTAAAACCAACCTTAATTTAACCGTGGCAAACCAGCCAGGTATGTTGGCTAAAATCGCTTCAGGCATTGCCGATGCCGGGTCTAACATTGATAATGTGAGCGTAGAAGAGGCCGATGGTAGCGCCTACGCTAATCTATATTTTACGGTGCAGGTGAAAAATCGCATACATTTAGCAGAACTTATGCGCAGTTTGCGTAAAATACCCGATGTTGTGCGCATTAACCGTACTAAAGGTAACGTGGCTCCTACTGGAAGAGGCGCTAGTGGTAAAGCCACCTCGCAATAACTGATGTAACTAATTTTTAACAAAACTTTTTAACAAAACAATGACTCAAACATGACAACTAATACAAAACAAATCATTCAAACGCAAGGCGCGCCAGCCGCTATTGGCACTTACTCTCAAGCAGTTAAAGTAGGTAATATCGTATATTTATCGGGTCAAATTGGTTTAGATCCAACGACCATGCAAATGGTAGAAGGCATAGAGGCGCAAGTGCATCGCGTATTCACCAACTTAAAAGCGGTAGCTGAAGCGGCGGGTGGTAGTTTGGCTGATGTAGTGAAGTTGAATATCTTTTTAACAGATTTATCACATTTTGCTTTGGTAAATACCATTATGGCTGAATATTTCAGCCAACCATACCCAGCACGCGCTGCGGTGGGCGTGGCTTCATTACCGCGTGGTGCCTTGGTTGAGGCGGATGGCGTGTTGGTGCTCTAGTCTAATCTTCTGGATATTGCTGTTTATTTGTGTCCAGAATAACTCAATGTGACGCAACTCACTCAAATCAAAGTTTTTAGCAAGCCGCTAGTCGCCAACTTGGCGAAGCTTGGTATCGGTAATCTTCAAGCTTTATTGCTGCATTTACCATTGCGTTACATCGATGAAACGCACATCACCGCGATTCGTGACTTGCGGATGGGGGAATCTTCGCAAGTAGAAGGGGAGATTGTTCACGCAGAGGTGACTTACAAGCCGCGTAAAGCACTTATCGCAAGATTAGAAGACGCCAGTGGCCAGCTCACTTTGCGTTTTTTGCATTTTTACTCCAGCCAAATTGCAGCACTTAAAGTAGGTACAAAGTTGCGTGTGTATGGTGAAGTTCGCAATGGATTTTTTGGCTATGAGATCGTGCACCCTACATGTAAAGCCGTGGGTGAAAAAACTTTTATTGCGGAGACCTTAACGCCAGTTTACCCAACAGTGGCAGGCCTGACTCAAGCAAATTTACGCAAAGCGATTCGCTTGGCGCTTGCGCAAGGGATTTTGACGGAAACGCTACCCGCCAGTGTTTATGCAAACTTGCATTTGCCAAGTTTTGCGGCAAGTTTACAAGCGCTGCATCACCCAAGTCATGAAGTAGATTTACAAGCTTTAGAGAACAAATCTACAGCACACTGGCGCCGACTGGCTTTTGACGAGTTATTAGCGCAGCAGCTTTCTATGCGCAAACATTATGCACGCCGTCGCAGCGTGAACGCGCCACAATTTGCACTATCTAAACAATTGGTTTCTGCGCTGCTAAAAAGCTTACCGTTTGCGTTAACTGGCGCGCAGCAAAAAGTGGCATGGGAAATAGAGCGTGATTTAACCCAGCCACACCCCATGCAACGGCTTTTGCAGGGCGATGTCGGTAGCGGTAAAACTATCGTAGCCTGCATGGCTGCGCTTCAAAGCATTGAAAGTGGCTGGCAAGTGGCACTGATGGCACCAACGGAGATTTTAGCCGAGCAACATTACCGAAAAATGCTCACTTGGTTAACGCCATTAAATATTAAAATTGCTTGGTTAACCGGTAGCCAAAACAAAAAAGACCGTGAAGCGGCACTTGAGTCTATCGCGAATGGGGATGCGCAGTTAGTGGTGGGTACGCATGCTTTATTTCAGGATTCGGTACAATTCAAAAACTTAGGGTTAGCCATCATCGATGAACAACACCGCTTTGGCGTACACCAGCGTTTAGCCTTGCGTCAAAAAGGGCAGCCAGAGCCACATCAATTGATGATGTCTGCAACGCCTATTCCACGCACTTTGTCGATGAGTTATTACGCTGATTTAGACGTTTCAGTGATTGACGAATTACCGCCTGGGCGCACGCCCATCGTCACTAAATTAGTTTCTGATATTCGACGTGACGAAATTTTGCAGCGTGTGCGTGAAGCATGTTTACAAGGCAATCAAGCCTATTGGGTATGCCCGCTGATAGAAGAATCAGAGGCGTTACAATTAGCCACAGCCAATGATACTTACGCGCTGATGCAAAATGAATTTCCAGAGCTTAAAATAGGCCTGGTGCATGGCCGCATGAAATCTGCTGAAAAGCAGGCCGTGATGGCAGAGTTTAGCGCAGGCACTTCACAACTCTTAGTCGCCACAACGGTGATTGAAGTAGGCGTAGATGTGCCCAATGCCAGTTTAATGGTGATAGAGCACGCTGAGCGCATGGGGCTGTCGCAATTACACCAACTGCGCGGACGCGTGGGTAGAGGGACGACAAAAAGTACCTGTATTTTACTTTATCAAAACAAACTTTCTGAAACCGCCCGTGCACGGTTAAAAGTGATTTTTGAGAGTAATGACGGTTTTGCCATTGCACAGGCTGATCTACAAATCCGCGGTCCTGGCGAACTTTTGGGTGTGCGGCAGAGCGGCGTGCCGATGCTCAAGATTGCTGACTTAGAACGCGATGTCGATTTGCTAGAAACCGCTAAAACGCTGGCAGATCAACTGTTAAAAAATTATCCAGCAGAAGTAGAACGCCATTTAGACAGATGGATGAGTAGCGCGGGTGAGTTGGTGAAAGTTTAGTGTGATGTTAATCAAACTCATGACAGCATGCGATAATCCGTGACGTGAAAATTCGTCAAAATTTCTCTCAAGCACGCTATCGTTGGCTTACGAAGCCAGTGCTAAGTCATGCACATCAATCATGGTTGATCGACAACGGCTCACTGACCGCACGGCTTCAGCAGCGATATCACAAATTTTCAGTGCAGCCATTGACTGTAAAATACGTAAGGCCGATACAAGACGAAGCGGCCGTATTGCATTTGCCGATAGATAAAACTGTACTGGTACGCGAGGTGTTGCTGGTTGGCGATGGCTTTCCAGTCGTATTCGCACACAGCGTATTGCCGCGCAATAGCTTACGTGGCGCATGGCGTGGTCTAAGCAAGCTAGGGAGCAAGCCGCTGGGCGCCACTTTGTTTGCAAATCCAAAAGTGAAACGCACACCATTAAGTTATAAAAAATTGTCGTCAAATCATATGCTTCATCAGCATGCCACACAGCATTTAACGGTTAAACCTTTGTATCTTTGGGCGCGACGCTCTATTTTTAGTTTGAATTGCGCTAACATTATGGTCACTGAGGTTTTTTTGCCACACATTGTTACGCCAACAATATAACAACATGAACATAGCAAATTTAACTAAAAAAATAGAGCTCTATGAGCGCTTAATGCGTTTAGATAAGCCCATCGGTATTTTATTATTGCTATGGCCTACACTTTGGGCGCTGCTGATCGCTGGCAATGGCAAGCCAGATTGGATTGTGGTGATGATATTTGTAACAGGCACGGTGCTGATGCGCAGTGCAGGTTGTGTGATGAATGATATTGCAGATAGCCAATATGATGGCTTAGTTGAGCGCACGCAACATCGGCCAATTCCAAATAATGAAGTGAGTAAAAAAGAAGCCTATGTATTAGCGGCTATATTGAGTTTAGCGGCTTTTGGTTTGGTGAGCTTACTCAATATACTTACGGTGAAATTATCTGTACTGGCTCTATTTTTGGCGATCACTTACCCATTGACCAAGCGTTTTTTCGTCATGCCGCAAGCATATTTAGGTATCGCGTTTGGGTTTGGTATTCCCATGGCATTTGCGGCGATTAGCAATAACATCCCCCCCGTTGCATGGCTGCTACTGTTGGCAAATGTATTCTGGGCGGTTGCTTATGATACCGAGTATGCGATGGTGGATCGTGAAGATGATTTAAAAATAGGCATTAAGTCTTCAGCAATTACTTTTGGGCGTTTTGAGGTGGTTGCGGTCATGATGTGCTACGCAACCACGTTGGTATTGCTGGCGTTAGCAGGGTATTGGCTAGTAATGGGTATTGCCTACTATCTTGGTCTAGCCGTGGCTGCTGGCATAGCGCTTTATCATTATTTTTTAATTAAAAATCGTGCCAGAGCCAACTGCTTTCAAGCTTTCTTAGGAAACAATTGGCTGGGCCTCGCCGTTTTTTTAGGGTTAGCAGCGCATTATGTGATGAAAATTTATCGCTAATTTTTAATTAACTAATCCAGCATAGGTAAATCTCACTCAATCACATTGGTTGCTTTTGATTTTTTGGATTTAGAAAATACAAATATTCTCATAATATGTTTATTTTCAATTTGTTAGCATATAATTTAATAGAAATGGCTCTGGATGTGCTATGATAATTACACAGTAGAAATGCCACTGATCACTCTAGCATAATTTGTGCCAATTGGTTACGTAGCATGTTCGGTCAGTTTAACTCGATGATTTATACATTGTTTATAGTTGTTTGAATCGATCTTTAGTGTCGAGAAAAATAAAAAAACGTTATATGTCACATAATACTGTTTGACAAACCGCATTGCTTTGGCATAAAATCCGCCTCTTAATTTTTTAGCTCATAGTATTGGTAACACGATGAAAACCTTTTCAGCAAAGTCACATGAAGTGAAGCGCGATTGGTTTGTGGTTGATGCCACAGACCTGGTACTAGGCCGTCTAGCTAGCGCAGTTGCACACCGTTTACGCGGTAAACATAAAACCATTTATACGCCTCACGTTGATACAGGTGATTATATTGTCGTGATTAACGCCGACAAATTAAAAGTCACAGGTAACAAAGCTGACGGTAAGCTTTACCACAGTCACTCAGGCTACCCAGGTGGTATCAGCACAACAACATTCTCTAAAATGCAAGATCGTTTCCCAGGTCGCGCTTTAGAAAAAGCAGTAAAAGGCATGTTACCTAAAGGTCCTTTAGGTTACGCAATGATCAAAAAAATGAAGGTTTATGCTGGCGATAAGCATGACCACGCGGCGCAACAACCGCAACCATTGACCATCTAAGGATAAAAAATGATCGGTAAATACAACTATGGTACGGGTCGCCGCAAGAGTTCAGTAGCGCGCGTGTTCTTAAAGTCAGGTAAAGGCAACATCATTGTTAATGACAAGCCAGTTGATGAGTATTTCTCACGTGTAACTGCACGTATGATTTTACGTCAACCATTAGAGCTCACTAACAATCTTACCAGTTTTGATATTATGGTAAATGTGATTGGTGGCGGTGAGTCTGGTCAAGCGGGTGCAGTACGTCATGGTATTACACGTGCGTTGATTGATTATGATGCGGCTTTGAAAAGCGCATTGTCACATGCCGGCTTTGTAACACGTGATGCACGTGAAGTTGAGCGTAAAAAAGTTGGTTTACGTAAAGCGCGTCGTCGTAAACAATTCTCTAAACGCTAATGCTTTAAACGCTATTAGGCGGTTGGATTTTAAAAAGGTCGCTTTGGCGACCTTTTTTCTTTTTATAATTAGCATCATGATGCTAAGTTTTAGAATTTATGATGCGATGTTTTGTTAAGATAACGTTATGACAGCTAAAAAATTAAAAGTAGGAATCGTTGGTGGCACTGGTTACACGGGTGTTGAATTGTTGCGTTTGTTAAGTGTACATCCCAACGTTACGTTAACGGCTATTACCTCTCGTGGCGACGCCGGTTCTGCTGTGGCAGATATGTTCCCCAGCTTGCGTGGCTATATTGACTTAGCCTTCTCAGACCCAGCACAGGCTAACTTGAGTGAATGTGATGTGGTATTTTTTGCCACACCTAATGGTATTGCCATGCAGCAAACGCGCGATTTGCTAGCAAAAGGCGTGCGGGTGATTGATTTGGCCGCTGATTTTCGCATTAAAGATATTCCAACATGGGAAAAATGGTATGCGATGACGCATGCTTGCCCGGACTTGGTTGCGCAAGCGGTGTATGGTTTGCCAGAGATGAACCGTGAGGCCATTAAGACAGCGCAACTAGTCGCTAATCCTGGCTGTTATCCCACCGCAGTGCAATTAGGTTTTATGCCTTTATTAGAGGCGGGTGTAGTGGATGCAAGTTATTTAATAGCAGATGCAAAATCAGGCGTGAGTGGTGCTGGACGCAAAGCTGAGGTGCATAGCTTGTTCTCAGAGGCTGCAGATAACTTTAAAGCGTATGGCGTGAATGGGCATCGGCATTTGCCAGAAATCAGTCAGGGCTTAACCAGCATGGCAAAATCGAAAGTTGGTTTTACTTTTGTGCCGCATTTAACACCGCTGATTCGTGGCATACATGCAACTTTATACGCTAAATTAGTCAAATCTATAGATTTGCAAGCGCTGTTTGAAACGCGTTATGCCAATGAACGTTTTGTTGATGTACTGCCCAAAGGCGCTCATCCGGAAACACGTTCGGTGCGCGGTTCTAATATTTGTCGAATTGCAGTGCATCAACCGCAAAATAGCGATATAGTCGTGATACTGTCAGTGATTGATAACTTGGTAAAAGGTGCTGCGGGTCAGGCGGTACAAAATATGAATATTATGTTTAGTCTGCCTGAAAATGCAGGTTTAGAAATAGTACCCTTATTGCCATAGCTACACTTGAATGAAACCCGTTAGAAGACGAATCAGAAGCCACTTTGGCTTAACAGCAAAGCAAGTCGCTGTTCGATCTAAACGACCTTGGTATTTTCAGTGGGGGATGACAGCCTTATTTGTGGTGCTAGGCTATTTAATTGCATATTGGCAATTTACAGGTGGCGGTGAAAATATTCGTGAGAAATTAAAGCAAGTAACACTTGAAAACCAAGTGTTAAATACCAAGATAATACAGGTTGAACGACAATTTCAAATTGAGCAAGCCGCACAAAGCAATTTAACAAAAGAATTAAATAATGTGCAGGATGAAAATATACACATTAAAGAAGAGTTGGTTTTTTACAAACAAATGTTGAATGGCAAGAAATAAGCCTGATAGATTTTCTATCAATCAGCGTTGATAACGATTTTGGATGAGAATCAATATGTTTTTTAAGAAAAGTAATAAAGTTCAAAATAGCATTGATACTCTGATTGGTGTGGACACCCGCGTGGAAGGTAATGTTATTTTTTCCGGTGGTTTGCGTGTAGATGGCACTGTGTTAGGTGCTGTAACTGAACCAAATGACAGTCCAAGCACTCTAATTTTAAGCGAGCATGGTCGTATTGAAGGCGCTATCACTGCCTCAAAGATTGTGATTAACGGTACGGTAATTGGCCCAGTTAAAGCAGGTCAATTTATAGAATTACAAACAAAAGCGCGGATTACTGGTGATGTAAATTACAACTCACTTGAAATGCATACGGGTGCGGTGATTGAAGGCAAATTGGTTTATGCGGGTGACCGTACAGAATAATGCAGTTTGTATGCCACCTTGATTATGATGGCGTGCAGTAGCATAATGATTTTATTGAAATTTTAGGAGTTCATCATGAACGCAGTTGCAGATATAGAAAATATAGACATTCCAGCACCATTGGTTTTTACTGATAATGCAGCCAAAAAGGTTAAAGAGTTGATTGACGAGGAGGGTTCACCAGATCTTAAACTTCGCGTGTTTGTCAGCGGTGGCGGTTGCTCAGGCTTTCAATACGGTTTTACTTTTGAAGAAGAAGTGAATGAAGATGATACGCAAGTACAAAAAGATACGGTAACTTTACTTATTGATCCGATGAGCTTGCAGTATTTAATGGGTGCTGAAATTGATTATCAAGATAGTTTGCAAGGTTCACAATTTGTAATCCGCAATCCGCAAGCCACTACAACTTGTGGTTGTGGTTCGTCTTTTTCAGTATAAGTTTTAATTTGAATACAAAAAAGCCAAGCAATATTGCTTGGCTTTTTTGTATGTACTAGATTGAAAATTTCTAAATATAATTAGCGCTTCTCAATCGGTACAAACTCTCGCCTAGTTTCACCTGTGTAGAGTTGGCGAGGGCGTCCGATCTTATGCTCTGGGTCGGCGTTCATCTCGCTCCATTGCGCTATCCAGCCTGCTGTGCGGGCTAGGGCGAAGATGGCGGTGAACATGCTATTAGGGATTCCCATTGCGCGCATCACGATGCCGCTGTAAAAGTCGACGTTTGGATAAAGTTGACGTGAAACAAAATATTCATCTTCCAGCGCAATTTTTTCCAGCGCCATGGCCAGTTTAAACATAGGGTCGTCATTCAAGCCAAGCTCAGCGAGTACTTCATGACAGGTTTTGCGCATAATGGCGGCACGTGGATCCATATTGCGATAAACACGGTGGCCAAAACCCATGAGACGGAAAGTATCAGTTTTATCTTTAGCGCGTTTTATAAATTCGCCTATGCGTGAAACATCACCAATTTCTTCCAGCATTTTAAGGGTGGCCTCGTTAGCGCCACCGTGTGCAGGCCCCCAAAGCGAGGCAATGCCCGCGGCGATGCAGGCAAATGGATTAGCGCCGCTAGAACCAGCTAGCCTCACAGTCGAGGTAGATGCATTTTGTTCATGATCTGCATGCAAAATCAAAATTCGGTCAAATGCCTTTGCCAGTACAGGATTAGGTACATAAGGTTCGCATGGTGTAGCAAACATCATATGCATAAAATTTTCAGCATAGTTTAAATGATTTGCTGGATACATGAATGGCTGACCGATATTGTATTTGTAGCTCCACGCTGCAATGGTTGGCACTTTTGCCAGTAATTGATGCGCAGTGATTTCGCGGCTCAGTGCGTCGTGAATATCACCTTTGGTATGATAAAACGCAGACATTGAGCCAACTACACCAACCATGACCGCCATGGGGTGCGCATCGCGCCTGAATCCTCTAAATATGTTAGAGAGCTGGTCATGTAGCATGGTATGGCTGGTTATTGTGCGAGTGAATTCTTGTTTTTGTGCGGCATTCGGCAGTTCACCGTTAATTAGCAGGTGAGAAACCTCCGTAAAATCACAATGCTCAGCTAACTGCTCAATCGGGTAACCGCGATAGTAGAGCAGACCTTTTTCACCATCAATAAAAGCAATGTTTGAATTACAGGCCGCTGTTGACATAAAGCCTGGATCATAGGTAAACACGCCGTGTTTACCTAGTGTGCGAATATCAATCACATCATTGCCCAAGCTTCCTGAAAGCATAGGCAACTCAATTGGGGCGGCACCATTATCAAAAGTAATAGTGGCTTTGGTGGGTCTGTTTGTCATGGCATTTCTACAATTCTAATCATCATTAGATTTTAATTATACTTTATTGATGCGTTCTGATAAATTGTTAACGCATTACTCAGGTTAATGCTGGTAGATTGCACCTAATATACGTGCGCCTTTAGCGCCCGTGACTTCTGGCAAATTCGCAGGGTGTTGATTTAGGCATTGTTTCGCTAGCCAAGCAAACGCAACGGCCTCTGCCCAATCAATGCCCAGCCCTAGGTCATCGGTTGTTGCCAATTTAATGTTACCCAGTAACGTTTTCAGGTGTTGTTTTAGCATACCGTTTCTAGCGCCGCCACCACATAAATACACTTCGTCCACAACACTACAATGCTGCATCAGCGCGTTATATATGCTATGTGCGCTAAGCGCTACCAAAGTGCGCGCTACATCATTGGGCTGATAACTCTTGTTGGGCAGGAAAGTATTGAGCCATGTGTCGTTAAATAAATCACGTCCAGTACTTTTAGGGGGTGTTAATGAAAAATAAGGTTCGGCTAACATCGCCGACAACAATGGTTCAATCACCGTGCCTGATCTTGCCCATGCGCCATCTGCGTCAAAGTTTAAATTGAGATGCTGCTTAACCCAAGTATCGAGCAGCATGTTGCCAGGACCTGAGTCGAAGCCTAATACGCTGCCCGTGCTGGCAAGATAAGTAATGTTAGCGATGCCACCAATGTTGATAATAGCGCGATTAAGCTCATGATGAAAAAATACGGCTTTGTGAAAAGCGGGGACCAAAGGTGCGCCTTGACCGCCAGCGGCAATATCACGGCTTCTAAAATCGGCTACTACGGTAATACCTGTCAGCTCAGCTAATAATGCAGCATTGCCAATTTGTAATGTAAAGCCGATGCCATCTTTAAAACCTGGGCGATGTCTGATCGTTTGACCGTGGCAGCCTATGGCAATAATGTTGCCGGGTGACAGCTTGGTGGTGGACAGTAATTGATTAACGGCGTCTGCGTAAAGTCGAGCAAGCGTATTGCCCATCAGTGCTGTTGTTTCGAGCTCATTTTGCGTGGGGTGTTGCAATGCCAAAATTTCAGCACGCAATAATGAAGGGTAAGCTACAAAATGGGTATGAACCACTTTAGGCTGATGGGTGTCGCTAAACTCAACCAGTGCCACATCAACACCATCAAGGCTGGTTCCTGACATCAGTCCGATGAAAAGTGTGCCAGCCATGCCGTACAAGTCTATTGAGCGAGCAAACTACTCTAGAGCCGCGATATTACTGGTGTCTAGTAGTCTAAGTTGCGCTGAGAGTTGATTGCTAACGTTGTCAAATGCAGCCTTGTTGTGCGCCTCAATTGCATTTGATTTTGGTAACGCCACGGTCATAGGGTCGCGATGCTGACCATTGAGTAAAAACTCATAATGTAAATGTGGCCCGGTAGCTGTGCCAGTCATGCCAACAAAGCCGATGATTTCACCTTGCGCAACTTTAGCGCCGCGACGTAATTCAGCTGCAAAACGTGAAAGATGCCCATACACGGTGCTGATACCGTTGGCGTGCTTAAGTATAATCACATTGCCATAGCCACCTTTTTGGCCTACAAAATCAACCACCGCATCACCAGAGGCTTTGATGCGTGTTCCCGTAGGCGCTGCCATATCTACACCTTTGTGCGCTCTAATTCGCTGTAAAACTGGGTGAAACCGTGCTAGGTTAAAGCCTGAGCTTACGCGCGTAAACTCTAATGGAGAGCGTAAAAATGATTTATGCAGGTTTTTACCTTCAGGCGTGAAATACTGCATTTGATTATTGCCATCGCGGTAACCTATGGCGCGGTAAATTTTGCCATTATTAACAAACTCAGCGGCCAGTACATCGCCAGTTTTGAGTAATTGACCTTGGTCGTAGCTGCCTTCGTAGATGACGTTAAAGTGGTCATCCCGGCGTAGATCGGTGTGAAAGTCAATGTCACTTTCAAATATATCAGCCAATTGAATCGCGACATGGTCAGGTATATTGGCGTCATCCGCAGCACCAAATAAAGAACTTTTTATTTTTGCGGATTTTAATATGGCGCGTACTTCAAGATCATGCGCAATTTTACTCGCTTTATAGCCATCAGCGGATTGGCTAACCATGATGAATTGATCAGCTTTGACTTGGTATTCGAACGAGACTAAGTTGCCCTCACTATCGGTCTCTGCTTCAATTTGTCTGCCAGGAATAAGTGATTTAGCTATTTCACTGGCCATTTCGTCAGTGCGGATAAATTCAATGGCCTCACGATTGCGAATATTGAGGCGGGACAACATGCTATTTAACGTGTCATCACGGCGGACATGATCTTTGTACCAATAGTTTTGTGTGGCAACTTCACCTGTGGCATCTTCTACGCCAGTGGTATCGGTTATATCTGGAAGTAAAATTTCTTCTATTACGGTAGTTGTTTGGATGTTGCCCGTTAGCGTTTGTGGCGCAATACCAAATGCTGTGTATATGCCAAATAATGGTAAACAAGAGATCGCCAAAATCCAACGTAACTTAATTTTTCGCTCAGACATGCGATTAAGCTTACGTTCAGCTTTATTGGAATTTTGCGCTAAAATAGAAGCTTGAGTTGAATTGTTTTGATTAGACTCGTTAATATCCACGGGCTGACCTTTGTAAAAATTTAATACGGTCGTAGATACTAACAGAAAACTCAATTAAAACAAGTAAATGAGTCGTAAAAATAATCGAGTTTAAGGACGAAAGTACGTGAATATTGACATTAACCAACAGCTTGCAATTATTAAGCGCGGTACAGATGAGCTTTTAATCGAGGCGGAATTAGTTGAAAAGCTAAAAAAGAACAAGCCGCTTAGAATTAAAGCGGGGTTTGACCCTACAGCGCCAGATTTACACTTGGGGCACACCGTGCTTATCAATAAGTTGCGTCAATTTCAGGAGTTGGGCCATCACGTGCTATTTCTGATTGGGGATTTTACCGGCATGATCGGTGACCCCACTGGCAAAAGCACTACGCGCCCACCACTCACGAGCGAACAGGTGCAAGAGAACGCAAAGTCTTATGCCGCACAAGTCTTTAAGATCCTTAAGCCAGAACAAACTGAAGTTGTGTTTAACTCTAAATGGCTCAACGAGTTAGGTGCGGCAGGTATGCTCAGGTTGGCTGCCAGCCATACGGTCGCGCGTATGTTGGAGCGCGATGATTTCACTAAAAGATATAAGTCAAATCAGCCGATTGCGATTCACGAATTCTTATATCCATTATTACAGGGCTATGATTCAGTAGCGTTAAATGCTGATGTAGAGCTGGGTGGCACCGACCAAAAATTCAACCTGCTAATGGGTCGAGAATTGCAAAAGCAGGCAGGCCAAAGTCAGCAGTGCGTGTTGACGATGCCTTTGCTAGAAGGCTTGGACGGCGTTAATAAAATGTCTAAATCACTAGGTAACTATATAGGTATCGCGGAAGCGCCCGAAGTAATTTTTGCCAAAATCATGTCGATTTCAGATGAGTTGATGTGGCGTTATATAGAGTTGCTATCATTTGAGTCTCTGGAAACCATGGCAAAGTGGAAGGCGGATGTTGCTGCGGGCGCCAATCCAAGAGATATCAAAGTGCGTTTCGCGCAAGAAATCGTGACGCGTTTTCATAGTTTAGAAGATGCTGAGAAAGCGCTGCTGGATTTCCAGACGCGGTCAAAGGGCGGCATACCGGATGATGTGCCTGAAATTAAAATAACAATAGACACCGATAATATAGGTGTAGCGCAGTTATTAAAGCTTGCAGGTTTGGTAAGCAGTACATCAGAAGCCTTTAGAGCCATTGAGCAGGGCGGTATTAAATTGGATGGCGAGAAAGTCACCGATAAAGCGCTGATGCTAAATAAAGGATTAACGGTTACGGCGCAAGTTGGTAAGCGTAAATTCGCAAATGTAACAATTTTGTAACACTGCAGATAGTCACTTGACCAAACTTATAAGCCATGTAGAATGCGCACCTCGCTAACAAAACAACGTTAGCGAGGTGCTGTAAAAATGCAGTCAATTGTAATTAGAAAGTATTTCACAATTATGGTTGACGGGTTTTAAAATCCCTGTAGAATGCGCGCCTTCGCTAACGAAACAAGTGAACGAAGCGCTGCAAACATACAACAGATGCT
>MHBU01000024.1:119898-134667 GCA_001803395.1 Methylotenera sp. RIFCSPLOWO2_02_FULL_45_14 | reverse complement strand
CCATAACCAACACCCGTTACACCTACAATCACCTTGCCGCGATAAACCACTGGTGCCATATTGATGCCGATACCGGTACCGCCGTACATGTCTTTTTGGCTTTTAGCATCCAACTTGCTAAGTGAACTGGTGTCTTCTGTCAGTGCAGTATCATCGGCAACATCAATATCCCAAAGCTTTGCACCAGTTTTTGCATCTAACGCAATCAACCTAGCATCTACCGTGCCAATAAATACTTTGCCCTCGCTCACCGCTACACCCCTGTTCGCAGGGCCGCAACACATTTTCCAATTAGCTTTACGTTCATGCTTGTAGCGCCACAATTCTTGGCCTGTTTTAGCATCCAGCGCAACCACATGGTTGTAGGGTAAAGCAACGACCATCACACCATTAGTGACAATTGGCGTGGCCTGAAAAGTTGCCGATACGCCGCTTTTAAACTGCCAAGCCAGCGTCATATTTTTCACGTTTTGTAGGTTGATCTGCGTGAGTGGTGACATGCGTTGATTGGTATAATCACGTCCAAAGCTAGGCCAATCTTTATTCGACAAGGCGGCCGACTTATGGCTGATGCCACTGCAAGCAACAACGCCTAAGCAACTGAGTAACAGCAGCGTTTTGGTACTAGTGAATTTAAACGGCTCCATTTGCAACGACTTAGGCATAACAATTTTCCTTCTCATTCAACTTATAGCTACTTTTAGATGGTGCCATTTTCAAACTATACAGATTTGTATAGTTTATGCCAATTTACACACTTGCCAGTAAAATCTCATCATGAATTTCATGATTTTTAGGTTTTTAAAAATGGGGTTCCGTATTTTACGGATTGATTTTTGGTTTTGTCGTTGCGAGACAAAACAAACTATATGACTAACTGAGTAAATCATCTCAGAAATTAGACTCCCCCGATAACTGCCTTTCGTGATACAAAATTTTTCAATCCAAAGCAGCCAGTTGACCTTAACAATAAAGTCAAAGCAGTGGGATATGGCGCTACTTACAAGTGATAGAATACTAGGCAAGTAAACTCTGGGGTCGCGCGCCTAAAGGCAATGGACGGATTAACAATGGACGTAGTATTACTTCTATTTCTCATTCTTCTTAATGGCTTTCTGGCGATGTCTGAAATCGCCGTAGCACGGTTACAAAAACTGGCCGATGACGATAGCCCCGGTGCACAATCCGCACTGGCTCTAAGTAAGGAGCCAGCTAACTTCCTCTCGACGATACAGGTCGGTATTACCACCGTAGGCATTTTAAGCGGCGCTATTGGCGAGACAGCCCTGGTTGATCCTTTGGCGGTTTGGCTCGCCAATGATGCCTTGATTGAACCCTACGCCAGAGGCATAGGCTTGACGGTAGTGGTCGTCGGGTTAACCTATTTTCTATCGTTATCGGCGAGCTGGTTCCCAAGCAATTAGGGCTGTTGGCACCAGAGAAAACGGCTTCGTTGGTTGCACCATCAATGGAGTTGCTGGCACGTCTGGCAAGGCCACTGGTTTGGCTGCTTTCGGCATCATCCAGTTCTCTGTTGCACTTAATGGGAGCCACTCGCAACGAGGAACCACCTGTAACCGATGAGGAAATCAAGGTTTTAATGGAGCAAGGCTCCGAAGCTGGCATATTCCACGAGAGTGAACAGGCAATTGTATCCAACGTCTTGCGTCTTGACGATCAGCGCATCAGCACGATTATGACGCATCGAAACGACATCTATCTGCTTGATCTGTCTGAGCCTGAGGACGAAATTCGCAATCGAATTGCCAAAAGTCCATACACCCGTTTGGTGGTTTGCCACGATGGGTTAGATCATGTCGTTGGAATATTGCATACGGTGGATATTCTCAAGGATGCACTGGCAGGAAAATCGCTTGCAATTGAGCCATCCTTGCGCCCACCGCTGTATGTGCCTGAGGGCGTATCCACCACGTATTTGTTGGAAAACTTCCGCAAATCCCGCCAGCAATGCGCATTGATCGTTGACGAGTATGGTGAATTGCAGGGGCTGGTGACGCTGATCGATGTGCTTACCTCAATTGTTGGCGAACTGCCTTCCTTGGATATTCCAGAAGAACAGGGTGTCGTCACACGCGAAGACGGATCGTTACTGATTGATGGCAGCGTGACTATCGAACGCCTAAATTTCGTGCTGGAAAACCACAAAGATTTACCCGGTGAGAAAGAAAACGCTTTCAATACCCTGGGTGGTTTCGTCATGTATATGCTGGGGCGTATTCCACAGGTGGCCGACATTTTCGAAGCAGCAGGCTATCGTTTTGAAGTCATCGATATGGATAAAAATCGTGTGGACAAGGTATTGGTTGCACGTCTAACCCCGTTTCAATCAAAAGCCAGCCTAACTGAAAAATAATTTTTAAATCTCTGCTATTGGCTAAAGGCATTCATTATTCACGGACAATGGCTTACCCAAAAACTGCCATTGCTACAAAAAACAATGGCAAATCACCATAAACTAGAAATTTTCAATCTAGTGATTTCCAGTCAAATCAATCATGCAATTCGGATACCCGTAAAACTTGCGCATAAGCCGTTATACTTACATCATCAGCCATCAAAATGGATTTCTCATGAACGACCGCATTCAACAACTGTTAAACCAAATGTCAGCACTTGAGGATGACCTACGCACAGCACTAAATGAACAGCCATCCACCATGTTTTTTCAGATTAAAGGCAAGCGTGTTGAATTTGAACAATCCATTAAAGAAACACACCGCCGCCTGAAAAGAAATTTTTTTCGCTGGCTGGTCACTGACCGCCCGCAAAACCTGATTACTGGCCCTATCATTTACGCCATGATTATTCCTTTAGTGATTACTGATATTTTCATCACTTTTTATCAGCTGACTTGCTTTCCAATCTATGGCATAAAAAAAGTGCGCAGAGGTGATTACATTATTTTTGACAGACAGCAGCTGAGTTATCTCAATTTTATTGAGAAGTTTCACTGCACTTACTGTGCTTACGGCACTGGCATGATTGCTTATATCAGTGAAATTGTAGGACGAACTGAACAATACTTTTGCCCAATCAAGCATGCCCGCAAGATTTTAAGTACACATTCACGCTATGCGCACTTTTTAGATTATGGTGATGCCGAAGACTATGAAGCTAAGCTGGAACAATATCGACAAGCTTTAGGCAAAGAAAAGTGAATCAAGGTGAGCTTTTATAGTTAGACCCAAAAAACTCCATCATCATAAAATCTTCTAGCCCTGCGTTATCTTCCGGGCGTGCAGACTGCACCACTGAACGTCCAAGCCGGTGCGATTCCCAATTAAAATCCCCTTGGTAGTGTTCACGTATCAGCGCAATCATGCGTTTAATCATCACCAGCCTGACGTCTTGACCACTTTTAGCTTCCACCTCAAAGAACTGACGCTTAGAACTACTATAATCACTGGTCCAGCCACGAAATGCAAAGGTAGCATTTCGCGAACTTAAGCTGGTAATTTCAAAAATACCATTAGTGCCAGTTTGAAAATTACGCTTAATGCGCTCATCTCTAACTTGCTCCTCACTTGGGCCTCGCTCACGCGCCACCGCCTCTGCATTTTGCTGCGCGGCATTGGTTTCAGAAGCATTTCGCCGTGCTTGCATTGCTTTTACATACGACTGCATATCCGGAAAGTCTTCGGGCTGCAGCTCTTTTAATACAGGCTCTTTAGCTAGCTGAGGGTTTAATGCTGGTTGTGGCTTAACCAATTCAACAGGCACAGTGAATGATGGTTTTTCACTTTTGATTATTTTTGGCGTTGGTTTTTGCGCCATTATTCTGGGTTTAGCAATAGCTGGTTTATCTACTCTGGCAATGGGTTCTTTTGTGGGTTCAATCGGCTCTTCAACTGGGGTTTGTTCTATTACTGTTGCGGCTGGTTTAGGGGGCGACAAACTAACCTCCATTGCCCGTGGTAACGTAGCTGAAGCATTATCTAGTTGAATTTTCGGCAAGGCAACAAACAAGATCAGCGCGTGTAGTAATAGCGAAAAAACAATCGCGATCAAGGTGTTGCGACTCATGTTAATCCGAATAAATCGATCACCATGCACTGACTTTAAAGCTTTGCCTGACAAAAATCCGTCAAAATTTTCTGCTAAGTGATGCGTGTTGGCTGGATCAGTTTGCATAAACAGTTAAAATCGCATGTCAGCCCAGGTTTTCTCTAAGCGCTTAATCGAAATTGGAAACGGCGTTTTAAGTTCCTGCGCAAACAGCGACACGCGTAGCTCTTCAATTAACCATCTAAAATCCTGCAAACTTGGTGGAATATCCAAATGTGCTGACTTTAAGGCGTTAATTTTAACTTGCCATTTTTGCCAAATCAAACCCACGCTTGCTGCATTTTTACCATCGCGGTCTGGGTTAGCAGGCTGTTTTTCTATGCGTAAACGCAAAGCTTTCAAGTAACGCGAAATATGCTGCAATTGCTCCCACGGCGTTTGGCTAAAGCAACCTTTATACACTAGCAAGCTTACTTGCTGCTCTAAATCACGCTTTAACCTATTGACAGTAGCAGCCATCTGGCTTTGTTTTTGTGTCAGCAATTGATATTCGGTTGCGATCGCCTGCGCCTGCCTTGCAATCGCTTCCGTCACCGCTGGCAAGCGCGTTCTGGCGCGCTGCTTTAACTTCATAAAGTCTGCATTGGTACGCGGCAAGTCATCTTCACCAATAAACGCACGGTCAGCAATGGCGCGTATCATGTCTTCGCGTAAATCATCGGACGAGATAATATTGCGTAGCACCAGCGCGTACTGGTTAAAATTAGGCAAGCTTTTCTCAAGTTGCTTCATTTGCTCTTTTAATTCAAAGCGCATCAAACGGCACACGCCTTTACGATGGCTTAATTCCGCCTCGCGCTCGGTATCAAACAATTTTACTGAAATGCTGTCATCAGCATCTTCTAAGGCTGGATAACCTGTCACTTTCAAACCATCGCGTTCAAAGCTCAATGTTTGTGGTAAATCACCAAAATCCCATTGTTTTAGTCCAGTTTTTTCAATATCGGGTGAAGTATTTCTAAAAGTGAGTTGTGCCGCTGAACCAAGTTGTTTTTTGAGTAAATTCCAATCACGTCCCATCGCCAGCTCGCGCCCCGCATCATCCACCACACTGAAATTCATTAAATGGTGAGGCGGCATCTCGCTTAGGTTCCAGTCTTCTTTACTGATTTTTAAAGTAGTTTTGTGCTGAATATAAGCGGCCAGCGTTTCGAGTAACGGTAGAGAAAATTGATTGCCAACAACCTCTAAAAACCCAGTCACAAACTCCGGCACTGGTACACAAACACGGCGAAACGCCTTGGGTAGCGCTTTGATTAGATAAGTCAGCTTTTCGCGCAACATACCTGGTACCAACCATTCCGTTTGCACCGGGTTAAGCTGGTTTAATAAAGCAAGAGGGATCGTTGCCGTTACGCCATCTAAAATATGGCCTGGTTCAAAACGATACTTAAGGTTGGTTTCAACGCCATCCAGTACAATTTTTTCAGGAAACTGCACCGCAGTAATGGCATCGGCACCATGGCGCATCAAGTCATCGCGCGTTAAATACAGCAATTTAGGATTGGTTTTTTCAGCCTCGATACGCCAATGCTCAAAACTCGCCGCATTAAAAATATCCGCAGGAATTTTCGCATCATAAAACGCGAATAATTGGTGCTCGTCTATCAACACATCTTGGCGACGCGCCTTATGCTCCAACTCCTCAACTTCGGCAATTAAGCGTTCATTTGCGGTAAAAAATGCTGCTTTAGTATCAAACTCACCGTTTGCCAGCGCTTCACGTATAAAAATCTCACGCGATTCCGTTGGGTTAATTGGCCCATAATGCACGCGACGCTTAGGGATAATTGTGAGTCCATACAAACTCACGCGCTCCCACGCGTTGACCATGCCCATTTTTCTATCCCAGCGCGGGTCGGTATAATTACTTTCGGTTAATCCTCTTGCCAGCGGCTCAATCCAATCCGGCTCGATTTTGGCTACACAGCGTGCATATAACTTTGTGGTATCCATCAACTCAGCAGCCATCACCCATTTGGGACGAGACTTCTTGAGTGTAGAGCCAGGTGCTACATAAAAACGAATGCCGCGCGCGCCTGCGTAAGACTCACTCTCACCATCTTTGAAACCAATATTACCAAGCAAGCCGGCTAACAAAGCCTTGTGAATTTGCTCAAAATCAGCTTCTTTTTCGTTAAGCTTAAATTCCATCTCCGAGACAATTTCCAACAATTGCCCATGTAATTCGCGCCACTCTTTTAAGCGTAAAAACGACAAAAAATTAGTGTGGCATTGATTGAGCAAATCTTTGTTAGATTTTTTAGTCTTTAAGGCGTTATCAAAGAAATCCCACAGTTTGAGATAACTCATAAAGTCCGAGCCTTCCCCTGCAAATTTAGCGTGCGCATTGTCAGCCGCTTCACGCTTATCCATCGGCCGCTCACGTGGGTCTTGTATGCTCAGCACACTGGTAATAATGAGCACCTCTTTTAAGCAATGCTCACGTTTTGCCGCCAAAATCATGCGCCCTACACGCGGGTCTAGCGGTAGCTTGGCCAGTTGCAAGCCTGTTTCAGTAATCTGGCGACGCGCATCCACTGCGCCCAACTCTTGTAATTGCTGATAACCATCTGCAATTAAACGCGATGATGGCGCTTCAATAAAAGGGAACTCCGTCACATCACCTAAACGCAACGCTGCCATGCGCAAAATTACACTAGCAAGTGAACTGCGCAAAATCTCCGGCTCGGTAAATTCCGGTCTGCCGTTAAAGTCTTGTTCTGAGTACAGACGCACGCAAGTGCCGTTAGAAACCCGACCGCAACGCCCTGCCCGCTGCTTTGCCGCCGCTTGGCTAATTTTTTCAATCTGCAATTGCTCAACTTTAGCACGCGGACTGTAACGGTTCATACGCGCCAAACCAGCATCAATCACGTATTTAATGCCAGGCACGGTGAGTGAGGTTTCAGCAACGTTGGTGGCCAACACAATGCGCCTGGTGCTATGGCTTTTAAAAATCTTCTGTTGGTCTTCAATACTCAAACGCGCAAACAAAGGCAGCACTTCAATATGTTTAAGCTTGGTGGAGCGCCCTTGGTATTTGCGTAAATGGTCTGCCACATCACGAATTTCACGCTCACCAGGCAGAAACACTAAAATATCACCGTCACCTAATCTGAGCAAATCATCAGCAGCATCTAAAATAGCTTCTTCAATCGCCTCTTCTTCGTCATCTTCTTCTAGCCAGCGCGCTTCAGTCTTAGCTTTGCGCGCAATACCAAAGATAGTGTCATCATCTAAATCATACTGTGTATTCTCAGCCTCAGCGATCTCCCTCGCACGAAAACCCGCTGCGCCAAGTGGACGGTAACGAATTTCAACAGGGTAAGTACGCCCAGAAACCTCAATTACCGGTGCGCCATTAAAGTGCTGTGAAAACCGATTGGCATCAATAGTGGCGGAAGTCACAATGATTTTTAAATCCGGGCGCTTAGGCAGCAACTGCTTTAAATAACCTAAAAGAAAATCAATGTTCAGGCTGCGCTCATGCGCCTCGTCGATGATAATGGTGTCGTAAGCATTAAGAAATTTGTCGCCTTGCGTTTCAGCCAGCAAAATACCGTCCGTCATCAGCTTGATATAACTGAATTCTGATAATTTATCGTTAAACCGTACCTTGTAGCCCACCACCTCGCCCAATGGTGAATTCAATTCTTGCGCAATACGGGATGCCACAGAGCGTGCCGCGATACGACGCGGTTGTGTATGCCCGATTAAACCAGAAACACCGCGGCCGAGTTCCAGGCAAATTTTTGGTAACTGCGTCGTTTTACCCGAACCAGTTTCACCACACACAATGACCACCTGGTTTTTGCTAATGGCGGCAGAAATTTCATCTTTTTTGCTACTGACAGGCAGCTCTAATGGGTACTCAGGCTTAGGTAAATTAGTTAGTCGCGCTTGGTACTTAGCTTGTGATCTGCTTATTTTTTGTGCAATCTCACCCAGCAAACGTTGCGCTTTTTGTGCTGACTTTTCATCTGTTAGTGGCTGCAAGTCTTTCACATCTCGCGACTTCATTAAGTCCGCTACATCACGCAGCTTGCGCCGCAGCGCGTGGCGATCTGCCAGCATGCAAGTTTTTAATGCGGTTTCTAAATGGGAAAGATTCAAAAGATTTAATGTAAATTTTAAAGGCAATAACTGCAAGCCATTGATATTGAATGAGTATTTGGTAGGAGATGCGAGGTTCGAACTCGCGACAAACGGATTAAGAGTCCGCTGCTCTACCAGCTGAGCTAATCTCCCTCAAGGGCTTGGATTATCAAGATAAAGTAGCCCTATGTCAAACAGAAAACCTGTTAAATGGTGTTTCTAAATTCAATTCGCGCAAAATGTCATGTCATCTAGCATGTGCTTTTTAGGTCACTAACCTGTATATTTGATAATCCTCAGCTTGCTTTCACCGAGTGTTCTCAGCTCACCAGCGCCGTCGCGACGCTATTCATGACGTACACGCAAAAAACTTGCAAACCTTGGCTTGCCACTAGCCGTTTTGTCGCGGTAGGTGTAGGTAACGAGGCTACCAATTTTTGGCGGATTTTCTCGTTGCGCATCACTCAAGCCTGTGCCAAGTTTGAAGCGTATGCCTTCGGGGGTTTCTACTACTAGTGCACCAAGCTTGCCTGTATATTTTCCACGCCCTGGTGTATGCGCTACAACGGTTGCCTCAGCATCGTTTTGCAGTTTTAATTTAAGCAGCGCATCGCTTCGCCCTGTAACATATTGCGCATCGGCTCGATGTAGCATGAGACCTTCTCCACCAAGGGCTACAACTTGTTTAAGCCTTGAGTTAAGTACAGTTTCATCTTTGACGCGAAATTGCGTCACGGCTTTCAGGTGTGGGATGTTTGCTTGTTTAACGATTTCAACAATGCGCTGTGCCCGTACTTGAAATGTACCCTGCTCATTTGGTAACTCAAAAATCAGGTACGAAATGCCGCGCCATTCTTCATCGATGGGTACGTTTTTTCGCACCGCACCTGAAAGCGCCTCAAACTTGCCGCGTGCAAGCCATAGCTCACCATCGAGCGGCGTTGCAGGAAAACCTTGAGTAAACCACGCTGGGGCTGCAATAACGCGTCCTGAACGCGTATGGAATATTTTGCCATCCCATACTGCGCGCACACCATCAAATTTTTCACTCACCAAAAATTTCCGCACATCAATGCCGCGCTGGTAAACCTGCGCAAGCAATACATCGGACGTCACTTGCTCAGCCAATAGTGGCGAAACAGGCGCACCGGCGATAGCTATTAAAAGTAATAAGCGGATTAGCTTCATCACAACAGTCTAAAACAATAAGCTAAAAACTGTGGCGCAATTTTTTCTTTGTACCCATCATTTGCAAAGTGTATGTGTTTAATCGTGAAAAGCCGCTTCTGTTAGAAAAAATGAGCAGCTACAATGTCCAATCTGACTATCTAAAAAAACTTATGTTATCTTTGGGTATCCGAATGTTGTGATTACCATTAAAAAAACAAATTATATGATTGAATCAGCGAGTTATCTGTGAGATTGGGCTGCCTATAGCAGTCACTTGGCAACTTACACTTTCCACCCAAACCAGCCTGTCATCAACACAATTTAACGCATATAAAAGTCCAAGTTATGGCTTAAAACAATCAACTAAAGACTTTTAACTATGGAAATCGTAAAATACAATCCACATCAAAACAAACACTTCATTACTGCCAGAGCCATCAATAGCCTGTGTAAGTCATGGATTTCAAGCTAGCCGAAATCACATTAACGTATTGGACAAAAATGCTTTTTAATTTGAGGAGTCTAAATGCCGAATTGGTTTACATATTTGCACTAGCAATCATTACCATACTGACCAGCACCGCTTTATTCTTCTTCATTTTAACGCGTGGTGCCTTAATTGCCCGTAGCGTTTTAGGCAACTCAAATCACAACACATCACACGTCTATCCAATTTATTCGAATATCAGACTAATTCGCCTCATCGATTTCCAACCGATCATTTCCGCCATCCTACTGTTTCAATATGATCGATTGGTTTCAATCATCGTAAATGGATTGCAAAATACTGACTTGCAAGGAAAGTGTCTGCTGGTTACCTCCTGCGCTTTTGGCAATGTGCTCCCGCGCGTGGTAACAGCCGCAATTGAAGCTGGTGTTCAGCGCATTTTGATTGCTGATATCGTCAAAAACGAGCTGGTACACGCAAAACAGAAGCTTAAGGCGAATGCCGGAAAAATAGAATTTATTGAAGAGAATGCAGTGGCAATGAAACAGAAAGACAGCTCTATCGCAGCCAACGTAATTTTTTTCCTACTCCATGAACTTCCGCACCACCTCAAAGGCTATGCCCTACAAGAGGCTGGGCGAGTATTGATGCCTGGTGGAAAGCTATACCTGGCCGAATTTTACCGTCCGAATATTCTGATACTCAGGATTCTCAGCTGGACCTATTTCAAGGTCTTTGAGCCACTTAGTCTGGCATTATGGGATACGCACGACCCAGTGAAGCAGCTTGAAGCGTTAGGTGGCTTCACTTGCGAACGCCACACAATTTTCTTTAGTAACTTTCAGATTATCATCGCCACCAAAAATCCGTGAATATCACATTTCTCTTTTAAGGCTGGATGCCTGCTCTGGGCCGCGACCTGATCTACAACTTCTCAATTAGACTGCTTTATCGCTGACGTTCAAAACCTAACATAAACTGAAAATTTTCAATCCAGTGATTTTTGGTCAAATCAATCATCGAATACGGACCCCCTTATATTTAATACACAAACCGGTGGCGCATCTCTTCTAAATTGAATTCGTGCAAAATTGCCTCTAATCGCTGTTGCGCATTTTTGCGTGGCTGGCCTGTATATTTGGCAATAATCAGCTCGTTTTTCATGGAGTGTTCCCAACCTACCAACTCGGTCACAGTTACGCTGTAGCCAGATGCCTCTAGCTGCAGGCAACGCAATACATTAGTAATTTGGCTGCCAAATTCACGCGTATGTATCGGATGCCGCCAAATTTCACTCAACGGGGTTTTGCCAAAACTTTCATTTTTATGCTGCCTTAATACTTCCGCCACTTCCGCCTGACAACAGGGCACTAGCACCATGTACTTTGCCTGTTTTTTTAAGCCAAACTGAATGGCATCATCTGTCGCGGTGTTGCAGGCATGCAATGCAGTGACAATATCCACCTTAGTGGGAATGGCATTTGAAGTCGTAGATTCTTCCACCGTTAAATGCTCAAAACGCATGCGTGTAAAACCCAATTGCTGCGCCAGGTTTTTGGATTTTTCTACCAATTCGGCACGCGTTTCTATACCGATCACTTCACCAGCGCTTAATTGTTTTAACAATAAATCATACAAAATAAAACCCAGGTAAGACTTGCCTGCGCCATGATCAACCAATACAGGGCTGGGGTTATGCGTTAACACGTCGTTAAACAACGGCTCGATAAAATTTACCAAGTGATAGACCTGCTTGAGCTTGCGCCGACTGTCTTGGTTAAGCTTGCCATCGCGCGTCAAAATATGTAGCGCTTTAAGCAGATCAATAGATTGGTTAGGTTTGATTTCAGGGATATTTGTCATGATGGTATTTTAAGCCAAAAATAAATTTACCGCCGATAAACACAGATGAACGCAGATAAAAACTTTAATTGAAGCGGTCAATGCTAAAATACTGCCTCACTGAAGCGCACCTCCGTTTTAAAATCAAAAAATACACGAAGGCGAGCTAAATACAGTACCTTTTTGTACGGCAAAGCAATGCCGACAAAGATTTTTTTGCACTTTCAAACGGAGTAAGAATGGCAATTCAATGGTATCCGGGTCACATGACCCAAGCACGCAAAAAAGCCGAAGAGACTATGGAATTTACCGACATGGTCATCGAAGTGCTGGATGCGCGCGTACCCGCCGCCAGTCATAACCCGATGATTGATGAAATGCGCTTGTTTCGCCAACGTCCCCAACTCAAAATTCTAAATAAAGCCGATCTGGCTGACCCAGCAGCCACTCAAGCCTGGCTCAATTACTTTAATGCGCAACCTAACACCAAAGCGGTTGCGCTCTCTTGCAAAAAACCTGGCGATGCTAAAAAAATCCCTGCTATTTGCAGAAAAATAACACCACATCGCGGTACGCATTTAAAACCATTACGCATGTTGATTATGGGCATTCCTAACGTGGGTAAATCAACATTGATGAACGCCCTGCTCAACCGCCGTGTGGCGAAAGTAGGTGACGAGCCTGCTGTGACCAAAAGTCAGCAACGCTTTGATTTAGATGACACCATGAGCATTACCGACACGCCAGGGATGATGTGGCCAAAAATCGCTTATGAGTCAGATGGCTACATGCTGGCAGCGAGCCATGCGATTGGTCGCAACGCGGTGATTGATGAAGATGTTGCACTATTTTTAGCAAATAATTTACTCAAAAACTATCCTGCCCTACTCAATGCGCGCTACAAGCTAGATACCATGAAACATGATGGCGCGTTTCTGGATGTTTTAAAAATGGATGGCGTTGATTTGCTAGAAGCCATCGCCAAACGTCGCTCTTACAAACGCCATGATGGCTTGTGGGATACCGAAAAAACTGCGGTCGCTTTTTTAACAGATTACCGCAGTGGCGCCATAGGCCGTGTGAGTTTAGAAACCCCCGCTTCAAGAGCTGAAATGACTTCACACACAGAAACTAACAAAAACAATACATCAGAAAGCGGCTCAGATACTGACAGCGCGACTGACACGCCGCAATAATACTCTGCAATGCTGAATAACATGAACGCGCCTCAACGTGAGGCGGTGAAATACTTGGATGGCCCGTTACTCGTGCTTGCTGGCGCTGGCAGCGGAAAAACACGCGTCATTACACAAAAAATCAGTTATCTGATTAACGAAGCTGGCTACAACCCAAAAGAAATCGCGGCGATTACCTTTACCAACAAAGCCGCACTAGAGATGCAGGAGCGTGTGGCTAAGCTCATGCAAGGCAAAAACATCAAGGGTTTGACCATTGCCACTTTCCATTCACTTGGCCTGCAAATGTTACGTGCCGAGGCGGCTTTACTCGGTTACAAGCCACAATTTTCAATTTTAGATTCATCCGACAGTTTTAAGATTCTTGCAGATGTACTCGCTACCACCGATAAGCAACTGCTGCGCAAAACACAGTGGCAAATCTCCAACTGGAAGAACTCTTTTATCAATCCAGATCAAGCTAAAGCTACGGCGGATGAAGAACTCACCCACGCTGCCGCCAAGGTGTATCAAATTTATCAGCAAACGCTCAAAGCGTATCAAGCAGTGGACTTTGATGACCTGATCAAGCTGCCTGTTGAGTTATTTGAGCAGCACGAAGATGCGTTAAATAAATGGCAACGTAAGCTGCAATACCTGCTCATAGACGAATACCAGGACACCAATGCCTGCCAATATAAATTGGTGAAAATGCTCACGGGCGTGCGCGGGCAATTTACGGCGGTGGGCGATGACGACCAGGCCATTTACGGCTGGCGCGGCGCGGATGTAGAAAACCTACGCCAACTCACCACTGACTTTAGCAAATTAAAAGTGATTAAATTGGAGCAAAACTACCGCTCTACCGTGCGCATTTTGCACGCTGCCAACCAAGTGATTTCAAATAACCCTAAGTTATTTGAAAAGAAACTATGGAGTGAGCTGGGCATGGGCGATTTACTGCAAGTGACCGCCGCCATGAGTGAAGAGCATGAGGCCGAAGGCGTGGTCATGAAACTGCAAGCGCACAAATTTGAAAACCGCACTTTTTATAAAGATTACGCGATTCTTTATCGTGGCAATCACCAGGCACGTATCTTCGAGCAACATTTACGCAATCAAAAAATTCCCTATACCGTTTCGGGCGGACAATCATTTTTTGATAAAGCTGAAATTAAGGATTTAATCAGCTACTTACGTTTAGTCGCCAATGAAGATGATGACCCTGCATTTATTCGCGCCGCGACCACGCCGAAAAAAGGCATCGGCAACACCACGCTGGAGCGGCTTGGTGAATATGCCAGTGCGCATAAAATTTCACTGTTCGCCGCCGCGTTTGAAGGTGATTTTCAAAGTGAAATCGGTAATAAACAGTTAGAAGACCTGCTCAATTTTTGCCAATACATCAATAAACTACAACACCGTGCAGTACGCGACCCAGCAGGTGACGTGCTCAATGATTTGCTGGCGACTATTCAATATGAAGCCTTTTTATACGATAGCGAAGAACCACGCGCTGCCGAAGTGAAGTGGTCAAACGTACTCGATTTTATAGGTTGGCTGACCAAAAAAGGTGAGGCGAATACTGAATATGGCAACGAGACCGCAGGCAAAAACCTGCTCGAACTCACGCAAATGGTCTCGCTTATGAGCATGTTAGAAGGCCGAGAAAATGGCGAGCCTGATGCGGTCAAACTCTCAACCCTGCATGCCGCTAAAGGGCTGGAGTTTGGTCATGTATTTTTAATAGGCGTTGAAGAAGGCATATTGCCGCATCGCGAAAGTATCGATGCTGGCATTTTAGACCCGACAAAAATTGAAGAAGAACGCCGCCTCATGTATGTAGGCATTACGCGTGCGCAAAAGTCACTTAACATCTCATGGTGCAAAAAACGCAAACGCGCAGGTGAAATGCAAATGTGCGAACCCAGCCGTTTTATTGCCGAAATT
>MHBU01000024.1:107259-119878 GCA_001803395.1 Methylotenera sp. RIFCSPLOWO2_02_FULL_45_14 | reverse complement strand
TTTTGGCAACCCGTTTAATAAAGACATGGAAGCCAGTAAAGATTTTGGGAAATCTAAAATGGCGAACATAAAAGCCATGTTAGGGAAAAGTTAGCACGCTGTTAACTCAACTAATCACCTGTAAACGATTAAAATACTCACGTAAAGAAATTTTTGAAAGTCACCTATGCCCTACATCACCCTAGACAACGCCTCTTTAGCTTTTGGTCACCACGCCCTGCTTGATCACGCCTCATTTCAGCTTGATGCTGGTGAGCGCGTAGGTTTAATTGGCCGCAACGGCGCAGGTAAATCCAGTTTATTAAAAGCGATTGCTGGCACCATTAAATTAGATGATGGCATCGTATGGCGTGCGCCCAATGCACGCGTTGTTTATGTACCGCAAGAACCAGAACTTAACACCAAACATACTGTGTTTGAAGCAGTGGCAGAAGGTTTAGGTAACCTGCAACAAATACTGGTAGATTACCACCAAGTGACACATGACATGGGCGAGCCTGACGCAGATATCGATGCGCTGATGGAGCGCATGCAACACTTACAACATGATTTAGATGTGCAAAACGGTTGGGCTGCGCAGTCGCGCGTTGAGGCGGTATTAAGCCGCTTGAATTTGGATGCAGATGCCCTGATTAGCACACTGTCTGGTGGCTGGCGTAAGCGCGTAGCTTTGGGCCGTGCGCTAGTGGCTGAGCCTGAAGTGTTGTTGTTAGACGAACCCACCAATCACTTGGATTTAAGCGCCATTGAATGGCTGGAAGATTTATTACTCGGCTTTAATGGCAGTGTGTTGTTTATTACCCACGATAGACGCTTTTTAGATAAACTCGCCACACGTATTACCGAGTTGGACCGCGGAATACTCACCGACTTTATCGGCAACTTCACCGCTTACCAACTTAAAAAAGAAGAGTTAATCGCGGTTGAAGAAACCCATGCGGCTAAATTTGATAAAATTTTAGCGCAAGAGGAAGTGTGGATAAGACAAGGCATTAAAGCGCGCCGCACCCGTAATGAAGGCCGCGTAAGACGTTTAGAAGCCTTGCGCCTAGAGCGTGCTGCACGTCGCGAACGCCAAGGTAATGTTAAACTCAATGTGGATACAGGCGAGCGTAGCGGAAAACTGGTTGCCGAACTTGAGAACGTCAGCAAAGCTTATGGCGACAAAGTACTGATTAAGAATTTCAGCACCCGAATTTTACGTGGCGATAAAATTGGCTTATTAGGCCCTAACGGTATTGGTAAAACCACCCTACTCAAACTGATTTTAGGGGATATTGAGCCAGATAGCGGCAAAATTGAACGTGGCAGCAAACAAAGCGTGGCTTATTTTGACCAAATGCGTGAGCAGCTGGATGAAGAAGCCACACTGGTCGATACCATTAGTCCAGGTTCAGATTTTATTGAAATCGGTAATGAACGCAAACACGTGATTAGTTATTTGGAAGACTTTTTGTTTCCGCCACAACGCTCACGCTCCCCGGTTAAATCACTCTCAGGTGGCGAACGTAATCGATTATTACTGGCGCGTTTATTTGCGCGCCCAGCCAATATATTAGTGCTGGATGAACCGACCAATGACCTGGACATTGATACGCTAGAGTTATTAGAAAACTTATTGCAAGACTTTAATGGCACCCTATTTTTAGTCAGCCATGACCGCGCATTTTTAGAAAATACCGTCACGCAAGTGATTGCGTTTGAAGGTAATGGCGTACTAACTGAATTTGGCGGCGGTTACGATGATTGGCAACGCTTTACGCAACAACGCTTGCAAGATAACCGTGCCGAAGAAAAGCGTTTAGCTGACATTGCACAAGCAACAAAAAGTGACACCAAATTAACCTCGACCAACGTCACGCAAAATAAAGCCACACCAAAACTGAGTTTTAAAGAACAAAAAGAGTTAGCTGAAATTCCAGTTAACATTGAACAACTAGAAGCCGAGCAGGCCAGCATCAATTTAAAACTTGCCGACAGCACCCTTTACCAAACTGAAGACAAAACAAAAAACGACGAAATTAAACAACTGCAATTAAGGTTGACTGCAATTGAACCGCTACTAGAAAGCTTACTTGCGCGCTGGGAGTTGTTAGATGCGAAGGCAAGCTAATGCACAACTCAAATGATAATTCTTCTCGAAGAATTTCGAGTCTATTTCAATTGTTAATTTTTAAAAATCAATGAGTTAAATGCATTTTTATTGTAGCGGTAAAGTGACCATTTTTTGCTATACTATTTTGCTTAAAGCACATTAACTTGATCCGTAAAACTAAAAATTTACAATGCGCGTTAACGCTATCAAACATATCCGGAACCTAGTCAGCCCGCGACTAATACCGCTGGTGCTGACTTGCCTTGTGTTGATTGGCGGACTGAATACGACCTATGTACTTTGGCAGCAAGCACGGCAGCAACAAGCAGAGCATCTTCGTAACACGTTCAAGTTCGCGTCAACACAGGTCGCCAGCAACATTACCAGCCGCGTTAACAACTACATTGTAGTCATGCGTGGCATTCAGGGATTTATTCACGGGTCTGAACTAGTCACCAAAGATGAATTCACCACTTATATTCAGAGTTTACAACTACCAGAAAAGCTGCCTGGGGTGCAAGGGGTTGGCTTAATCACAATAGTATCGCATGCCGACAAAAACAAACACATCTCAGAGATGCGTCATCAAGGCAATGTAGACTATAAAATCAATCCTGATGGCAAGCGTGAACGCTATGCGCTCATCACGCAGATGGAACCATTAACTAAAGACAATTTTAAAGTAATAGGACTAGATGTATTAACGGTACCTGCCGCCGCACTTGCCATGAAGCAAGCGCTAGAAAATAATGATGTCGCCATTACGTCAAAATATACATTATTTCAAGATGCCGGCAAAAATGATGTATTTGGTTTTGTGATGTATCTACCCCTATACAAAAAAACAGCCAACCTCAACACGTTGTCTGACAGACAATCTGCGATTTCTGGTTGGGTTGATGTTCCTTTTCGTATTCGAGATCTCATCACAAGTTTACAAAGTGAGATTGACCCTGACATTGACCTTGAAATCCATGATGGCAATCCAAATATTGCGCATAACCTGATGTATCACTCTGACAATGTGTCTCATCAAAAACGGTTAGCCGATGGCAGACAGCAGCTCAGCCGCATTATTGAGATTGGCAGCCGTCAGTGGACGCTGCTGATGAGCACCACCCCGGCATTTGAGGCACGCGCCACTTCAGGTCATCAAACAACTTTGCTTGGACTCACTGGAGTAGCGCTCACACTAACACTGAGCTTATTGACTTGGTTACTCTCAAGAAGCAAAGAAAACGCGCAAACGCGCTTTCAGCAGCTTTTCAATCAGGCGAGTGACGGCATTTTAATCATGAACCGTGACTATCGCTTTGTTGATGCAAATAACGCCACGTTAGCGTTGTTGGGCTATACAAGAGACGAACTGTTTAAACGACACTTACCCGATATTCTGGCAAAGCACGAATTGCCACGATTACAGCATGTGCTTCCCGCGATAATGGCTGGCACACCCAACCAAGATGAATGGACGCATGTACGCAGCGATGGGTCTGAATTAGTCGTCGAAGTGAGTGTGCACAAATTAGATAACGGACAATTTTTTTGTATTTTGCATGACCTCACGGAACGCAAAAAAAATGAGCAGTTAATCAAAGATTCTGAAGCACGCTACAAATTACTATTCACCGCCAACCCAGTGCCAATGTGGGTATATGACATCAATACGCTTGCATTTATTGCAGTCAATAATGCTGCAATCAAGCAATATGGCTACACCAATGAAGAATTTATTGGGATGAAAATTAGTGCCATCAGACCAAAAGAAGACCTGCCGCGTTTGCAAGAAAACATCAAAAAAGTTGCCTCACAAACCGACCAGTACAGTCAAACCGGCGTGTGGCAACACGTTAAAAAAGATGGCAGCCTAATTTGGGTGGACATTACAGGTCATACCCTGACCTTTGAAGGTTGTGAATCAGAAATCATTCTGGCACAGGATGTAACAGCACGTATTGAAGCCGAGCAACAACTGCAAATTGGTGCGAAAGTATTTGAATTTAGCCATGAAGGCCTCATCGTCACCGATGCTAACACCTTAATTCTTTCAGTCAATCGTGCTTATACAGCAATGACCGGATACTCAGCCAAAGAGCTCATTGGCAATACCCCTACGTTGGCAAAATCTAAGGTTCAAGGCGAAAGGTTTTACAAATCGATGTGGGCTAGCATCAATCGCAAACATTACTGGCAAGGTGAAATCTGGAATCAACGTAAGGACGGAGAGATATATCCCGTATGGCTCAGCATTACTGCCGTCATTGACAGCGCTGACAAAATAAGTAATTACATGGCTTCATTCACCGATATTACACAATCTAAAAAAGCCGAAGAAACTATTCACAACCTCGCTTTTTACGATGCGCTCACAGGGCTTTCCAACCGCCAACTGCTCCGAGAACGTTTGAAACAACTCGTATCGCGTGACCCAGAACACCGCCACCAAGGCGCCATTCTTCACATTGATCTGGATAACTTCAATTCGCTTAACGACACCAAAGGCTACGAGGTAGGGAACCAGCTCCTCATCGAGGTTGCAAAGCGCATTCGTAGTTGTACCTACCCTAATGACACCGTTGCACGTCTGGGTAGCGATGAATTCATCGTAATGCTCGACTTATTAAACATGGAACAAGAGCAAGCCACTAGAGAAGTTGAAAAAATTGCCGAAAGAATTCACAACGCCATCAAGCAACCCTTTGATTTGGGTGGTAGTGAATACCATGGCACCTCCTGCATTGGCATTAATCTTTTCCGCAACGACAAAACCTCAATAGAAGAAATTCTGCGCAAAGCTGACGCGGCAATGTTCCAAGCCAAAAAGTCTGGTCGAAACAAAATTCACTTTTTTGATGCCCAAATGCAAGCCGCACTTGAACAGCGCGTTATGCTCGAATCCATGTTGCACAACGCAATTCCAGATCAGTTTGTACTGCATTACCAGATGCAGGTCGATAATACTGGAAAGATTTTTGGCGCTGAGGCACTCATCCGCTGGCAACACCCAGAACAAGGCCTGATTTCACCCGCCGTTTTTATCCCTCTGGCAGAAGAAACCGGACTGATACTACCCATTGGCCGCTGGGTATTAGAGACGGCTTGTAAGCAACTCAAAGCATGGGAAAGCCATTTAAAAACAAAACACTTGTTACTTGCAGTGAATGTGAGTGCCAAACAGTTTCATCAACCTGACTTTGTAGAACAGGTGCTGGAAGTACTCGACTACACGGGAGCTAACCCTAACCGCCTTAAATTGGAGCTCACCGAAAGCCTGCTAGTAGAAAACGTGGACACCGTTATAGAAAAAATGACCCTGCTAAAAGCCAAGGGCGTGAACTTCTCACTAGACGACTTTGGCACCGGATTTTCTTCGCTTTCTTATCTAAAACGTTTACCAATCGACCAGCTGAAAATTGACCAGTCTTTTGTACGCGACATTCTAAGTGACCCCAATGATGCCTCTATTGTCCGCACCATTATTACACTGGGAAAAAGTTTAGGATTATCCGTCATCGCTGAAGGTGTAGAAACGGAAGAACAGCGTAAGTTTCTTATCACTAATGGCTGTCACAACTATCAGGGCTATCTGTTTAGCCGGCCGGTACCTGTAAGTGAATTTGAACACCTGGTGTTGCAGCAGTCCGAAACAAAGCCCACCCGAAAAAGTAGGGTTTTCTTGGAGCATTTATAAATAATTTAAATTATTGACTTTTTTTACAGTCACTGAAACCAAAAATACTCTCCACAAAATCTGTGGATAACTCTGTGATTATCTGTGAAATATAATCGTAACCTACCGTTTTATAAGGGTTTTATAAAAACCGTATAAATAATAATCAACTATTTAACCTATATAAATCAATAAGTTGCATGTCGTGCGTTGATTTGTATGGTTTATCTGGCATACTTAAAGTAAAGCTTTAGGTCATGTGCATAAGCCACCTAATTTTTGCATGTGATTTAGAAAATCGCTTCCTGTAATATCAATTACTTACAAACTATTTACTTGATTGAAACATCTTAAAACTTACACATTTTTAATGTAAATTATGAATACGTTAATCTAATCAAAACTAAAAAATATGGGCTAATTGGCTGTATGAGTAATATAAAGTCATTCAATTTCTATTGAAGCTTATCTTTTTATTATCATATCCCCACATATATAACTACGCTTTTTACGTGTTTCATTTACTTTTCTCATTTTTAAATTATTTTTTTTAACGTTAATAAACAATGCTCACAAAAAACATTAAAGTCAATCTATAGGTTATGCTATCAATTAAGTATTCAGTTAACTCTGAGGAAAATATATGGGTATGCGCTTTAGAAAATCGTTGAAACTTGGGTAATCCCCCCATTATTAACTACAGATAAAAGTAGAAACTAAGCCATCATGGCTAACTTTTGCTTTGGGGTCATGCCGCCCAATGCCATGTTGGGGCGTTCGTGATTGTAAGTCCATAGCCAATCTGTGGGGTGTAAGAAATTTTGTGTAAATAGTCATTTTGCAGGAAACTGCTATTTTCAGAAATGGATAAAAAAATGACCTTACCAAAAGCTTTACCCAACGATTTAATTGATAGCCTGCTATCAAACTATAAGAAGCCAGAAAACCTGAGCAGTGAGAACGGTCTTCTCAAACAACTTACCAAAGCGCTGATTGAACGAGCACTCCAAGCAGAAATGGCTGAGTACCTTGGTCATGACAAGCATGGAATATCTTAGTTTAACGAAAGAGAGTCTATGCAGATGAATTGGTTAAATGTATTAAGAGTATATAGACTTCATTCCAGCCATTGGCGCTCAATGAGTATTGTTTTAACTTTGCTGCTGCCACTTATGCTGATTCAGTTCATCACATGGTTGACGCCAACTTCTGAGGCATTGCTCAGCATCTCGGGCTTTCTGCCACTACATACATTGTTAGAAACGATTGCTATCGTAATTGCGATGCTGGTATTTGCGATAGGCTGGAACTCTTGTAGTCGTAGTTTATCGGGAAATATCGTACTACTTTCCTGCATCTTTTTTGCGGTTGGTTGGCTTGATTTTTCGCATACTGTATCTTATAAGGGTATGCCGGATTTCATTACACCGAGTAGTGTAGAAAAGGGGCTTGACTTCTGGTTGGCTGCTCGATTTCTGGCTTCACTTGCACTATTGGCAGTAGCAATCCGACCGTGGCATCCTTTCGTCTTTACAGGAACTCGCTACCTGTTGATGGGCATGGGAATCGTCGTGGTTCTTTTTATCAATTGGATAGTGTTGCTACATCCAGAACTAACCCCGCACACTTTTATAGAAGGGCAGGGGCTTACGCCTTACAAGAAAAATCTGGAATATCTGTTTATCACACTCAATATAATAACTGCATGGTTACTGTGGAGAAGGATGCGTAAGCCGCAGCCTTTCAATGTTGCGCTACTGTTTGGAGCGGTATGCGTAATGGCGATGAGTGAGTTGTTTTTTACGATGTATGCAACGACAACCGACATTTTTAACGTGCTTGGTCATACCTACAAGGTGATCGCTTACCTGTTAATTTACCGCGCCATAGTTGTAGAAAGTATCGAAATTCCTTATCACAGACTAGATGAAGCTCGTCAAAGCTTGGCTCTAGCCGTTCAAGCTTCCAATACAGGCCTATGGGACTGGGATATAAGAAACGACAGGGTTAATTTTTCCGTCGAGTGGAAAGCGCAGTTAGGTTACCATCCAACCGAACTGGCTCATCACATTACGACATGGGAATCTCTGCTTTACCCAGAGGATAAGGCGAGGGCTTTGAGTCAGGTGCAGAGTTTCATGGCATCACCCAAAAAAGACTATGAAGATGAGTTCCGTATGTGTCACCGTGATGGCAGTTATCGCTGGATACTTTCGCGTGGCCAAAAACAGTACGATGCCAAGGGTAATGTGATACGTTTAGTTGGTACCCATGTTGACATGACTGAACGCAAGCGATCTGAGGCTGAACTCCGTATCGCCGCTGTGGCCTTTGAATCGCATGAAAGTATGCTAATCACCAATGCTGATGGTATGATTCTGAAGGTGAATCAAGCTTTTATTGACGAAACCGGTTATACAGAGAAGGATGTTATAGGAAAGAGACCTAGCCTGCTCAGGTCTGGTCACCACAATGAAGACTTCTATCGCAATATGTGGGAGACCATTCAGCATACCGGGAGCTGGCAGGGAGAGGTCTGGGATCGGCGTAAAAATGGTGACGTTTATCCAAAGTGGCTCACTATTACTGCAGTCAAAGGAAAGGACGGCGCTGTTACCCATTATGTTGGATCTCACATAGATATTTCGGAACGCAAGTCCGCAGAAGAAAAGATTCAGCATCTCGCATTCTACGATGCACTTACCAGCTTACCGAACCGAAGGCTGTTCCAAGATAGGCTCAGCCACGCGCTGGCATCCAGTGTGCGCAGTGGTCAGCTTGGTGCGCTACTGTTCCTGGATTTGGACAATTTCAAGATCCTTAACGATACTCTCGGCCATGATGTCGGTGATATGCTGTTGCAACAGGTGGCGCAACGGCTGACGTCTTGTATCCGCGAAGGTGACACCGTGGCTCGTCTGGGTGGAGATGAATTCGTGGTAATGCTGGAAGGTTTGAGCGAACAGGCCTCTGAGTCGGCGGCACAGGCTAAATATGTTGGCGAGAAAATTCTCTTCTTTCTCAACCACACTTACCAACTTTCTACGCACAAATATCATGGCACTCCAAGTGTTGGTGTTACCCTGTTTGGCGAGCAGACAGATAGTGTCGACAGTCTTATCAAACAGGCTGATATTGCCATGTACCAGGCCAAGAAATCTGGCCGTAACGCGCTGTGTTTCTTCGATGCGAAGATGCAAGAGGAGATCAACACTCGCGCAGCGCTCGAAGATGAATTGCGCAATGCACTTAACAATCAGGAGTTTCATTTATATTACCAGATACAGGTGGACGGAAATCAGCGCCCATTGGGTGCAGAGACTCTAATCCGCTGGATGCACCCAAAGCATGGTTTGGTGCCGCCTGCGCAATTCATACCACTTGCGGAAGAGGCAGGGCTGATATTATCTATCGGACAGTGGGTGTTGGAAACAGCTTGTGCTCAGCTTAAGGCATGGGAACGAGATGAAGTCACGCGCAATCTTGTGCTGGCGGTGAACGTAAGTGCTGTGCAGTTCAAGCAAGTTGATTTTGTGGTGCAAGTGCAGAAGGTCATACAGCGACATGGTATCAACCCGATGAAGCTCAAACTGGAGCTGACTGAAAGCATGTTGGTGGATAACGTCGAAAACATCATAGTAACCATGCAAACATTGAAAGATGTCGGCATCCAGTTCTCACTGGATGACTTCGGCACTGGTTATTCATCCTTGCAATACATTCGACAGCTACCCTTGGATCAACTTAAGATTGACCAGTCATTCATACGGGATATGGCTAGCGACAGTGGTGACCACGCGATTGTGCGCACTATTATTGCTATGGCTAACTCCCTGGATATTGACGTTATTGCCGAAGGGGTGGAAACGGAAGAGCAACAACGACTCCTGCATCATCTTGGCTGCAATCATTACCAAGGCTACCTGTTTAGTAAACCCGTGCCGATTGAGCAGTTTGAAGCTTTGCTTGGGAAAAGTTAGTAGTCTTTTATTTTCTGAAAGGAAGTGAGGGTTTAGTAAGGGTCGAAAGCAGCTATATTTAAGAAAGTGCCTAGATCTATAACTCATGCCAATATGAGTTGACTAGTGCTAAAGGAGTGCCCTTATTTGGATGGTGGGAGAAATAGCCAGTAAACCGCTATTAATCCGTGCGAGTTTTGTTTCTAGCAAATTTACAGTTTACCCATGGAATGTTATTAATAGTGAAAAGGCGTGCAGGCAATAAAAAAGGGCTAAGACGTTAAGCCTAACCCTTTGATATTACCAATTTATTTGGTGCCCCCGACACGAATCGAACGTGTGACCCTCCCCTTAGGAGGGGGATGCTCTATCCACTGAGCTACGGGGGCGGCTTGCTTTGTAAGGGCTATATTATATAGTTTGTGGACACTTTAAATTTACAATTCTTTCCGCTATTTTAATTTTTTCAGCAAAATAGACTTTGCAAGTAAACTTCCTTACTTACATATTAAACCCTGAAATTCAGGACTATAATTTGCCAATGTCATCACATTAAAATTTGTTTTTCTTACTGTAACTTGCGTTATTTATGATGGCCATAGTTTAATTGAGTAGTTGTGCATCATTTGCTAAGCTAGTTTCGGAGGTGAGGTCAGCCATGAATACTCTATCTTCTATCAAAGGCATTTTGTTCGATCTGGATGGCGTGCTCTACGTTGGGTCGCACGCGATTGAAGGTGCGGCCGAGGCTGTAGGCAAAATTCAAGCCAGCGGCATACCATGCCGTTTTGTGACCAACACCAGCACTTTGTCTCTGGTGTCGTTACAACAAAAAATTAATACCTTAGGTTTTTCAATCCGTGCCGATGAAATTATCAGCGCACCTCAGGCTACCCTACTCTACCTTCAACGTCAGCACAATCCGGTTTGCCGTTTGCTACTGGCGGATGATGTAAAGAAAGATTTTAAAGCGTTTCACCAATCGGATACGGCAGCAGATTACATTGTAGTTGGCGATATTGGCGACGCTTGGTCTTATGCGTTATTGAATGAAGTTTTCAATTGCCTGATGCATGGTGCAAAGCTTATTGCCATCCATAAAAACCGGTTCTGGCAAACGGAGCATGGCTTGCAAATGGATATCGGTGGGTTTGTTGATGCCTTGGAATATGCAAGCGGCGTCAAAGCGATGATTATTGGCAAACCCTCACCTGATTTTTTTAAAATAGCGTTGGATGATATGGGGCTTAAACCTTGCGAAGTTGCAATTATAGGGGATGACATCGACGTGGATGTAGCGGGTGGTCAGCAGGTCGGCTTAAAAGGGGTCTTGGTGAAAACCGGCAAATACCGACAAGGCTATGCGGAGGCTTCAACCGTCAAGCCGGATTTGCTTATCGATTCAATCGTAGATTTACCCAGCGCACTGGGGTTGTAATGTCAGTGGTTTTAATATCAGTTTTTTCAGGGAAGTTAATCGGTGTATGCTTAAATAATTACTGAACCATTAACAAAGGAGTCTGCAATGAACAATGATACTTTCAACATAAGCATCCGCCAGTTCTTGAAAATGGTGGGAGTTAAATCTCAGCACGAGATTGAACAGGCGGTGACGCAGGCCATTGCGAATGGGCATCTCAAGGGTAACGAGAATTTGCCAGTAAAAATGACGCTGACTATTGGTCCAGCGCATCTTAATGTCAGCTTCGACGGGATTATTGCGCTAGATTAGTTACATTTAAATACTCCATCCGAAAATGGTGCAGCGTGTCCGGAGTGCAAAAGCACAACTCGTATTGACAGCTTTCTTGGCTAGCGCTTATTAGGTTAGGCGTCAGCCAAACCGTCAATTTCACTATTAAGACTGCAGAAACTATACCACTCTGGCTGCCGCCACAGCCTTGTGGCGGGCCTGGCCTAGACGGTCTGCCAGTTCATTGACCTTTGCTGCCATAATGAAGTCGTTCTCATGCAAGCCGTTGATTTTATGAGTCTGAAACACAACACTACAATACCCCCAGCCAATGGTAATGTCGGGGTGATGTCCCTCTTCTTCGCATAGCTCACCGACATGTTGCGCTAACCCCAGCGCATCCACAAAGTTGCTGAATTTGAATGTACGTTTAATTTTCATCGCGTTGTCTTGCAATTCCCAGCCCGGTGCCTCAGTCAAATATTTTTCTGCAACTTCACAACTCATCGGTGGAATGCCGCCTTGGCAAGGCGTACATTTTTTTGCAGTTAGATTCATCTTGTTCATATTGTTCATGTTGTTTCTCCTTAATGGATTACCCCCGGATAAATTAGAATTTTTAACTAATTTATATATATCATGTAGGCAATTTAAAAAAAAGAAAGTTTATTGAATTACATCTGCTTTAAGCAAAAAATCGTATCGGAACTAATAGTGTACTAAATTAGTCAACTTTGTTATAAGAAGTGAGTGATTTATGCTACACATAAGCAAGCTTAAAGAAATACTTGTGGAGGTTAAACCAAGGAGTGAGTAGGAGTAAACATGACTACTGCCACCAAACAACTGAATGAATTGATTAGCCGGGAGTATCAGCATGGCTTCTACACTCAGCTAGAGGCTGACACTATCCCGCGCGGCCTTAACGAAGACACTGTCCGGCTGATTTCCACCAAAAAAAATGAGCCTGAGTTTATGCTGGAATGGCGACTGAAAGCCTACCGGCATTGGCTGACCATGACTGAACCACAGTGGGCTAACGTACATTATCCGCCGATTGATTACCAGAATATATTTTATTATTCCGCACCAAAATCGGAGAAAGATGGTCCGCGCAGTTTGGCCGAGATAAACCCTGAGCTATTGCGCACTTACGAAAAACTGGGCATTCCGCTGAAGGAACAACAGATATTGGCGGGCGT
>MHBU01000024.1:106772-107202 GCA_001803395.1 Methylotenera sp. RIFCSPLOWO2_02_FULL_45_14 | reverse complement strand
AGCACCCCGAGCTGGTTCAGCAATACTTGGGCACGGTAGTGCCCTACACCGACAACTTCTTTGCCAGCCTCAATTCAGCGGTGTTCAGTGACGGCTCGTTCTGCTACATCCCGCCCGGCGTACGCTGCCCGATGGAGCTTTCTACCTATTTTCGCATCAACGCAAAAAATACTGGACAGTTCGAGCGCACGCTCATCATTGCAGATGAGGACGCCTATGTCAGCTATCTGGAAGGCTGCACGGCACCGATGCGCGACGAGAATCAGCTACATGCTGCTGTGGTAGAGCTGATTGCCCTGAAAGGCGCTCGTATCAAGTACGCCACCGTGCAGAACTGGTACCCTGGCGATAAAAATGGCAAAGGCGGTATTTACAACTTTGTTACCAAGCGCGGTGAGTGCCGCGGTGATAACTCGCATATTTCCTGGAC
>MHBU01000024.1:101099-106757 GCA_001803395.1 Methylotenera sp. RIFCSPLOWO2_02_FULL_45_14 | reverse complement strand
GCGTAATTTTACGCGGCGACAATTCAGTGGGCGAGTTCTACTCGGTAGCCCTCACCAACCATTACCAGCAAGCTGACACTGGCACCAAGATGATCCATATCGGCCACAATACCAAGAGTACCGTGTTATCCAAAGGCATTTCTGCCGGGCATGGCCAGAACTCATATCGCGGACTGATAAAGGTGCTGCCTTCAGCTGAAAACGCGCGCAACTATACACAGTGCGATTCACTGCTGCTCGGCGACAAGTGCGGCGCGCACACTTTTCCTTACATCGAGGTAAAGAATGCCAGCGCCAAAGTCGAACATGAAGCCTCTACCTCGCGCATCGGTGAAGATCAGTTGTTCTATTGCACGCAGCGCGGCATTGCGCCAGAAGATGCGGTGTCGATGATAGTCAGTGGCTTCTGCAAGGCAGTGTTCCAAGAACTACCAATGGAGTTCGCGGTGGAAGCACAAAAGCTGCTTGGCGTCAGTCTCGAAGGCGGTACAGGTTAAAGGGGAGTTAATATGATGCTCACAGTAAAAAATTTGCATGTGGCTATAGATGACAACGGTAACGGCAAGAAAATCCTGCGCGGTATCGACCTTAATGTAAAAGCCGGAGAAGTACACGCCATCATGGGGCCGAATGCCTCTGGCAAGAGTACGCTGGTACAGGTGCTCGCTGGGCGCGAAGGCTATCAAGTGACTGCTGGCAGCGTGCGTTATTTGGGACAAGACCTGTTAGCAATGACACCAGAACAGCGGGCGCGTGAGGGCGTATTTCTCGCTTTTCAGTATCCGGTAGAAATCCCTGGTGTAAGCAATGCGCTGTTCCTCAAGACTGCCCTCAACGCAATGCGTAAATACCACGGACTGCCAGATCTCGACGCCATGGATTTCCTGAGTCTAGTGCGCAAACGGATGAAACATGTAGGAATGGACGAGGCCCTGCTTTCGCGCGCAGTTAATGAAGGCTTCTCTGGTGGAGAAAAGAAGCGCAACGAGATTCTGCAACTGAGCGTACTGGAACCGAAACTGGCTATTCTCGACGAAACCGACTCTGGCTTGGACATCGACGCACTTAAGCTGGTAGCGGACGGCGTGAATGACATGCGTAGTCCAGAACGAGCCATCGTGCTGGTCACCCATTACCAGCGCCTGCTGGATTACACTGTGCCAGATATTGTACATGTGCTGTCGCAAGGACGTATCATAAAATCAGGCGGCCCCGAGTTGGCGCGGGAACTGGAGCAGCACGGCTACGGCTGGGTTGAGGCTGAAAGTACGGCAAGGCAGGTGGCATAGGAGCGATAAATGAACACTCAACCGAAATCCTGGTACAACATGGAATTGGAGCATGTACCTTACGCACTGGCTGGTCATAATGTGCCATGGGTATTAGCGGCACGACAGTCAGCTTTTGCGCGTTTTGCGGCACATGGTTTCCCGACTCGGCATGAAGAGGAATGGAAATATACCGATGTATCGGTGATCGGCAGGCGTACTTCACTGGCGCCTGATAACATTCCGCCCGACCCGTCATCTGAGGCCAAGCTGCTTGCATGGGCATTAGCGAGCGAAGATATACATCTCATGGTGTTCGTGAACGGCCATTATGCTCCCGGTTTATCCATGGTCGGCGATTTGCCCGCTGGCGTGCGAATGACAAGTCTAGCTGACATGCTAGATGATGCGGCTGACTTGCCAGAATCTTTATTCGATCAGCAGCATAAACATACCATTTTCGCCGCGCTTAATAACGCTTTTGCTACCGATGGCGCGGTGCTGAATCTAGCGCCGAGAACAGTGCTTAAAGCACCGATTTACCTGTTGTTTATCGCCAGCGGACACGGTGTGGCGATTTATCCGCGTAATATCGTGGTTGCTGGAGACGGCGCTCGCGCTACGGTTATCGAGCATTACATGGGCACGCTGGACGCACACAATTTCACTAATGTTGTGACACAAATCAGTCTCAGCGCCCACGCTGAAATTGAACATTGCAAGTTGCTGCAGGAAGGTCCCGCCGCTACCCACATTGCAGGCATCCATGCTGAGCAAGCCGCGGACAGCCATTTCGTTTCGCACATCTTCTCCCTAGGCGGTCGCCTTGCACGTAACGACATCACGGCGCAACTGTTGGGCAGGGGTTGCCATTGCACTCTGAATGGGCTGTATCTGCTTGATGACCGGCAGCATATGGATCACCACACCCGCATTGACCATCTTGCAGCCGAGGGCGTCAGCCGGGAACATTACCGCGGCATTCTGGATGGGGAGTCGCGCGGCATATTTAACGGCAAGGTAGTCGTTCACACAGGAGCCAACAAAACGGATGCTCACCAGGCCAATCACAATCTACTGCTATCACGGCAAGCTGAAGTGGACACCAAGCCGCAGCTGGAAATTTTTGCCGATGACGTGAAATGCACGCATGGTGCTACGGTCGGGCAGTTGGATGATAATAGTCTGTTCTACCTGCGTTCGCGCGGAATCGATGCCGAGCTGGCACGTTCAGTGCTGATCTACGGTTTTGCCAATGACATTATCGGACGCGTTGGCGTGCCAGATCTGCGCACACGCATTGAACATCTGGTGCTGGAACGTTTGCCACAGGGCGATCAGATCAAGGAGTTGCTATGATGATGGACCATCGATTTCAACCCTTGGCTTATTCCGACGAAAGCGCAGAGAATCAGGCGGTGCAGCGCTGGCGTGCAGATTTCCCTATTCTGGAAACCAATGTCCACGGCAAGCCGTTAGTCTATTTAGATAACGCAGCCACCACGCAGAAGCCACTAGCGGTGATTGAGGCCGAGAACCTGTATTACCGTCATGACAACGCTAACGTGCATCGTGGTGTGCATGCTCTGAGCCAGCGTGCCACCGATGCCTTTGAAGCGGCGCGGCTTAAGGTGCAGCGTCTGATTAACGCTGCCAGTCCCAATGAGATTATTTTCGTGCGCGGCACCACCGAGGCCATCAACCTGGTGGCGCAAAGCTACGGACGTAGCCGCTTCAAAGCTGGCGACGAGATCATTCTGAGCCGGATGGAGCACCACTCTAACATCGTGCCCTGGCAGATATTGTGCGAACAGACTGGTGCCAGCCTGCGCATTATCCCTATTAACGATGCCGGCGAGCTGGAACTGGAAGCTTACGAGCAGTTACTTGGTCCGCGCACCAAACTGGTAGCGGTGGCGCACGTTTCTAACGCGCTGGGCACAATCAACCCAGTCAGGGCAATGATAAACTTGGCTCATGTTCACGGTGTGCCGGTATTGCTCGATGGTGCGCAGGCCATCGCTCACTTGCCAGTGGATGTGCAGGCACTGGATTGCGACTTTTACGCATTTTCTGGACACAAACTGTATGGTCCCACCGGCATTGGCGTGCTCTACGGCAAAACCGCTTTGCTCGATGCCATGCCGCCGTATCAAGGCGGCGGCGATATGATTCGCTCGGTCAGCTTTGATGGTACCACCTACAACACGCTACCGCACAAATTTGAAGCCGGTACGCCCAATATCGCTGGCGTCATCGGTCTGGGCGCCGCAATAGATTACTTGACCGGTATCGGCTTTGATGCGCTTATTGAACATGAACTAGCATTATTGACCTATGCAACACAGTCGGTCATCGATATTCCAGGATTGCGCATCATTGGTAATGCGTTGGAAAAAACTGGCATCCTGTCATTTGTATTAGATGGCGTGCATCCCCACGATATCGGCACAATACTGGATCGCCAAGGTGTGGCAATCCGCACTGGACATCATTGCACAATGCCGCTGATGGAGCATTTCGGTGTATCAGCCACAGCACGCGCCTCGTTCGCCTTATACAACACGAGAGCCGAGGCGGATAAACTGGCAGCGGCAATTTATCAGGTGAAGGAAGTATTTGGACGATGAACGATCTCCGTGAACTCTATCAGGAAACCATCTTTGACCATTATCGTCAGCCGCGCAACTTTGGCCGACTGGAAGGTGCCAATCGCAGGGCTGAAGGCTACAACCCACTGTGCGGCGACAAAGTAACGTTGTATCTACAGGTAGAAGACGGCGTAATCAAAGATGCGAGTTTTGAGGGTTCCGGCTGTGCTATTTCTACTGCCTCCGCTTCGCTAATGACGGAAAATATCAAAGGAAAACGCGAAGCAGACGCACTGCACCTGCTGGACAAGTTTCACGGTCTGGTAACCGGTACCGCCACGGCTGACGACTTGGGAAAACTTGCGGTCTTGGCTGGGGTGCGTGAGTTTCCGCAGCGTGTGAAGTGTGCAACGCTGGCTTGGCACACAATGCAGGCGGCTTTGGCAAACGTAGAAGAACCAGTGACCACGGAATAAAGTGCATGTAAAAGGCAAGCAAATGTTTGATTGGAAAAAATTTAGCGAGCAACAACAAGAGCAACCACCTGGTAAAGAAGAGCTGGAAGCGCGTGTTGTTGAGATGCTACGTACTATCTACGACCCGGAAATGCCTGTAAACATTTACGATCTCGGCTTGGTGTACGGTTTGGATGTCGAATCATCAGGATTGGTAAACGTCCGCATGACCCTCACTGCGCCCAACTGCCCAGTGGCGCAGAGCTTTCCCCAGAACGTGCGGGAAGTATTGATGTGTGTGCCTGGAGTTAGCGATGTAAAGGTAGAGTTGGTATGGGAGCCGCCGTGGAGCCGTGATCGCATGACGGAGGCAGCTAGGTTGCAACTTGGAATGCTTTAGGAGGTGAATCATGAGCGACTGGATTGATGTTGCGGCAGTAGAAGACTTTATGCCCGGTACTTGCCGCGTAGTAACGACGGATGAAACCCCTATTCTTGTATTCAACCTTGATGGCCGCTATTACGCTGTTGAGAATAGATGCACCCACGAGGAAGCTGAACTATCCGATGGCGTGCTGGAGGGCGAGGAAATCATCTGTCCGCTACATGGCGCACGCTTCTCAGTTGTGACAGGCGCAGCATTAACACCGCCAGCTTACGAGAACCTGCGCACCTTCCCCACCCGCGTCACTAATGGCTGGATAGAGGTGAATGCCGAAGCAGAATGGAACATCGCATAACAACGCGTACACACGTTAATTAACAACACTCTGCAATCATGGGTCAATTTGTGCCATCAGCTCAAGGTAACTTGCTTGCTTGCCCATTCGTCGTGATTTAAACAATATTTATATTCTTCTTGGTTATACTAATATAGTAATAAAGTGTTTTTTATTGTAATAAAATTACTTTAAAGTGCATATATTCGCAATTTCACTCAATATGAATTGAGAACTCAAGCAAGGTTCCGGCTTTGGCTCTGTAGAAATTGTTTTACACGAAAAACGCATCACGCAAATTGAAAAATGAGAAAGAGTTAGTCTGGGTACATTGAATAAAAATGGCTAAGTGAATGCTAGCATTCACTTAGGACTTAGCGTATATACCGAATTGAAATTTAGGTTAAATTCAAACTACAAAATTGAAATTACCATTTTAAGACTTAACAAGACTAACAACACCCCAAAAATCTTTTTTAATGTTTGAATGGGCAAGCGCTGGGTTAACCTTGCGCCAAACGGTGCGGTAAAGAAACTTGGAATCGAAACCAGCAATACAGCAGGTAAATAGATAAACCCCCATGTGTATTCAGTTGAAGCCGCATTTAACATGCCATTGATTAAA
>MHBU01000024.1:12295-101089 GCA_001803395.1 Methylotenera sp. RIFCSPLOWO2_02_FULL_45_14 | reverse complement strand
TGCCAGCGATAGCAATAGGAAAGCCAAGCGCGGCAGAAGTGCCAATGGCCTTTCTGATCTCAACACTACGCCAATTTAAATAGGGCACGGTAAGTGACCCGCCGCCGATTGAAACCAAAGCTGATATGGCGCCAATACCCAATGCAACCAACCTTAGCTCTGTTTTACTGGCATGCCCTGAGCCCGCATGTGCTTTTCTATTGCGAAACATTTGATATGACACATACGCCATAAAGAGTGCAAAAAATATGGCTAATACTTTTGAGCTGAGCGTTGCCGCTAAAAAGGTTGCCGCAAATGTGCCGACAATTATGCCTGGAGTCATTACTTTAGCAAGACTCCAAATGACTGCCCCATTGGCATGATGTGCACGCATACTGGAGAATGAAGTCACCGCAATGCAAGCCATTGATGTGCCTAGCGCAATATGCACGACACTATCTTTAGGAAAACCCTGGTAGATAAATAGTGTAGTGAACACTGGCACCAAAATTCCGCCACCACCGATGCCAAGCAAACCCGCCATGACGCCGACAAAAACGCCCAAGAATAGAAATACAACGACTAATTCAAAACTCATGACTCAATCTTTCAATTTCAACTGTACGACTATATTTGAAATTAGCCAACTGAGCTACTACTGAGCTACTTAGAACGTGGCTTTTAGAATTTTCAACCGAAAAAATGAGTGATAACTGGGTACGCATGACGTGCACTGGCGACATTTCATCTGAACCTATGAATGACTCACAAACCCGCTTGCCAACCGCCGCCTAACGCTTTAAACAAATCCACGCTCGCAATCAACCGCGCCTGACGACTTTGCACGTACGCCAACCCTGCATCGTTATAAACACGTTGTGCATCGAGTACATCAATATAAGCTGAGTATCCAGATTGGTAGCGATTGTTGGAGACTTCCAGCGCTTTTTTAGCGGCATCGGTGCTTTTTACCAGCGCCATTTCACGCTCAGTATATTGGCGTAAATTCACTAATGCATCGTTCACTTCTCTAAACGCATTCTGGATGGTGCTCTCGTACTGAGCTAACGTTTGCTTCTGTTTGGCACTGGCTTGATCCACTTTTGCATTGAGTTTGCCAGAATCAAAAATCGGCAAGTGTAAACTTAAGCCACCTGACCAAATTCGCGCAGCTGACTTTAATATATCCCCTAATTCCAAACTCTCACCGCCCAAGCTTGCCGTGAGTGATATATTTGGATACAACGCAGCTTTAGCCACGCCAATATTGGCGTTTGCTGCAATCATTTGCTGTTCGGCCTGCTTAACATCTGGCCGGGACTCTAGTAGACTTGACGGTAAACCTGCTGGCGGGCGTGGCGGAATTGGCAAAATGTTAATATTAGCAGTTGACGCTTCTAACCCAGTGTTTGCTAACGCCAAATCACCAGTTAATACCGCCAACTGATGCAAGCTTAATGATTTCAATCGATTTAATTCAGATATTTGTGCGCTTAAATTTGCACTCGCCACTTCTGCCTGGTGTAAATCTAACGCAGAAGCAACGCCGCCTTCTAATCGCCGTTTAGTTAAATCCAAGCTTGCATCGCGACTTTTTAAATTATCGCCAGCAATCACAATCTGTGATTCTAAACCTCGTAATATCAAGTAATTAGTGGCAACCAATCCTGTAAGAGATAATGCAACTGTGTCTTTTGCATAACGACTAGCCAAAGCCTGTGCGCGTGCTGATTCTTTGGCACGACTTAACTTACCCCAAAAATCAATCTCAAAGCTTGTGCCTAACTGTAGGTTGTAATTGTTACGGGGATTTTGTGAGAACTGCTGATTAGCACCCGCCTCAGTCACGCGAGAACGTTTAGCCCCAGCATCCAAGTCTATTTGCGGCAGTAAAAAAGCCCCAATTTCACGCATTACCGCATCAGCTTCTTCAATACGTGCGACTGCCAACTTGATATCTTTGTTGTTTTGCAGTGCTTTTTCCATCAAATCATTCAAGGTTTGATCTTGATACAGCGTCCACCAATTATTGATAATCTGGCTACCATCTTGATGCTGCTGACCAACTTCAACATACGCGGCAGGCACATCCACCTTAGGGCGTAAATAATCAGGCCAAATCGACTGACAACCTGACAAAAATAGCGCTGCAACTAAAACACCAACCAGTTTGATGTAATTTGCTTGATGGTATTGCATCATAGCGTTTCCTTTGCATTGGTTTCTGCCACTAAATTAGCGTCATCTGGTGGAATATCATGATGCTTTCTATCCACGTTTTTATTACTCAACCAGGTGAAAAACAGTGGGATAAATATCGTAGCGATAAAAGTCGCCACTATCATGCCGCCAAACACGCCTGTACCCATTGATTGACGCGCTGCAGCACCCGCTCCAGTGGCTATAACCAATGGTACAATGCCTAATACAAACGCCATTGAAGTCATCACAATCGGCCTAAAACGCATGCGCGCAGCTTCTAGCGCGGCTTGTGCAACGGGCATGCCTTCCTCCATTTTTTGGCTGGCAAATTCTACAATTAGAATTGCATTTTTTGCCGCCAAGCCAACTAAGGTGATTAAACCGATTTGAAAATAAATATCATTGGGCATGCCGCGTAGCAACACGGAGAGTAGCGCGCCAGCTAACGCAAATGGCACTGCCATAATCACCGCCAATGGTAACGCCCAGGTTTCAAACTGTGCCGCTAAAATCAAAAATACCATGATGATGGCGAACGCAAATGCAAACACTGCTGCCGAACCTGTGCGTTTTTCTTGATAGGCTTGACCAGTCCATGCGACTTGATAACCATCGGGTAAGTTTTGTGCGGCAATTTCCTCAACCATTTGAATCGCATCACCCGAGCTAACACCCGATGCGCCTTTGCCTAACACCTTCGCCGAAAGCAAGCCGTTATAGCGCTCGAGCTGCTCAGCGCCCACAATGGGGCTTACCTTGCTCAGCGCAGACAATGGCACCATTTGCCCGCTATTAGCGCGCACATACACTTTGCCTAAATCATCGGCTTTCATGCGGTAGTCAGCCTCAGCTTGCAATTGCACGCGGTAAGTACGGCCGAATTTATTAAAATCATTCACATAAAGGGAGCCCATGGTGCTTTGCAACGTGGCATAAATATCAGCGACTGGCACGCCTTGTGAAATGGCTTTTGCTTCATCCACCTCTACAAATAATTGTGGCACTGTTGGGCGAAAAAACGTATTGATTCCAGTTAATTTTGGCTCACTTTTTAAGGCTTCTATAAAATTATTAACCACGCTAGATAATTGTTGCGGGCTAGCATCAGTGCGGCTTTGCACGTACATTTCAAAGCCGCCTGAGCTACCAAGCCCGCGAATGGCGGGTGGATTAAAGGCAATCGCCATGCCATCAGGCTGCTGCATACCTATGCCAAATAGTTTGCCTACAATGTCATCAGCGGTTGTTTCGCGCTCTGACCAATCTTTTAAGCGCACAAACATAGTCGCCGCACTGGTTTTATTGCCGCCGCCAATCAAATCAAAACCATTGACAGCAAATTGATGCGCTACCGCCGGGTCTTTTGCAATGGCAGAACGTACATTCTCCGTTGTTGTACTGGTGCGGCTTAATGTTGCACCATCAGGCATGATAACCGCTGAAATCACATAACCTTGATCCTCTGGTGGTACAAAGCTGCCTGGTATTGCTCTCAATAACACCACCACCAATACAATAATCGCTCCAAAAACCAGCGTGCCTATTATTCTATGATGCAACGTTAAGTTGACAGTTGCCGTATAAAAATTGGTGAAGCGAGCAAAACCTCGGTTAAACGCTCTAAAAAAAGCAGACTCATTCTCATGCGCAGATTTTAATAGAACCGCACATAAGACTGGGGTTAAGGTAAGTGCCACAATGCCTGAAATTACCACAGCCACAGCCACGGTCACCGCAAACTGACGATACATTTCACCGGCAATACCGCCTAAAAATGCCACTGGCACAAATACCGCACATAGCACTAATACAATCGCCACCACCGCGGCCGACACCTGCTCCATTGACTTAATCGCCGCTTTGATTGGCGATAGCTTTTCTTCCTTCATCAAACGCTCTACGTTTTCTAATACCACAATGGCGTCATCCACCACGATGCCGATTGATAACACCATGGCAAACAGGGTAAGGGTGTTGATAGAAAACCCGAAAATCCATAACCCAGCAAAGGTACCTATCAATGAAATAGGCACAGCAATCAATGGAATCAGTGTTGCGCGCCAGCTTTGTAGAAACAAGAACACCACTAGCACCACTAGCAGCATCGCTTCACCCAGCGTTTTTACCACTTCGATAATAGAAGACTTAACAAAATCACTCGTATCGTAAGGTACTTCCCAATCTACACCTTGAGGAAACCTTTGTTTTAGCTCAGCCATTTTGGCTTTAACCGCTTGTGCAGTATCAAGCGCATTGGCACCTGACTGCAAAAAGATTGGAATACCAACCCCTGGAGAGCCATCTAACGAGGTGCGAACGTTATAACTTTGTGAACCTAGCTCAATGCGTGCCACATCTTTCAAGTGCAGTACACCGCGTGGGCCATCCGCACGAATAATAATGTTACCAAACTCTGATGGCTCAATTAAACGGCCTTTTGCCGTCACCGTATAGACGAGCTGTTGACTAGAAGGCGATGGTTCCTGCCCGATTTTACCTGCGGCATACTGCGCATTTTGGGTACGAATCGCATTGGCAATATCGGTTGTGGTGACACCCAGCTGCGCCATACGGTCTGGGCGCAACCAGATGCGCATAGAATAATCTTGTGCGCCAAAAATAATCGAATCACCCACGCCTTTAATGCGCTTCAACTCATCAAGCACGTTTAGCGTAGCGTAATTACTTAAAAATAAGGGATCATATTTTTTTTGCTTATCCGTTAACATCACCACCAGCAGGATGTCATTCGAACGTTTTTGCACCACCAAACCAGTTCGGCGCACCTCATCCGGCAAACGTGGTAAAGCAATATTCACGCGATTGCTCACGTTGAATGTTGCCTGATTGATGTCTGTACCTACTTCAAAAGTCGCGGTAATGGTGAGTGTACCGCTAGAGTCTGCACTGGAATTGAAGTAGAGCAAGCCTTCAACCCCGCTCAATTGCTCCTCAATAGGTGCAGCCACCGTTTTAGATAAGGTATCAGCGCTTGCGCCTGGGTAAGTAGCGGTGATTAAAACCGTAGGTGGCGCAATCTGCGGGTATTGTGCAATCGGCAATTTCAGTGCCGCTGCCAAACCTGCCAGTACGATGATGATAGACAAAACACTGGCAAATATCGGCCGTGTGATAAAAAATTTACTCATATGAATTCTCGCTTAAGTCTTATGCTTTGAATATAGCCACAGACTTATTTGGCAGATTGATTAGGTGCAGGGCTAACTGGCGCTGACGGCTCACCTGCTGGATGCGGTGACACCGCTGCACCTGGGCGCAGCTTGATAATATTGTCCACAATTACCTTATCGCCCGCTTCAAGACCGCTTAACACTACCCAATCTTTACCCACCCAATTACCTGCCACAATAGGTTTAATAGTCGCTTCATTTTTACTATTTGCTACATACACAAACTTACCTTGATCGTTGGTCATCACCGCAGTCTGCGGCACCACAAACACGCCATCCTTTTGCCCGGTAATAACACGCACACGTACAAACTGACCTGGCAATAAACGCTTATCAGCATTTTCAAAAGTAGCGCGCAATTGTTGCGTACCCAAAGTTGGGTCTATACCACTTGCAGCAAAATTCAACTGCCCTTTTTTAGCGTACTCTTCACCGTTTGGCAGTATCAACCGCACCTCTTTTACATTGGCTAAACTCAAATACCCGCCAACTTGTGTTAACTCGCTATCTGACAAACTAAAACGTACCCAAATTGGGGAAATTTGGCTCACTTTAGTTAACAAACTTGTATTGGCATTGACCAAAGCCCCTTCAGAAAACTCAAATCGACCAGCAACGCCTGATAATGGCGATATCACCGTGGTATAAGACAAATTTAATTCATCCTCGCGAACGCTCGCTTCATATTGCGCTAAACCCGCGCGTGCCAATGCATTATCTGAAGCTGCGTTATCTGCTTCACGTTGACTAATAGACTGCGTAGCCAATAAACCTTGTAAGCGCTGTGCCTCGCGTTGCGTTTGCTCTACGCGCGCTTTTTGTTGTGCCAATTGCGCTTTTGCACTTGAAAGCGCAATTTGAAATGGCACCGGGTCAATCAAAAACATTGCCTGCCCTGCCTTGATAGCAGAACCTTCTTCAAATAATTTTTTAAGTAAAATACCACCCACACGCGGCCGTATTTCCACTTCTTTTGCACCCTCAGTTTGCGCAACTGCTTCCGCACTAATCGGCACACTGGTAGGTTGTAGCGTAATCACACCCACTGGCATTGGCGGCATTTGACCTTTAGCTTTAACCGCATCTTGTTTTTTATCGCAGCCAGCTAACATGAAACATGTCATCAATGTGATGACCACCAGCATGCTACTTAATGAAATAGTGGCTACTTTAGTATCAAGTACCTGTACATTGCTATTTTGTTGATATGGCTTGCTTGTTTTAACGACCATTGATAACTCCATGTTTTACTCTTGATTTTTATTTGCTTATTTTTCGATAACTCACTAATTACAATGTGATTTTTATGCACAACACCTAAAATAGCTTGCTTACATACAAATTTGTATGTATATTATATACAATCAAGCTTGTATGTAAATATGTATTTAAAAAATGTTGTAGGAAGTATCACATGGTAAGAAAAACCAAAGAAGACGCAGAACTAACACGCCTCCGCATTATAGATGCGGCGCGTGCTGTTTTTTTAGCGCGTGGCGTCAGCAAATCCACCTTAGAACATATTGCAACTAAAGCCAATGTGACGCGTGGCGCCGTGTATTGGCATTTTAAAAATAAAACTGAAATTTTTCATGCGATACGTGAGCAGGTATTTTTACCACTGATTGACCGCATGGATGACACATTAGGGCTAGCCATAGACAGTACCGAGAACCCGCTCACTCAAATCGAAAATAGCCTTTGCCACACCATCAATGAACTCAGCGAAAATACCGAAATGCGTGAAATCTACGAAATCATGATGATAAAGTGTGAATATGTAGGTGAATTTGCCACGGTGCTGCATCAAATTCTCAATAACTGTTCAAGCCTGATCGAAAAAATTGAAATTGCTTACCAACGGGCACAAACTCAAAACCTATTAGCCAGTAATCTCTCTCCACGTGCATTAGCGCTCGATACACACTTGTTTTTTGGTGGTTTGCTGCACATGTGGATAAAAGATGCTGATGGCAGTAAATTTCGCTATCAGGCGATTGACTTGATAAAATCACACATCAATCTACGCAGAAAATAATAATACAGTCAGGAATCTTGAAAAACACTTGTTAATCGCTGAGCGTGGCGATAACATGCGTAAACATTAGCGTTGGGAGACATTGTGGCTATTTATACTGGCGAGATTTACGGCAAACAAACCGCTGTTAAATTTGTGATGTACAACGTACTGAAAGTCAGCAAGTTGTCAGTCACCCTGCAAAACATTGATAACCCACTCAGCTTATTTGAAACCACAGAACAAAAACTTAGCTCTTCCGGCTATGTGCGCATCAGCCAAACACCGTTCATCGATTTAAACTCAAGCACACCTAAGCGCCGTAAAGCAGCCCGTAAACCAACACGCTGCCCGCTAACCTTCGACTTTTTAGAAGACCGCGCCGACAGCCAAAGACCAGCGCCGATACTGCCTGATTTATTTAATTAGTTTCGATATAAACCAGCAGAGGGTTCTAATCTTAACGGGTGTGCCATGGGGCAATTGTAGTAGAGTAAAGTGTGATAATGAAAGACCTGACCCCATTGATTCTCTGCGGCTGACTTTGCTTCGGTTTCTTCACCCATATTTATGCATGTGGTACATTGTAGCCGTCGCTAGGTAATCGGTGCTTTTTAATGAGGAACAAGCACTTCACATATTTTGGTTCACTATCGCACTTACTATGGCGGTTAGAACTGGTCATGTTGCCGAAAGGAATTAACAATCATGAATCTGACTTCAAGTGCTTTTCTTCACTTTGCAGATATTCCAAACCAGTATACCTGCGAGGGAGATAATCAATCTCCGCCTCTATCGTGGTCGGACATCCCTGTTGGTGCAAAAAGTTTAGCACTCATTGTTGATGATCCTGATGCACCTGATCCAGCAGCGCCGAAAATGACCTGGGTTCACTGGGTACTGTACAACATTCCGCCCAATTCGACAGGTCTGAATGCTGGAAAATCAGGAATTCCAGAATTGCCAGTCGGCACACTCAATGGCCTTAATAACTGGAATAAAACTGGGTACGGCGGGCCATGCCCACCTATCGGGCGTCACAGGTATTTTCACAAGCTCTATGCGCTCGACATTGCTCTTCCGGCCCTACAGCCGGCGACGAAAGCAACATTAGAAAAAATGATGCAGGGACACATCATAGCGCAGTGCGAGCTTGTGGGGTACTACAAGAAGGCCGCATAAGCTTATCCATTAGCCTAGTTGTCGGCTTAGAGTCGAAAATTCTGCTTCACAAGCACCGGCTATTCGGAAGTTTAATCTCCGAGTTATTTTGCTGAATCAATCATGTAATTTGCTTTTGGCTGGCAATAACTAAATCCAAAATCAATCACAAAATACGGGTCCTTGGTTTTTAAATGTCGTACTACTCAATAGCTGAAACTGGTGATGACAGCTTGTTGTTAATGGCGTCAATGAAAGGTCCTAGTTTAGGCGGGCTTGGTTCGATGTCCATTCTGACACCAAACTTGGTTAGCGCCATTGTGCAAACAGGGCCAATGGAGGCGACTATACTTCTGTTCAACCCAGCTTGCAGTGCTTCCTTACGGCCAAGTTGCTGAGCGACAGCAAACAGATTGTTCACTTGGGATGCGCTGGTAAAACACACCACATCAATCGCATCTGCATCCAGCGCGTCCATCAAGCCAAGCATAGGTTTTGTATTTTCTGGCAGGCTCCAGCGATAGGTTGCGATTTCCGTCACTTGCGCGCCTTGTACTTCGAGTGCACGCTGTAACTCCCAGTTGGTATCACCGTAACGCTGCACCACCACCCGCTTGCCAGCAAGCGGGGTCGCGTTAAGCGTAGCCAGCACTTCAGCCGTGGTGTAAGGTTCACTTGCAGGCAAATCAATACGCACACCACGTGAGCGCAATGCTGCCGTAGGCTTGGTGCCGCGTACCGCGACCACAGAGGATACAAGGGTTTGCAACAGCTGTTCCGTGATACCCAAGGTATCCGTAGTTGCAAACAAGGCTTTGACTCCTACACCCGTCTGAAAAATAAAAACATCGGGTAAATTTGACTGCCAGTCTTTCACCAATTGCGCGATCAGTACGGGATCAATATCGGGAATTTCCGCTAGCGCTGGTGCGGAAAAAGGTGTGCCGCCATACTTTCTGACTAAATCAGCAAGCTGTTCTCCTGCCCGATTTTCCAGAATCGCTATCGTTTTATTTTTCAAGATACATCAATTCCTAAAATCACTCTAACCTTGTATAACATGCGCAGCCTTGATGTAATCAAAGGCAGAATCAGGGGTAATTTAAGTGACTCCCTCGATCCATTACACCTGTCCTGAGCTTGTCGAAGTGATTGCATCGAGGCTACGCTGACTCTTTAACGCTCATCCCCTCGGCGGTCCACCGCGTAGATCATGCCCATCTGCACTATAAATCTCGACTTCTACAAAATCACCTGGCGTTAAACCATCGGCATCTTCCAGAGTCACCACGCCATCAATTTCCGGGGCATCCGCTTTAGTGCGGCCAATCGCTTCGATATTGCCTTCAACATCGGTGACAATTTCATCGACCAGCACAGTTTGAATACTGCCGATTTTGGCGTGGAGTTTGGCGGCACTGATACGTTCTTGCACCTCCATAAACCTTGAAAGGCGTTCTTGTTTGATTTCTTCTGGCACTTGGCCTGGCAAAGCATTTGCCGCAGCGCCATCCACTGCTGAATAAGCAAAACAACCTACGCGGTCTAGTTGCGCTTCTTCCAAAAAGTCGAGCAGCATTTTAAAGTCATCTTCAGTCTCACCGGGGAAGCCTGCGATAAAGGTGCTACGCACCGTGATGTCCGGGCAGATTTCACGCCATGCTTTAATGCGCGCCAAGTTGTTTTCACTACTTGCCGGGCGCTTCATGGCTTTAAGAATGCGTGGACTGGCGTGCTGGAATGGCACATCCAGATACGGCAATATCAAACCATCGGCCATAAGCGGGATCACTTCATCCACATGCGGATATGGATACACATAATGCAAACGCACCCACACACCCAGCTCACTCAAACTCTGACTCAGTTCAGTCATACGCGTTTTAACTGGGCGACCGTTCCAAAATCCGCTGCGGTACTTTACATCAACCCCATAAGCTGAAGTATCCTGAGAAATGACTAAAATCTCGGATACGCCTGCATTGACAAGGTTTTCAGCCTCGTTCAACACTTCACCTATCGGGCGGCTGACTAAGTTTCCGCGCATACTTGGGATAATGCAAAAACTGCAACGGTGGTTGCAACCTTCTGAAATTTTTAAATACGCGTAATGGCTAGGCGTTAAACGGATGCCTTGCGGTGGCACCAAATCCACAAATGGCTCATGCAATTTGGGTAAATTGGCGTGTACTGCTGTCATCACTTCTTCTAAAGCATGCGGCCCTGTAACAGCTAAAACACTTGGATGTGCGGCTTCTACCACGCCTTTTTTTGCTCCCAAACAGCCAGTCACAATCACTTTACCGTTTTTATTGATGGCCTCACCAATCGCATCAAGCGACTCTTCTACCGCACTATCAATAAAGCCGCAGGTATTCACTACCACTAAATCGGCCTCTTCATAACTACTTGAAATTTCGTAGCCCTCAGCACGCAATTGAGTGAGAATACGCTCAGCATCTGAACCCGCTTTAGGGCAACCCAGTGAAACAAAACCAACTTTTGGTGCAGTACTTTTAGTTGTAATAATCATAAATGCTATAAAACCTTAAAAATAATTTTCCGCCATTAAATACGGATGGATGCCAACAAGTCTTAATCTAACAGCCAATGATCGCAGAGAAAGACCCTAAACACTTACTTACTCAATCAAATAATGTACAACCCAGATAGTACTCACACCCAAACTGATGAGTAATACCTGACTCAGTGTCGCTTTTAATTCTGTGCGCTTATGTAAGCCAGGGATTAAATCTGCCACCGCCACGTAGAGCATGCTTGCCGCAGCCAAGCCTAAAATATACGGAATCCAACTCATCACATATTGCAGTGCAAAGTAAGCAATTAACCCACCTACCAAGGTTGCCAAACTTGAAACCAAGTTAAAAATAAACGCTTGTTTTTTAGTGTAACCTGAATGCAATAAAATTAAAAAGTCGCCCACTTCTTGCGGAATTTCATGCGAAATAATCGCTAAAGCAGTCACCATGCCAAGCCTTATATCTAATAAAAATGCAGCCGCTATTAAAATGCCATCGACAAAGTTATGAAAGGTATCCCCTATCATAATCATCATGCCACTACGACCGCTATCATGTTGACTATGTGCATGCGAATGACTATGCATGATAGAAGGTGCGTGCACAGTCACTGCTTTGTATTTAGCACTGCCTGGAGTGGCTTGTTGAGTATGCGTTTGCGGGCAGTTATCTTCAGTATGGATTGCGTGTACTTCACAATGATCACCATGACAATGTCGCCAAATGACCAATTTTTCTAATACAAAAAATAGTAACAAACCAAATAATAAAGTTGCAGAAATACTTTCTACGCTACTCGCCTCTTTAAACGCATGCGGCAAAATTTCTAAAAACACAGCGCCCAGCATGGCACCAATCGCATAGCTCACCAACATCGGAATCCACGCTGTACGCAGATTTAGCGCAAATAATGCTGCCAAAGAAACACTAAGCGCCCCGCCAAAGAGGCTAGATACAATGATCCAAACTAAAACGGAAAAATCAGGAATGGTCATGCGACACTTAAAAAAACAATAATACGGCTATTATAACTTACAAGGTGTCACATCTAAATTGATTCCAGCCAGATCAAGCTCGCCATACGACCGGTGACATTATCACGCCGAAATGAAAAGAAACGGGTTTCATCAGTATAGGTACAAAAATTTTCACTATGATTTTCATCATAAACTTCATGGTCGCTTGCACCGTAAATTTGTGTCACACCTAGCTTATTTAAGCGTTGCTTAGCGATTAAATACAAATTACATAACCACTTGTCGGCTGTTTTATTATCAAGCGGTTTAAACGCTAATGTGGCTTGACTGTCTTTTTCTACAAATTGCTCACGCACATCATTAGCCACCTCAAACGCATTAGGGCCGATTGCAGGGCCTAACCACGCTAAAATTTCAGTCGGCGGCACCTGCATTTTGCGGATAGCCGCTTCAATCACACCATCACACAATCCACGCCAGCCCGCATGAACCGCAACCACAACTGACCCGCTTTTATCGCACAGCAATACTGGCAAACAGTCAGCCGTCATCGTCACGCACACCACATTGGCTTTTGTAGTGAAAGATGCATCTGCATTTTGCAGGCAACTACTGGTAGCCGCATCAATCACATTTACACCATGTACTTGATTCACCCACACAGGTTCACTGGGTAAATAAGGGCTGAGTAATTGGCGGTTTTTAGCGACCGCGATGGCATCATCATTCACATGTGCACCTAAGTTAAGGCTGGCATAAGGCGCAAGGCTAACGCCGCCAATGCGCGTCGTTTGCAAAGCCTTCACGTTGGCGGGGGCGGGCCAATTGGGCGTGATAAAATCAAGTTCAGGCATCGCGTTATTCTTCTTCATCCTCTAAATCTTCTGCTTCCAGATCATAGTCATCATCAAACTCAGCATCTGAGTCATAATCTTCATCCGCAAGATACGGCTCAGTTTGCAATCCGCCAAAGCTTAACTCAAAATCATCTTCTTCATCACGCGGATCTTCATGGCGCATAGCCTCTAGCAAGGCTTTCATGTCGTCCGCAAGCTCAATTTGCCATTCCACAAACTCATTAGTTTCAGGATGAACCAAGCCTAATTTAATCGCATGCAAAGCTTGGCGATTAAACTTGCTCACCTCATCACGCAGTGTTTGTGTCATGGCGCGAATGGGTACAATGCCTCGAAAGCCATATACCGGGTCACCCACCAATGGCGCTTTTAAATACTGCATATGGACGCGAATTTGATGGGTACGCCCTGTTTCTAAATTGCAACGCAAATAAGTTTGCACAGAAAAACGCTCTAATATCTCGTAGCGCGTGACTGCGGGCTTACCCATGCGGTTAATCGCCATTTTAGTGCGCGATCTTGGGTCGCGCCCAATGGGTTGATCGACCATACCATTGCGCCATAATTGCCCCCATACGATGGCGCGGTACTCACGCTTTACAGTACGCGCTTGTAATTGCCGCACTAAATTAGTTTGTGCACTCAAAGTTTTAGCTACCACTAACAGGCCACTGGTTTCTTTATCTAAACGATGCACGATACCCGCACGTGGTACATCGTGTAATTGTGGCGCATGAAACAACAAAGCATTGAGCAAAGTGCCTTCCCAATTGCCCGCAGCGGGGTGCACTACCATGCCCGCTGGTTTGTTAATCACCAAGATATGATCATCTTCAAACACTACGTTCAACGGTATATCCTGTGCGATAAAGGCATTAACCTCTGGCTTTGCCTGCACATGAACGATGACGGTCTCCCCGCCCCAAACCTTGGTTTTAGCAGTACTGACTTGGCTATCCACCGTAACTAATCCCGCTTTAATCCAAACCTGCAAGCGCGAGCGTGAGTGTTCTGGCAATAAGCGTTGCAAAGCAACGTCAAGGCGTAAACCACCTAAATCGTGAGGAATAGTAAGAGAGTGTTGAGTAGCGTCTGTCATCGGTTATAATCGTAGATAATTCTTAAAGGTGGTTTTAGCATGAAGTATATCTTAATTTCAGCATTTGCTTTGTTACTCAATGGTTGCGCGATTTTTGGTGACCCAACCGAGCTGGACGATACCAAAGGCATGTCCGCAGAACGTATCTATCAAGAAGGTGCGGCCAAAATGGTTGATAAAGACTATGATAAAGCCATCGTCTATTTTCAAAAATTAGAATCACGTTATCCACATGGGCGCTTTGCAACCCAGGCACAGCTTGAAACTGCCTATGCACACTATAAGAAACAAGACCCGGTTTTAGCGGTTGCTGCCGCAGATCGTTTTATTAAATTACACCCTAATCATCCCAACGTAGATTACGCTTATTACTTAAAAGGTCTGTCTGTATTTAATGAGCGTGGCATTATTGAAAAACTTTCTGCCCAACAAATCAGTGACCGTGATCCACGCTCACTACGTGATTCTTTTGCTGCCTTCAAAGAATTAGTGACCAAGTATCCAAAAAGTCGCTACGTCAAAGATGCCACGCAACGCATGGTGTATTTAGCCAACAGCCTTGCAGAACACGAGTTACATGTAGCACGTTATTACATGAAGCGCCAAGCTTACATCGCGGCCATTAACCGTACCAAATATGTGCTGGAATACTACCCACAATCGCCAAGCGTTGAAGAAGCCTTAGTCATTATGATTAGCGCGTATGACTTAATGAGTATGGACGACCTCAAAAACGACACCATGCGTATTCTTAAAACCAACTATCCCGATAGCGCCATGTTAGGCAAAGGCGTACCCACCGACGAACGTATCTGGTGGAAGTTTTGGGAAAGCTTATATTGAACTAATTTTGTAAAACCTAATTCAAAATTTGACAATGAGTTACTTTAACAAACTACCAGGCTTTACTAAAACGCCATCAGGGCTTGAGTGGGTTTTATTAAAAAAAATACCATGGATATTTGGCATTGGCAGCGCAATTCCATGCACGACCATACTCAAGCTCTATTTAAGCAACGGCACATTAAATCCAGAACAGTTGAAAATCATTTATCAATGCCTAGGTCTGCTGTTTAGTATCTGGTTTTTTGTAGGTGCCATAGCCATTGGCTGTATTGTAGTCATCATTATGAAAGGGCCTGCTTACGTTGCAGACCCTTATGAACTACCGAAAGAAAATAAAAACCTAGAGCAATACCCGAATCTTTAGTTTGGTTATGATGAGAAAATGTAGTCTGCCGCCTATTTGATATTGAGTTTTTGTCATGTCAGATGAGCAATTGGTGTGCAAATAAAAATCTATTTTCACACCCTACGCCTGCCATCCAAATTGCTGACACTGATTAAGCGTACTATTTAAATAGTAACTTAAATAGTAACCGGATAAACTTATGCGCAACGAATTATTACCACCGTTAATCAAAGCCTTGCTTGAGCCAAAATGCTATCCACATCCGGCACAACAGGTCGAGCTAGTGGTAACCCACATCTCATGGCTACTCATCGCTGGCGAATTTGTCTACAAGATCAAGAAGCCAATTACACTCCCCTTTCTTGACTATGGCACACTAGAAAAGCGCCATGCCTGCTGCGAAGCTGAGCTGCGCTTAAACCAACGCTACGCCCCGGATATTTACCTTGAGGTCGTCGCCATCGTTGGCACGCCAGAAAATCCACATTTTAACGGCAAGGGCACTCCAATCGAGTTCGCAGTCAAAATGCGACGCTTTGATGAAACCGGTCGACTTGACCGCGTGTGCACCCGTGGTGAACTTCAACCCAGGCATGTTTCCGATTTGGCAGAAGCCATTGTTACTTTTCACCGCGATACGGCTAAAACCTCCGTCAATACCCGCTACGGATCACCAGATAAGGTCATTGAGCCAGCGCTGGAAAACTTCAATGAACTGTACGCCCTACTGTCAGATAATGAATGCCTCACTAAGCTAGACTCCCTCCAGGCTTGGACGCGCACTGAGTTTGAGCGTCTCACTCCAAATTTCTCAGCCCGCAAAGCTGAGGGGCAGGTACGTGAGTGCCACGGTGACTTGCACCTAGGCAATATAGTGCTGATTGATGGACACGTGAAATTATTCGACTGCATCGAGTTCAATGAAGATCTCCGGTGGATAGACGTAGCCAGCGATATCGCTTTCACCTATATCGACCTGTTAGACCACCGCCAGCCCGGGCTAGCTGGATGGTTTTTAAATGAGTGGCTTAGTCGTAGCGGCGACTTTGATGCAATGCCTGTACTTCGATTTTACGCTGTGTATCGTGCATTGGTGCGCGCCAAGGTGGCAGCGATCCGAACTGGACAGAATCATGGTGACATCAGTGAAACTCAGGGGTATATTGCACTTGCCGAACAGATTATATCTGCTCCTAAGCCAAGACTCGTCATTACGCATGGGCTTGCGGGTTGCGGCAAGACCACCGCTGCTGCAAATCTGTTACTCAACGACAACTACGGTTGCACAATACACCTGCGCTCAGATGTAGAACGCAAACGCCTATTTGGACTCGCCGCTGCAGCAAAGAGCAACTCACCGCTTGGTGGCGGAATCTACGTTCAAGAAGCACACCAACTCACCTATCGCCGATTGTATGACTTAGCAGAAGGACTCCTTATCGCCGGTTGGTCAGTGATTGTCGATGCGGCGTTCCTTAGGCACGCGGAACGCTCCGACTTCCGTGCGCTGGCGACGCAAACTGGAGCTGAATTTCACATCCTGGCACCACAAACATCACTAGAGCAGTTACGCTTACGCATCTCAGACCGACTTGAAAAAGGACATGACGCTTCAGAAGCCACAATTGAAGTGTTAGAACAACAATTAACCTTTATTGAGCCGCTTGATAAAGATGAACTCCATTTCTTGATTTAAAGATATAGGATGAGCCTATAGGCGATTATTAGAGGAAGGAAAAAGCTAGCCCACTTGAAAATCAGTCATATACGCGGAGTTGGTTAAGCTGTCCTATCAACCCAAAACCGGCTTTTAAAAATCAAAATCTTTGGCATAATATGCTTGACCTTGAGCTGCGTAATAGTAAAAACTCGAATTTGAAACAAGGTAAAATCAATTGACAGTTAGATATGTACTTCAGGAAAGGGTAAGTGCAGTGAAACAATTTTTCAGAAATAGACTCTCCAATCTAGATTTAATTGTTTTACGTATTGTTGGAATTTACTTCATTTTTGGGTTGCTTTGGATATTTATCACCAACGCAACGCTGATTAAACTCGTATCAAATCATGAGCAATTCACCCTATTTATCACCTATAAAGGTGTGGCTTACATCTTTATCACCTCAGCCTTACTTTATTTACTATTTCGAAAAACATTACAGCGGCAAAACCAAATAGAAACTTCTCTTCAATTGAGTGAAGAACGCTGGAAATTTGCCCTTGAAGGTTCAGGTGACGGCGTATGGGATTGGAATCTTGAGACGGATCACGTTTTTCGTTCTGCCCGTTGGCAAGAAATATATGGGTATTCCGAAAACGAAATAGACCCGACCTCGAGGGCTGGAAGAGCACTGACTCATCCAGATGATATGCACAGCATAGTCGATGATGTAAAAGCCTATCTGGAAGGTAAAACTGATATTTATGTTTCTGAATTTCGCCTGCGATGTAAAGACGGTTCATGGAAATGGACACTCAGTCGCGGGATGGTGGTTAGTAGGTCTAAAGAGGGGAAGCCGCTTCGCATGATTGGTACCCATACTGACATCACTGCTCGAAAACGGTCAGAAGCCCAAGTCATTCGTTTAGCTCACTACGATCTGACCACCAATTTACCCAACCGTATGCTTTTTCTTGACCGTTTTAAACAAGAGATTGTAAAGGCTCACCGCACGAGCCAAACAATTACGCTGATGTATCTTGATCTTGATCGATTTAAGGAGGTTAACGATACGCTTGGGCATGACATAGGCGACTTGCTTCTCAAGGAGACAGCGCAGCGTTTGGAAAGTTGTGTAAGAGAGATGGACACTGTGGCTCGATTGGGTGGTGATGAATTTACCCTTATTCTATGTAATCTTGATAATCAAAGCAGCATCGAGCGCATTGCTCAAGAAATTCTGGATAAGCTGGCTAAACCATTTCAACTTGGCAATGAACTGATTTATATAACCACCAGTATCGGTATCAGTATTTATCCTGAAGACGGTAACAATGTTGAAGTGCTTTTAAAAAATGCTGATCAGGCCATGTATGCCGCAAAACAACATGGCCGAAACCGTTATCACTACTTCACCCCATCAATGCAAGAAGCAGCCTTGATGCGCATGCATTTAATCAGTGATTTGCGTATTGCACTTAACGCTAATCAATTCAGAGTGTTCTATCAACCTATCGTAGAACTCGCAACAGGGAACATTTATAAAGCTGAAGCCTTAATTCGTTGGCAGCATCCAACGCGTGGCTTGGTAAGTCCGGCAGAATTTATTCCTGCTGCTGAAGAAACAGGCTTGATTATTGAGATTGGCGACTGGGTATTTAGCGAGGCTGCAAATCAGGTGGCAAAATGGAGATCGCATCATCCCGGCTTTCAGATCAGTGTCAATAAATCTCCAGTACAGTTTAGAAGCAATAGTAAAAACCACATCAACTGGATAGACCATTTAATTTCGCTTGGACTTACTGGACCAAGCATTGCTGTAGAGATAACTGAGGGCTTATTGTTAGATGCCAGAGACTCCGTTATAAATCAACTCAATGCATTAAGAGCCGCTGGAGTTCAAATCGCCATCGATGACTTTGGGACCGGTTACTCATCATTAGCTTACTTGAAAAAGTTTGATATTGATTACGTGAAAATTGATCAGTCTTTCACTTCAAATATCAGGACTGGATCGAGCGACATGGTCTTATGCGAAGCCATTATCGTGATGGCACATAAGCTTGGTATGAAAGTGATTGCTGAGGGGATTGAAACCAAAGAGCAACTTGATTTATTGGTCATCGCCGGTTGCGATTACGGCCAAGGATATTGGTTCTCTAAACCTGTTCCAGCAGATGAGTTTGAAAAGTTACTCTATCGTAATTGAATAAGTTAATTTTGCTTGAATTTCAATTCTCTGCTGAATGGACTCCAAAAACTGGAAATTGGCAATTCTAGTAGTTCTAATAGTTTTAGAAAGTTAATCAAGCATAAAATACAGGTTCTCTTAGTTTTTAACGCTTTTTGGCGCTTCTATCTTTATCATCAACCTCTTTTTTTGCTTTTAATTCAGCACGGTGCGCGGTTTTACGGCGGCGCATACTCACAATACCTTCACCTGGTTTGCGCTTGTCTTCATCTTCCGCAAATGGGTTGCTGCCTTGTTTGTATTGCACACGCAACGGTGTGCCAGATAGCTGAAAAGTTCTGCGGAAGGTTTTTTCTAGAAATCTGGTGTAAGCATCTTTTACACCATCCACATGGTTGCCGTGGATGACCACAATAGGCGGGTTGCTGCCGCCTTGGTGGGCATAGCGCAGCTTGGGACGTATGCCTTTGCTGATTGGAGGCTGGTGCTGCTGTACCGCATCAATAAGTACGCGCGTAAGTTGCGGGGTAGAGAGTTTGGCAAACGCGGCTTTAAAGGCAATGTCAACTGACTTAAATAATTCTGGTAGACCTTTTTTACGCAGTGCTGAAATATAGTGAAACTCAGCAAAGTCTAAAAACATCAACTTACGGTCAATTTCACGTTTTACCCAATCGCGCTCTTCTTCTTTTAGTCCATCCCATTTATTGATCGCGACGACTAATGCACGCCCTGCATCTAATATGTAAGCCGCCACGTGCGCATCTTGCTCGGTAATGCCTTCTTGCGCATCAACTACCAAAATCACTACGTTGGCTTCTTCAATAGATTGTATGGTTTTAATGACTGAAAATTTCTCAACCGCTTCTAACACTCGACCGCGTTTACGCACACCCGCGGTGTCTATCAACGTGTAATGTTTGCCATTTTTTTCTAAATCAATACTAATAGAATCACGCGTAGTACCTGGTTCATCAAACGCAATCACGCGCTCTTCGCCGAGTAGCGCATTCACTAGTGTAGATTTACCAACGTTCGGGCGACCAACAATCGCGACTTTTGGCACTCTATCGCCGGTTTGATCCAGTTCAGGTTCTGCTTCAACCACTTGAAAACTCTCAAGCGCTAAATCAATAATATCTTTAACACCTTCGCCGTGCGCAGATGAAATTGATAGCGGATCGCCCAAGCCCAATTCATGAAACTCTGCGCTGACAACCGCTTTATTCATGCCTTCCGTTTTATTCACCGCCAGCAATACCGGGCATTTAGTTCTGCGTAAGCGGTTGGCGATTTCCATATCTTGCGGGGTTGCGCCTTGGCGACCGTCAACCAGAAAAATAATCACATCGGCTTCATCAAGCGCCAGTAAGGTTTGCACCGCCATGGCTTTAAGAATACCGCTATCGGTATTCGGCTCGAACCCGCCCGTATCCACCACCAAATAAGGCTGGCTTGCGCCTACGCCTCGACCATAGTGACGGTCACGTGTGAGCCCAGGCAAATCTGCCACCAGCGCATCGCGACTTTTGGTTAGACGGTTAAATAAGGTGGATTTGCCGACGTTGGGTCGGCCAACCAAAACAACGGTAGGTATCATGTGAGCCTTCTATCAAGCGCTTAAGCTTAATGATTCTTGAAAAGTCTAATCAAGCTAAATTATATTTTTAGGATTATTTGACTTGTATCGCATACACGCCGCCATCGCGTGATTGTGCTAATACGGTATTGCTATTGACCAAAGTCATTTGCGGTAATATTGCACTATTGTTGGTTTTAACTCTAGCAGCAAAAGCCCCGTCTTCGCGACTTAAAAAATGTACATTGCCCTCAAGGTCACCCACTGCAATTAAACTGCCCATGGGTACTGGCGCCGTTAATTGACGGTTTTTAAGCGCGCCTTGGCGCCAAAAAGTTTTGCCTGTTGTGTAATCAAGTGCGTAAACAGACCCGGCTGCATGTGATACAAAAATCCTGGCATCTTCTGCACTTAGGCCTGAAAGACTGGAAATATCTCGATTCCATACCACGCGACCTGTTGATCTATCCACTGCTGCGATGCGACCTTGGTAGGCAACGGCATACACTAGCGGCCCATCCACTACGGGCAAACTGGTAATATCGGCAATACGTTCAATCTCTGTTACACCTTTGGGTTGCGCAACTGAAGCCTCCCATAACATCTTGCCGTTATCTGCACGGATTGCTGCTAGTTTCCCGCCAGCAAACCCAGCATACACAGCCCCGCTATCAACAACAACGCCAGCGCTACTACGCAAAGTAAGGGCTGGACTGGTGCGATCATAAACCCATTTGCGGCTACCGTCATTGGCGTTAATGCCATAAATACGGCTATCGCCTGTACGCACGATCACCATGCCATCAAAATACTTAGGCGCACTTAACACTTCACTACTAAGTTTAGATTTCCATTGCAGCTTTCCTGCAATATCATAGGCGTAAACAATACCTTTTTGCGTACCTACAACCACTAGGCTACCGCCAACACCAATACCGCCCGTCAACTTTTCGCCCACATTCACGCGCCAAGCTTGGTTGCCGTTACTCACATCTAATTTAGCAAGCGTGCCTTCAGCACTAGCAACATAAGCATAACCCGCATCCACTACTGGCGTAAACTCAAAGTTTCCAGAACTACCAACTTTAGCTTGCCACAGTATTTTAGCGCTGGCAGTTTCTTTAATTTCAACCAAGACTTCAGGCGGATCAGCTGGCTCTTTACCAAAAACACGCTCTGAAACATCTTTTTGCAGGTCGGTAATCGTGGTACACGCTGATACCAGCAATAAGCTGGCTAGCAGTACGATTAATTTTGTTTGTTGAGTGAATCGCATCAATTGTTTAACCTAATGCTTCTAATTTTTGTTGCGTTAATGTACGGTATCTGCCTTGAGCATCCAGTTTAGTCAACGCATGTTCGTATGCAGCTTTTGCTTCTGACCTTTTACCAAGCGCTACTAATACATCACCTTTTAAGTCAGCGTATAAACCATCAAAGCCTGCATCATGAGGGGCTTCAAGCAATTTTAAAGCACCTGCAAAGTCTTTTTCTTCAGCCAAGATATTCGCCAACTGCAATCCAGCAATCGCGGTCACTGACGTTTCTTTAGCATTTTTAATTGCCCAGTCTAATTGTGCTTTTGCACTTTTAATATCTTTTGCCTGATAATTGGCTTTAGCGGCCAACAACGCGGCACGACCGGCATAGGGCGTTGCACTGTATTTATCCATCAGAATCGCTGATTTGGCTTGAATCTCTTTTACGTCTTTTTCATCAATCACTTGCAATGCCTGATATTCAGTTGATGCTTCAACTGACTGTTTAGCTTGGTAATAATGCCAGCCTTGATAACCAGCATATACGATCAACAAGGCTAACAATGCGTTGCCGATTGTTTTACCGTAAGTTTTCCACCACGCTTTTAATTCGTCTATCTGCTCTTGCTCTTCTAAATCGTATGCCATGTTGTGTCCTATTAATCCTAAACTTAACCTTCAACCCTAATTACAAAACTTAAATTAAGCATTCACCACTTTTTTTACCTGCGCCAACCTTTTTGCCTGGTATTGCCGCCAACAAATTTTGCGTGTATTCATGTTGTGGCTGTTCATAAATATCAGCCACCTTACCCTGCTCAACCACCTTACCTTGATACATCACCACAATGTCATCTGCAATATGACGCACCACACGTAAATCGTGGCTAATAAAAATGTAGCTTAGTGCCATTTCTTGCTGCAACTCTTTGAGTAGCAACAGAATTTGTGCCTGTATTGATACATCTAATGCTGATACAGGTTCGTCACATACCACCACTTTAGGCTCTAAAACCAACGCACGCGCGATGCCTATACGTTGCCTTTGCCCACCAGAAAACTCATGTGGGTATTTTTGCATGTCAGCTTCAGTGAGTCCTACACGTTTTAACATGGCAATGACTTTTTTCTGCTGCTCACCCGCACTGCCTAAGCCATGTATCAGTAAACCTTCGCCGACTATTTCACCAACTCGCATACGCGGATTAAGCGATGCGAACGGGTCTTGAAACACCATTTGCAAATTTTTGCGTACATCTCTTAACGCTGATGCATGCAATTTAGATAAATCCTGGCCTGCAAAAATCACTTCGCCACTATCTAAGGGTTGCAATTGTAACAGACAACGCGCTAATGTGGATTTGCCACTGCCTGATTCACCCACAACGGCAAGTGTAGTTCCAGCATGCAAAGTGATACTAACGTTATCTAAAGCTTTTACTAGCGTTGTGCCAAAACCAAACTTACCGCTACGCTGGGTGTAAGTTTTGACTAAACCGTTCGCTTGCAGAATGATGTCGCTCACGCTACTTCCTCCTGCTTCAGCCAGGCATAGTCAATCGGTTTTAATGCGTTTTTACCTTCAGCATCCGGTACACATGCGAGCAATGCTTTTGTGTATGGATGCTGCGGGTTACCAAGCACTTGCTCTTTGGTGCCTGACTCAACGATTTCGCCTCTAAACATTACCACCACATGATCCGCAATATCTGCCACCACGCCAAAATCATGGGTAATAAACAGCATGCCCATATTCATGCGCGTTTTCAGGTCATCTAATAATTTAAGTATTTGCGCCTGAACAGTCACATCTAGCGCCGTAGTGGGTTCATCTGCAATCAATAACCGCGGCTCACAGGCAATGCTCATAGCGATCATGACACGTTGACGCTGCCCGCCGGAAAGCTCGTCAGGATAACTATTTGCGCGACTTGGCGGGATACCGACCATCTCTAACAAACTTGTAATCTTGGTTTTTAAACGTTCGCCTTTAAGACCCAGATGCGTGGTTAGACTCTCACCGATCTGGTAGCCAACTGTTAGCACAGGGTTCAGCGAGGTCATTGGTTCCTGAAAAATCATGGCTATTTTTGCACCACGTATTTTTTGCAGACTTGTCTCATTAAGTAAAGTTAGATCTTGAACACCATCGTTTGTATCATTAAACAAGACCTTGCCTGTATTTAACTGTAATTGTTTAGACAACAAACCCATAATAGAGAGCGCTGTTAAGCTTTTACCGCTGCCAGACTCACCGACCACGCATGTGGTTTTGCCCGCATCAATGCTAAAACTTACGTCATTCACCAATAAGCGCGTAGGCGTTTTTTTGGACGAGATACTCACGTGCGACAACTGCAATAGTGGCGTCGCTTCGTTTAGCTTATCAATTTGTAAGTCGGCAGGCATTTTTTCTCGATGCGATGTGTGAAATCTATACACATAACAATTTTATGTTGACAGTTAAATACTTAATGGCTTCTTCAACACTACATTGCACTTGCTCAAACTTTATTTCAGCCAGCATCGGTTTTAAGGTCACTTGATGATTATTGACTTCATCATCACCCAATATCAAGGCAAACTTGGCTTGGCTTCTATCAGCTTTTTTCATTTGCGATTTAAAACTGCCACCACCCACATGCAGCACCACTTGTATATTGGCATCACGCAACTGCTCTGCAATAGTAAATGCTGCATTTTCAGCCAACTCTCCTACATTGACCAAATAAACATCGGGTGCATCATTGGCGGTAATTGCATATTCTTGCATCAACAAAAATACGCGCTCCAAGCCAATACCAAAACCGCAAGCCGGTGTTGCATTGCCACCCAGGCGCTCAACCAAACTATCGTAGCGCCCGCCGCCTGCAATGGTACCTTGCGCGCCCAACTTGGTCGTCACCCACTCAAACACGGTGCGATTATAGTAATCTAAACCGCGTACCAAACGCGGGTTGATTTTGTAAGTAACTCCAGCATCAGCAAGTCTTTTACACAGACCATCAAAATGGGTACGGGTTTCAACGCCTAAACAATCGATTAACTTGGGCGCAGCTTCACATATAGCCTGCATACGTGGGTTTTTAGTATCCAAAATACGTAATGGATTAGTATGCAAACGGCGTTTAGCATCTTCGTCCAACAAATCAGCATGTTGTTCAAAGTAAGCAATTAACACATTGCGATATTCAGCACGCTCATGCGCATCGCCAATACTGTTAATTTGCAACTCAACGTCTTCTATACCTAATTCGCGCCACAACCTAGCCAATAATACGATTTGCTCGGCATCAACTTCCGGCGTATCAAAACCAAAAGCTTCTACCCCAATCTGGTGAAATTGGCGCTGACGGCCTTTTTGCACATTCTCATGGCGAAACATCGCGCCGCTGTACCATAAGCGTTGCGGGCCATTGTAGGTAAGATTATGTTCAATCACCGCACGTACACAGCCTGCGGTACCTTCCGGGCGCAATGCAAGCTTATCTCCGTTCAGAGCATCTTCCCAGGCATACATTTCTTTTTCAACAATGTCGGTATGCTCGCCTACGCTGCGTATATAAAGTTCGGTGGGCTCCACTAACGGCATACGGATGTTTTTATAACCGTATTGTGCCAGTATGCGGCGTGCGGTATCTTCCAGCTTAAACCACAGCGGTGTAGCCTCTGGCAGGATGTCATAAAAACCCTTGATACTTTGAAATTTATGGCTGCTTTGGAATTTGTTACTCATGGATTGTTAATTCTTAATTTTTAATTTGCTGCTTGTATTGGAATAATTTTTTGAGCTGGGTTAGTACGCAATTTTCCACCCTCAGCATAATTTTTTTGCACGTAAGCTTCCACAATCGCCTGAAATTCTTGTGCGATATTGTCGCCTTTGAGCGTGACTGTTTTTTCGCCATCAACAAACACCGGTGCCACTGGCGTTTCACCAGTCCCTGGTAAACTGATACCGATATTGGCAAGCTTAGATTCTCCTGGCCCATTCACCACGCAGCCCATCACCGCCACGCTCATATTCTCCACACCGGCATATTGACCACGCCACACCGGCATTTGATTACGCAAGTAGCTTTGAATTTGCATGGCAAGCTCTTGGAAATAGGTTGATGTGGTACGGCCACAGCCTGGGCAGGCCGTCACCAAAGGCGTAAATGAGCGGATGCCCATGGTTTGCAGAATTTCTTGTGCAACGATGACTTCCTTAGTGCGCGACTCATTGGGTTCAGGCGTTAGAGACACGCGTATGGTGTTGCCTATGCCTTGCTGTAGAAGCAAGGCCAGCGCGGCGGTTGAGGCCACAATACCTTTTGACCCCATGCCCGCTTCAGTCAAACCTAAATGCAAGGGGTAATCGCTACGACTGGCTAATTCAGTATAGACTTTAACCAAATCCTGCACATCACTCACCTTGCATGAAATGATAATTTGATTAGGTGACAAACCTAACGCAACCGCCTCTGCTGCACTTTCAAGCGCGGATTGAATCAATGCCTCGCGCATCAATGCATCTGCCGACAAAGGCTCTGCAAGCTTGGCATTATCGTCCATCATTTGCGCCATTTTGGCTTGGTCTAAACTGCCCCAATTCACACCAATACGCACGGCTTTTTTATATTGAATAGCGGCTTCTATCATGGCGGCAAATTGCTCGTCACGTTTAGAGCCTTTACCTACATTGCCTGGGTTAATGCGATATTTAGCAAGAGATTGGGCGCAATCAGGGTATTGCGCTAACAATTTATGACCGTTGTAATGAAAATCGCCCACCAATGGTACATTGCAACCTAGCGCATCTAAACCACGGCGGATGTTGCCGACCTGTGCCGCGGCTTCAGGTGAATTAACGGTAATTCTTACCACTTCAGAGCCTGCTTGCCACAGCTCAAACACTTGTTTAATAGTAGCATCGGCATCGACCGTGTCGGTATTGGTCATGCTTTGCACGACCACGGGTGCTGGCAATGAGTTTAGCAAGCCACCGCCAACAGGTACGTGTGCAATCATCACCTGCAAAGTATTACGGGGTTCGTTTTTTATAGATAAACTCAAGGTCTATTCCAACCTAACACGTGCAATATTATTTTTAGTATGCGCGGCCAAATCTACAGGCTGCCCTAAAAATACGAGCTTTGTGGCTTTAGCATTACCAATCACCAGATTAAATGGTGGCACGCCATCAAAACTATCCGTGCCACCTGCGGGTAGCACTTTTTCAAAAACAACCTGACCAGACTTATCTGTCACACTCACCCAAGTTTGCTCAGAAAACGACATGCTCACCTTTTTAACGCTTAAATCTGCCATTGTATTGGGTGGCAATTGATTGCGCTGCTCACCTACTGAATCACGCTCTTTTTTAGTTTCAGGTGGGAAATTTACATTCGCCTGCGCACTGCTTGTTGCAACCTCGGTCACATTTGCATGTGTGCCATTCGTATCAACATCGTTCACAACCACATCAGCACTATCTGCCTGTCGCTCTGCTGCTGGCAAGGCGATTTCCGGAAGTGACAAAGACGTTGATTCAACCGAAGGTACGCTTCCATCGGAGACTGCGGGTGCTTTTTCCATCGGCGCATTGGCTAATTTAGGTATGTAATCCATATAAAAAAACCAAGCCAATAAAAACAGCAACACTAAAATACTGCCTAAAATATAGCTAAGCCAAGGTCGGCTATCTTTAGTTAATTTAACTTGCTGCATGGATGTCTGCACAACGAGCGAGTTAGGCAGCTCACCGGGCATGTGTGCACGATAGCCCGCCAGTAATGGCTCCGCATCAAGCCCTAACAATCGCGCGTAGTTGCGAATAAATCCGCGTGTAATCATCGCATCTGGCAAAGCACTAAACGTATTGGTTTCAAGTGCATCAATTTGTTTCACACTAATACGTAAACTGTTAGAAACGTCTTGCTGCGTAAGTTCTTTAGCTGTTCTTGCAGCCAAAAACACCTCACCTAACGAGGCTTGCCCTTGCAAGTTAGCATCACTTGTTTCTGTAACATCAATTTCTTCTGCCACTGCCATGATTATTTTCCACTCTTTAACAACTTGGCCTGCTCTGAGTCAGGATATTGACGTCTTAACTCCAACGCGTAGCTCGCCTCATTATCTTTAGCTCCCAACACCCGCTCTATTTGTATCGCCAGCCACAACATTTCAGGCGTGGGTTGGCCCAGCATCACATTTTGCAATGTGTTTTTAGCGCCTATCACATCATTGCGTTTAAATTGTATTGAAGCAAGCTGATAAGCCGCAGTGTTTAACAACGGCTCAATTTGTAACGCTCTTTGAAAATAAATTTCCGCGTTGACACTATCTTGCTTACGCAATGAACAAATGCCGGCATTGGTGTAAGCCATTGCCGGCGTGCCATACAATGGATTTTTAACCGCCGCTAAAAACTCTTTAATGGATTCATCAATGCGGTTTCTGGCACATAAAAAACTACCGTAATTATTACGCGATTCTGAATTATTTGGCTCAATTTGTATGGCACGCTTAAAATTCATTTCTGCAATATCATCTTGGCCAAGTGCTGCATGGACTAAACCTAAACCGTTATAGGCCAAACTAAAATTTGGATCAATTTTAGTCGCCACCGTAAATTCTTCTAAAGCCACTTCCAACTGTCTTTGTTGATAATAAACAGCGCCCAGATCTGTATGCGCCCTGGCACGTGCTTTTAAGTTTATATCGTCTTTTTCTTGCTGTTGCTGATTGGCACATCCAGCAGTCATCAATCCCATTAAGCAAATTAAGGTGAATTTTCTGGCGCTAAATTTTTCTAGAGTGCATGCGGTAAAACTCATCTTCAATAGATTACTCATGTAATTGCCTCAATTGGAATTCGTTTAGAACTGCGTTTAGTTTTATCAAGCACAACACCTGCTAATTGGCCACAAGCCGCGTCAATATCTTCGCCGCGCGTTTTGCGCACGGTTACCACATAGCCCGCTTGCATTAAAATGTCCCGGAATACTCGAATATGACTCGGCTTGGAAGTGTCATAACCGCTATTGGGGAATGGGTTAAAAGGAATTAAATTAAATTTACAAGAAACATTTTTAACTAATTCCAACAATTGATGCGCGTGTTCAACCGTGTCATTCACACCGTCTAACATCACATACTCAAACGTGACGAAATCCCGTGGTGCTTTTTCTAGATAGCGGTTACACGCCGCCATTAACTCTTTAAGCGGATACTTTTTGTTAATCGGCACGATCACATCGCGCAACGCATCATTCGGTGCGTGGAGGGATACAGCCAGGGCCACGGGACAATCTTCTTTTAACCTATCCATGGCTGGCACCAAACCACTGGTTGAGAGCGTCACACGGCGGCGGCTTAGTCCATACGCGCTATCGTCCAACATAATCTGCATGGCCGTTACTACGTTATCGTAATTAGCCAATGGCTCGCCCATGCCCATCATCACCACATTGCTAATAATACGCTCACCTGCTGGCAACAAATCGTAGCCAGCCTCAAGACGCAATGACTGATTTGCAATCGCAAGCTGACCGATAATTTCTGCAACACTCAGGTTGCGGTTAAAACCCTGTCGGCCAGTAGAACAAAATGTGCATTCCAGCGCACAACCCACTTGGCTGGAAATACACAAAGTGCCGCGATCATCTTCTGGAATAAACACGGTTTCAATACTATTAGCAGTATCAGCACCAATCAACCACTTGCGCGTACCGTCATTAGAAACGCGCTCTAATTGCACGGTAGGCAATGTGATTTCAGCCTCAACGGCTAATTTCTCGCGTAAACTTTTGGCAATATCAGTCATCTGCTCAAAGTCATACACACCAAAATGATGCATCCAGCGCATCAATTGCTTGGCGCGAAAAGGCTTTTCACCTCTTTCAGCAAACCAATGAGCGAGCTGTGTTTGATTGAAATTAAGCAGATTGACCAAAATTGTTATTACCTTATTTATTTACCGAAGAAGTAAGCGATTTCAATCGCCGCATTCTCAGCAGAATCAGAACCATGCACCGCGTTTGCATCAATGCTTTCAGCAAAATCAGCACGAATAGTACCAGCAGCAGCTTCTTTAGGGTTAGTGGCGCCCATTAAATCACGGTTTACCTGTACTGCATTTTCACCTTCAAGCGCCTGAATCATCACTGGACCTGAAATCATGAATTTTACCAAGTCAGCAAAGAATGGACGCGCAGCGTGAACTGCATAAAAGCCCTCAGCTTCAGCTTGTGTTAATTGCGCCATTTTAGCTTCAACTATTTTTAAGCCAGCGTTTTCAAAACGGGTATAGATTTTACCGATTACATTTTTTGCCACTGCATCAGGTTTGATGATAGAAAGCGTGCGTTGAACAGCCATAACAACTCCATTAAATTAACATATTGAAAAGACCGATAAAATACCATTTTTAGCACTTAAAATAAACCAACTTTTTATGATATGTTATTCATCAAACCAGTTTAGAATAATTAAAACTGTGACAAAATTGGCGTCAATATGAAAAATTACACTCGTTCTAATGAACCCACCCCCGCCACCTGCCCTGCTTGCGGCTTACTTTGCGATGATTTGATATTAAATGCAACAGCCCCCATCTCTATAAAAAATGGCTGTGCTAAAAGTATTGCTTTTTTTGAACAGTCTTTTCAAACCAGCATTGCTGAGTCGCCTAGCTTATTTGGCAAGCCTTGCGACTTAAATACTGCCATTAGCGCCGCCGCCGATATTTTACGCAAAAGTAAACAGCCGTTATTTGCGGGTTTGGGCACTGAAGTACAAGGCATGCGTGCCTTGATGCGTTTAGCTGAAAAATCCAATGCCACACTCGACCACATGCATAGCGAATCAACCGTTCGTAATACATTAACCATGCAAAACGGCGGCTGGCTCACCACAACGCTCGCTGAAGTTAAAAACCGTGCAGATGTGATATTAGCTATTGGCACTGATATTGTAAGTAGCCATCCTCGCTTTTTTGAAAAAGTGGTGTGGAATACCGACAGTTTATTTAACAAATCAACACCAGCAATTATTTATTTAGCTGTACCTGCCGAAAATACCAAGGCAGGTATTACCCCCAACGGCACTGCATCCACTATGATACCCGCAGAAGCCGCTAATATCCCTGAAATTGTGAACGCTTTAAACGCACTCCTAATTAACAAAAAAATTCAGGCAGAAGTGGTTGGCGGTGTTGCTATTTCGGCATTGTTGGCTGTGGTAGAAAAGTTAAAAGCTGCACAATATGCAGTTGTGGTTTGGTCAGCGGGCAGCTTAAAATTTACGCATGCTGAACTCACCATTCAAAGCATTGTACAGTTGATTAACAAGTTAAACGAAACCTCGCGCGCCGCAGGTTTTCCGCTTAACTCAGGTGATGGTGACACTTCAATTAACAACACCAGCACCTGGCTCAGTGGCTACCCAACCAGAAGCCGTTTTGTCAATGGCAAACCTGAATACTACACTTACCATTTTTCAACTCAAAAACAATTAAAGCTGTGTGATGCGCTACTATGGGTGAGCACCTTTAACCCTCATGTGCCTCCGAATACCGATACGCCTACTATTGTGATTGGCCATCCCAATACTCAACTTGAGCATAAGTCTGACGTATTTATTCCAGTTGGCATTCCAGGTGTTGACCATACCGGCTTGATGTTTCGTGTAGATAGCTCAATCACTTTACCGTTAAAAAAACTGCGTGATAGTCACTTGCCTACGTTGAGTGATGTCATCAACAGCATTGAGGCGTTAGTATGATTACCCTGCTAAAAAACGGCAAAATTTACGACCCCGCGTACCGCAAAGATGGTGTGGTTGAAGATATTTACCTCTATCAAGGGCGCATTGTCCCCAAACCCTTAGATGCTACAAAAATCAGCCAGACGTTTGATTTGGCTGGCAAAGTCGTCATGGCAGGCGCCATTGACATGCATAGCCACATTGGTGGCGGCAAGATGAACATTGCACGCATGATGTTACCTGAGCTTCAGCAAAAACAGGCGCAGGAAACTAAAAACCTAAGCGAGCCAGAAGCACATATTTGCACGCCGCATTGCAGCCACCACACGACGCACCATTCAATCCCAAGTACTACCGACACTGGCTTTAGATACATTGAAATGGGCTACACCGCCGCTTTTGAGCCTGCCATCTCACCCGTTAACGCCCGCCAAGCGCACTTGGAGATGGGTGATACGCCGATGATAGACAAAGGCGGCTATGCCATGCTTGGCAACGATGATTATTTTTTACGTATGCTAGCTGCCAAAAAAGACCAAAAAGCCATCAATGATTACGTGGCATGGATACTACATGCCACGCAAGCGATTGGCATTAAAGTCGTCAATCCTGGTGGCATCAACGCATTTAAGTTCAATCAGCGCAGGCTCAATTTAGACGAAAACAATAGCCACTATCAAGTGAGCCCACGTGAGATTTTGCAAAGTTTAAGCCGCGCTGTGCATGAACTGGGCATTGCCAAACCGCTGCATGTACATTGCAATAACCTAGGTGCAGCAGGCAATTTTGAAACCACCCTCAACACCATGGGGGCGAGTGATGGTTTGCCGATGCACCTGACGCATATTCAGTTTCACAGTTACGGCACTGAGGGCGATAAGAAGTTTTCATCCGCTGCTGCACAGATTTCTGAGGCGCTGAATAAAAATAAACACATCACGGCCGATGTAGGGCAAATTTTATTTGGGCAAACCGTGACGGCATCAGGTGATTCCATGATGCAGCACTTAAACGCCAAGCACGCCAACCCTAAAAAGTCGGTGATTATGGATATTGAGTGCGATGCAGGCTGTGGTGTATTGCCGTTTAAATACCGCGACCAAAACTATGTCAATGCCCTGCAATGGGCAATCGGCTTGGAGATATTTTTATCAGCTGAAGACCCATGGCGCATCTTTTTAACCACTGATCATCCCAATGGTGCGCCGTTTACCAGCTACCCGCATTTGATTCGCTTACTGATGGATAAAACCTTCAGAAACGAAACGTTTGCTAAACTCAACCTGGATGCGCAAGCCATGAGCAACCTGACTAGCTTAAACCGTGAGTATAGCTTGTATGAAATCGCCATCATGACCCGCGCAGGGGCAAGTAAACTCATCGGCCTAAATGATCGTGGGCATCTTGGTGTAGGCGCCTCTGCGGACATTACCGTTTATACCGACCAAACAGACCGTGAAGCCATGTTTGCCAAACCTGATTATGTTTTTAAAAACGGCGAGCTGGTGGTAAGAGATGGCGTCGTTACTAAAGTGGTATGGGGCGCAACGCACACCGCCAAACCTGCTTTTGATATCGGTGTAGAAAAAGACCTCAAAGACTACTTTGATAAATACCAAACCATGCAGTTAGACAGCTTCAAGATTTCTGATGACGAAATTGCTGAAGGTGGGCGTGGAAAAATCATTACACATCTAAACAAATCATGATTATTAACGGCATAAAAATAGACGACACTTTCGCTGAAGCATTCAATATGCGCGGCACACGGGTCATTATTACCGCTCAAAACCTCAAATGGGCTTACCACGCAGCTAACGCGATGACTGGTTTTGCCACCTCAGTCATCGGTTGCGGGGTTGAAGCTGGTATAGAGCGCGAACTATCAACAGATGAAACGCCAGACGGCAGACCCGGCGTCAGCATTTTAATGTTTGCCATGGGTAGTAAAGTGCTCATGCAGCAGCTAGAAACGCGCATGGGGCAATGCATACTCACCTGCCCCACTGCCGCCGCCTTTGCCGGCATAGAAGGTGAAGATAAAATCAACCTAGGTAAAAATTTACGCTATTTTGGTGATGGCTTTCAAACTTCTAAACTAATTGATGGTAAACGCTACTGGCGTATTCCGGTGATGGATGGTGAATTTCTCACGCAAGAAACCACAGGCATGGTGCGCGCCATTGGCGGCGGTAACTTTTTAATTTTAGCAACATCGCAACCAGCGGCATTAACGGCGGCTGAAACTGCGGTAGAAGCTATGAAGCAAGTACCTAACGTTATCATGCCTTTCCCTGGCGGCGTAGTACGCTCAGGCTCTAAAGTTGGCAGTAAATATAAAACCATGTTTGCTTCGACCAACGACGCATTCTGCCCCACTTTAAAAGGTGCAACCAATACCGAACTCTCACCGGAAATTGAAAGCGTCATGGAAATTGTGATTGATGGCTTAACGTTTGAAGACATTGCATTCTCAATGAAAGTAGGTATTGAAGCCATTTGCAAGCTCGGCGAAAGTAGCGGTGTAAAACGTATCTCAGCGGGTAATTATGGCGGCAAACTTGGTCCACATCTTTTCAAATTGCACGATATTTTAAATGGCAACAAATCATGAACGCGCTCACCCTCACCTTAAAACAAACCCCTGCACACACCGTCAATTGTAGTGGGTTAAGCCCTAACCTTTTGGCCAACAAATCTGTTGCAGAAATCGCTAGCATACAGCTTAACCATGGCAACAGCTTAGTAAGCGTAGGTGAGATATTTGAAATCACGGGCACTGATGCACAACACATTTATTTCAAGAATTCGACCAAAAAACTTGATTACATCGGCGCAAATATGACGTCTGGCAACATCACCATTGAAGGTGATGCAGGTACATATCTTGGTTTTAACTTGAAAAATGGTGAAATTCATTGCCAAGGTAATACAGCGGCATTTGCCGCATGCAATATGGTAAGTGGTTTGCTGCGCATTGACGGTAACACGGGCGACTTTTTAGGCGCTGGTTCAGAAGGTCTGCGTAAAGGCATGCGCGGCGGCACGGTGATTGTAAAAGGCAATGCAGGTGACCGTGTGGGTGACCAAATGCGCCGTGGTTTAATTTTAATTGAAGGCAACGTAGGCGATTATTGTGGCAGCCGCATGATAGCTGGCACCATAGGCGTACTAGGTGATTTAGGCGCATATACTGCGTTTAATATGCACCGCGGCACATTGTTAGTTAAAAAACTGCCGAAACTACATGCGACGATCCAAGACTGCGGCTCACATACCTTGCCATTTCTGAGCTTATTGTTCAAATCGTTTGCCCAATACAATACGCAATTTAGTAAACTCAGTACGCAGCGAGCGCAACGCTTTGTGGGTGATACTGCCTACAAAGGTAATGGTGAAGTATTGGTTTTAGATACCCGACTTTTGTGATTGATTTTAGATTTCGTCGTTACTAGGCAAAAATTCACTAAAGAATACAATCCAAGCAAGGTCTTATGCCTATGAAACCTCAGCAAGTGCTATAGTGAACATTCATTATTGGAGAAATTAACCATGTCTAAGCAAGATTTACGAAATACTAAATATAAAGAGCATGTTAATGCGATTGAAAAACACCAATTATTACTAGAAAAGCTACATCTTGATTCAGGCATTCGTTTAGATGAAGCCAAAGCCTCCCTTGAAAATCTAGCAATCACACTTGAAGAGTATCTTAAACTTATCGGTATTCCATGATTTTAAAACCAAATTTCACTTTTTGGCTGAACTTTGACTGCTTATGCATTTTCTGGTTGATAGTCGCGGCTTGATACCAAGCCAATCCTTCCAGACCTGATGATACCTAGCATAGCTGGAAAATAAAATCCACTCCAATCAGAATCCCAATTGCAGCTCTGTATGGAGCGCGTTAATTTTAAGACTTTAGTGATCAGCTTAATTTAAAATAAAATCGAATCAAAAACCGTTTGTTTAGAAAACCATCTACTTATAAAACCTTCTGCTAAAATAACACATCCTATTCAAATGCGAAGACTATGTCTAAGTACTTAACCGCGGCGCTGTATAAATTTGTCAGCCTACCCAATTACCAAGCACTGCAAGCGCCAATTCTTGATGCGTGTAAAAATAATCACATTAAAGGCACTCTCCTGCTGGCTGAAGAAGGCATCAATGGCACCATAGCTGGCTTGCCTGATGACATACATCGTGTGTTGAACTTTCTACGCACAGACCCACTTTTTGCAAACAAATTTTGTGACTTAGAACATAAAGAGTCCTTTGCCAACGAACATCCGTTTTACCGCATGAAAGTAAAACTTAAAAAGGAAATTGTCACGTTAGGCGTTCCAGGTGTAAGCCCAACCAAAAAAGTAGGTACTTATGTGAAGCCTGAAGACTGGAATGCGCTCATCTCCGACCCTGACGTCATTTTGATTGATACCCGCAATGACTATGAAGTGGATATTGGTACATTCAAAGGCGCAATTGACCCTAAAACGACGACTTTTCGTGAGTTTCCTGAATACGTGGCCAAGCACTTTGATAACACCAAACATAAGAAGGTCGCCATGTTTTGTACTGGTGGTATCCGTTGCGAAAAAGCCTCTTCTTTTATGATGGATCAAGGGTTTGAAGAGGTCTTTCACTTGCAAGGCGGTATTTTAAAATACCTTGAAACCGTGCCTGAAGAACAAAGCCTGTGGCAAGGGGAATGTTTTGTATTTGACCAGCGCGTGGCTGTTAAACATAACTTAGAAGTGGGCGATTTTAATCAATGCTATGCCTGCCGCCATCCGCTCTCACCTACTGAAATGCAGAGTGAGCAATACGCTGCCGGCGTATCATGTCCTTATTGCTATGATAAATTATCAGCAGAAAAGCGTGCCAGTTTGATTGAGCGCCAAAAACAAGTCACATTGGCTAAACAGCGTGGTGCAACACACATAGGCGAAAAACAAAAATAGATAAATTTTTCACGCATGAATCTGAGTAAAATTCGCTCATCATAAATTCACCACTAGCGTATATTGGATACTCGCTGAAAATGACCTCAAGCACCACCTCCATAAAGTGAATTAATTTTGCATAACACGCTACATATTGCCACATTTAACATCCATAAAGGGCTTACCCATTTTAACGCGCGCTTTGCCCTACACCATCAGCGCGACTTATTGCGCAAGTTACATGCTGATATTGTATTTTTACAAGAGGTACGCGACGTACATGCTGAACATAGCAAACGCTTTGCAGCATGGCCTAGTGCCGGGCAAGTGGAATACTTAGCGGATGCGGTATGGTCAGATTTTTCGTATGGGAAAAATTCAGTCTATCCAGCGGGGCATCACGGCAACGCCCTGCTTTCAAAATTCCCCATTATCAAAACGACCAATATTGATATTTCAGCACATGCCACTGAGGAGCGTGGCATGCTACATACTGAAATTAACGTACCAAAGTGGAATACGCCTTTACACGCAATTTGCCTGCACCTCGGTTTATTTGCACACTGGCGGCGCCAGCAGTTAGCCTCGGTAACCGACTATATTAAACAACAGATACCCGCCAATGCCCCGCTCATTATTGCAGGTGACTTTAACGATTGGGGACAACGCTCAGGTAAAGCATTTGCTGATCACTTACGTCTACATGAAGTATTCGAACGCCACACAGGCAAGGCTGCTCGCAGCTTTCCATCTTGGTTTCCAATGCTAAGATTAGACCGTATTTATGTACGTGGCTTTCATGTAAAACATGTGGAAGTTAACTCCGGCACACATTTATTAAAAGTGTCTGACCATGCGATTCTCTCTGCCACAATCACCAGAGATTCATAAAACAATATGCATTTTATTGGCGGCAATCAAATCAAGTTATTACGCAGCGGTGCTGAGTATTTTCCTGCGTTGGCACTTGCTATTCAAAATGCAAAGCACGCCGTTTATTTGCAAACCTATATTTATGAAATCGACAACATTGGCATCCGTATCGGGAATGCATTAAAACAAGCGGCTCAGCGTGGTGTCACAGTAAACGTGTTACTTGATGGATTTGGCTGCAAAGATTTACCTAAAGCTTATATTAAAGAGTTAGTTTCAGCGGGTGTACGGGTCATGTTTTATCGCCAAAAAATCTCGCCTTGGACCTTTAAAAAAAATCGCTTGCGGCGCTTGCACCGCAAAGTGGTCGTAATAGATGGTTTGGTGGGTTTTGTAGGTGGTATCAACATCATTGATGACCATAACGCACCGCACAAAATTCCACCGCGTATTGATTATGCAATACGTATTGAAGGCGCCCTACTGCCCCACATTACCAAAAATGTGCATCAGCTTTGGCGCCGTATTTCATGGATGCACTTACGACGCCCTAGCCATCTATCAATTCAACCCAAAAATAAACATCATGCGTTCGATACCAGTACAGGCATACAAGCGGCTTTCGTCATACGAGACAACGTGTTGCACAGACGCGACATTGAAGACGCCTACTTAGACGCAATCAATAACGCTCAATCTGAAATTATTATTGCTAACGCTTACTTTGTACCCGGTAGAAAATTTCGCAAAGCATTAGTCGATGCGGCCAAACGCGGCGTAAAGGTTAAATTGCTGCTACAGGGTAAAATGGAGTATTTTTTAATGTTCGCCGCCCATGCTTTTTATAGTGTGTTTTTAAAAAATGGCATTGAAATTTATGAATACCGTAAAAGTTTTATGCATAGCAAAGTCGCGGTCATAGACAGCTATTGGGCAACCGTCGGCTCATCAAATATCGACCCCTTTAGCCTGTTGTTAGCCCATGAGGCTAACGTACTCATACAAGACCACGCATTTGCTACCGAGCTACGCCTGGACATTGAATCCTCCATGCAAAATGTACATCAAATAACGCCAGAGGCGTGGGTAAACGGCAATATCATGCAACGCTGTATTTCATGGATAGCCTATGGTTTAGTCAGATTTTTCTTAGGCGTTATCGGCTATTCCAAAGAGCAATAACAGCACATATTTACTCGCGTACACGCAACCGCATGCTATGCTTGCAGCCCATTTATCAACACGCTCCAACATGACCATGACAGAAACTTTTATTCCGAGCAAAGATGCTTCACTCGAATCATCCATCGCCACATTACAAGGCAAATTATTAGCATTAGGTATCCATGTTGAAGAAAAGTCATGGCTGAATGAAATTGAAAATATTTGGTCGGTGCATGTAATTGATAAAGACTGCCCTCGCCTATTTACTAACGGCAAAGGTGCGTCACAGCTTGCCGCCCGCGCCAGTGCGCTTGGTGAATACTTTGAGCGTTTAAGCACCAATTACTTTTGGACGCACTTTTACTTAGGCGAAACCATCGCCAATCAAGACTTTGTGCATTACCCGAATGAGCAATGGTTTAAAGTTGAAGGCGACCAATGGCCTAAAGGTTTATTAACACCAGAGCTGCAAAAGTTCTATAACCCAGAAGATGGCGCGATTGCAAGCCAACTGATAGATTTGAACTCGGGCAATGCTGAGCGTGGCATTTGCGCCATCCCTTACACCCGTTTACGTGATGATAAAACCGTTTTATTTCCCGTTAACCTCATCGGCAACTTATATGTGAGCAACGGTATGAGTGCGGGCAACACCATGATGGAAGCGCGTACCCAAGCCTTGGCTGAGATATTTGAGCGTGATATTAAATATAAAATTATTCGCGAAGGCATTTGCCTGCCTGATGTGCCGGAAGATGTCATCAGCCGTTATCCGCGCATTGCGGCAGGCATTAAAGGCTTACGCGCTGCGGGTTATGGTATTTTGGTGAAAGATGCGTCATTAGGCGGCCAATATCCAGTGATGAACGTCACGCTGCTCCACCCAGACGACCAAGGTTGCTTTGCCAGTTTTGGCGCCCATCCACGCTTTGAAGTGGCACTGGAACGTGCATTGACAGAACTGCTACAAGGCCGCGCTATCAATGGCTTAAAAGGCTTTGTCGCACCTGGTTTTGATATGGAAGAAATCGCCGATTCACAAAACCTGGAAATCCATTTTGTGGATTCCAGCGGCGTAATTAGCTGGGACTTTTTACGTAACACGCCCGATTACGAATTTGTGGATTGGAACTTTGGCACAACTACGCAAGAAGACTATGACTGGTGCGTGAATACCATCCATGCCAGTGGCCATGATATGTACATCGCCGACTTTACCCATTTAGGGGTATATGCCTGCCGTATTTTTGTACCAGGCATGTCTGAAATTTACCCTGTAGAAGAACTGCAATGGGAAAATAACACCGTTGGCAACCTTGTGCGCCCTGCCGCATTGCGCCTACAAGAGTTAAGTCAAGCTGAATCTGTAGGATTACTTGAAACCTTGCTAGAACTAGACTTAGCCGATGAACTGCCCGTAACAACTTTGATTGGTCTATGCGCCGACCCTAACACCACTTGGGTAGATTTACGCGTAGGTGAACTCAAAACGCTTGCCGCGCTTGCCTGCAACAGCACCGACGATATCTTGGACGGCTGCGCCTGGATTGCGCAATTTAACGAACTCTCACCAGCACGCGCGCGCGTTTATCGCTGCATTGCCAACTTAGTACAAATTAAAGAAGAGCTTGAGAACGGTGACACCAGCTTCTTTGAAAGCAACCTGCAACTCATGTACGGCGCTGAAACACTGCAACAAGCACAGCGCCTAATCAATCAAAAAGAGCAGTATTTCGGCCTAGGCAATTTGGGGGTGAATATGGAAGGCAGTAAAATGCATCAACAGTTGTTAGCGGCTTATGGCAAGGTATGGAAATAACTTAAGGATTTTTTGCATGATACTTGATACGATAGCTAACGCTGAGCGTTATTCAGCATTACATCCACTGTTTGCACAAGTATTTTCCTACATGCGCAATACCGACTTGCAGGCACTCGCCTGTGGTCGACATACAATTGTTGGCGATGATTTGTTTGCCATTGTAGAGCGCATATCGGGGCGCACGCGTGAATCAGCACAGCTAGAATGCCATCGCAAATACATCGATATTCAGCTGGTATTGGATGGTGTTGATGAAATGGGCTGGAAGCCACTTGCAGACTGTCTTAACCCAGTCAGTGATTTCAATACTGCATCCGACATACAGTTCTTTCATGACGCCCCTGCTACGTGGGTCTCCACGCCCGCCAATACATTTTGCATCTTTTTTCCAGAAGATACTCACGCACCCTTGGTCGCCACCCAGTCTATCCACAAAATCGTATTTAAGATAGCCGTGAATGCGAACAATAGATAACACAAAAATTGAATGGTGCTATGTTGAATGGAAACAAGGACAGCCGTTTGCTAGCGCCTTTCAGGATGTTTATTTTTCAAGTGATAATGGTGTACTTGAAACTGAACATGTGTTCTTGCAAGGCAATGATTTATCGAACCGTTGGCAACAACTCACTACTAATACGTTTACCATTACTGAAACTGGTTTTGGGTCCGGCTTAAACTTTTTATGTGCGGCCAAACTGTGGCTTGAGACTGCGCCTAAAGATACAATTTTGAATTTCACTAGCGTTGAGAAATACCCGCTGGTCTTATCAGACATCACAACGGCTTTACAGTTATGGCCTGAATTAACTACATTAAGCACGCCGTTACTGGCTCAATATGCCACGCTCATGAATGCAAAAACCATCAGTTTCTATGACAATAGAGTTCAGCTAAGCTTATTGATTGGCGATGCAACCGAGCAATTGCGTCACCTCCATAATAAAACCGACGCTTGGTTTTTGGACGGTTTCTCTCCCGCTAAAAACCCTAACATGTGGCAGCCAGCACTGTTTGAACAAATGGCAAGGCTGTCGCACGCCAATACAACATTTGCCACATTTACCAGCGCAGGTATGGTGAGACGAGGCTTAATATCAGCAGGTTTTAAAGTAATCAAACGCTCAGGCTTTGGCAAAAAGCGTGAAATGATCACCGGGCATTTTGCAGGCAATCAAAATGTTTTAGGTAATAACAGTGGTACCTAAAACTGCAATTGTCATTGGTGGCGGCATCGCAGGTTGCAGTACGGCTTATGCGCTAGCGCAACGTGGCATACAAGTAACGCTGTTAGAGCGCAATGCCAATATCGCCAGTGAGACCTCTGGCAATCCACTCGCCATGTTATACCCGCGTTTAAGTGGTAATGACACCAGCAGTCAATTTGCACTCGCCGGCTATTTGCACAGCTTGGCTTTATTCAAGTCACTGGATTTATCACCAGCAGATTTTGACGCTTGCGGCATGCTGCAACTTGGCTTTAACGCGAGAGAGTTAGCGCGTATTCAAAAAGTGGCAGCACAAAATCACCCGAGTAGTGTTCTGAAACAGGTAACGAAAGCTGAAGCTAGTGCACTTGCCAGCATCAAGATTGAACATGATGCACTTTATTTTCCTAACGCAGCATGGGTTAAACCGCAACAGCTTTGCAAGCGTTTAACTGAGCACAAAAGCATTTCAATGCTTACTTCAAACAACGTGGGTAGATTATTAAAAAATGATCACGCATTTGAAGTTTATGACCATAAAAACATCATAGCAAAGGCGGATATTGTGATCATTGCCAATGCCAATAACGCACAACAACTGTACCCAGACCTACCGCTAAATACGCAAGCGGTGCGCGGGCAGGTCAGCTTACTCAAATCCATAGAAACAAGCCGTCAATTAAAAACGATTGTATGTAGCGACGGCTATTTAAGCCCAGCTGCACTTCAACAAAACGCGAACCATTGTCACTGCTTAGGCGCTACGTTCTCGGGCACTGCTGCAACTACAAATAAACAAAATGATTTGCAAATTGACAACGAAGACCACCGTGCTAATTTAGATAAATTAAACAACATCTCACCGCTTTTGCGCGATCAATTGCAAAACAATATTGTGGGGGGGCGTGTGTCTCTAAGATGCACCACAGCAGATTACTGGCCTTTAGTGGGTCAATTATTAGACCCTGTCACATTGAAAGCCAAACCACCTCGCCCTAGCGCAGCCACAAACTCCCTGCCATGGATTGCGGGGCTTTATATGAACGTGGCACACGGCAGCAAGGGGTTTACCAGCGCGCCCTTGTGTGCTGAACTATTGGCTGGCTTGATTTGTAATGACACATTGCCGATTTCTACCGAACTCGCTGGCTTACTCAACCCAAATCGATTTTTACTGCGAAAGATGGGTCTGAAACGATTGGCGAAAATGACCACGGCTTTAAGCTAAAGTGTAATTTCAGGTTAAAATTAACCCATGCCACACACTCTTTATTCAACCGCTTTAAATTTCTACCGAAATGGTCAGCTAACACAGGCTGAATCAGCCCTTCAGCAAGTGATTACCTTGCAAGCCAACCATGCTGACGCGCATCACATGCTGGGCATTATTTGCTATCAAACCAATCGTACGGCAGATGCAGTGCGCTACATTCAACAAGCGTTAGCCATTAGCCCGCGTAATGTGGATTATTTAAATAATTGCGGGCTGGCGTTACGCGCTAATAATCAGCTAGAAGCTGCCATCAAAAGCTTTCAGCAAGCGGTTTTACTGCAACCTAAAGATTTAGATGTGCAACTTAACTTAGGCAACACGCTTCTTGCAGTTGACCGTTTTGAAGAGGCCGCAGGCTACTATCGCCGCGTACTGCGTGCCATGCCTAAAAAAGAGGATGTGCGTGCAGCGCTTTGTCATTGTTTAACACTGCTGGGCAACCAAGCGCATGCCATTGGCAACTTCACACAGGCCGAGACCAGCTTTAAAGAAGCGTTACAGTTTAATCCGCAAGATGCCGTATTACTTTACAACTTAGGTAATGCACAACGCGAGCTAGGTAAACCAGCTGAAGCGGCTAAACAATACCAAAAAGCGATTCAAATTAACCCCAATGATGCCGATACTTACAATAATTTAGGTAACGTACAGCGCGAATTAGGGCAGTTGGATTTGGCGATTGAAAGCTATCAAAAAGCTTTGCAACTGAATCCGCAACTGCATCACGCTAAGGTGCATCTCGTGCATCAAAAACAGCACATTTGCAATTGGCAAGGTTTAGATAACGATATTGCCGAAATTTGCCATTGGGTTAAAACGCAACCCAGCGCACAGATTTCACCGTTTGCATTTTTAGCCATGCCAGGCACCACGGCAGAACAACAAAAAATCTGTGCAAATAACTGGGTAAAAAATCGCTATGCGGGGTTGATGCAACATCGTCAACAACTTGGTTTTACGCACCATAAACAAACCACACCAAAGAAATTAAAGCTGGGCTATTTATCCGCAGATTTCAGGCTGCACCCGCTCGCGTTTTTAATCAGCGAACTCATTGAATTGCATGATAGAACTCAATTTGAAATCATTGGATTTTCTTATGGGGTTAATGATAAAACCAGTGCCAGAGCAAGGTTAGAACAAGCCTTTGATCAATTTCATGACATTCGACAACTTTCAGAAATTGAAGCCGCAAAAAAAATATATGCCTGCGATATTGATATCCTGGTAGATTTAACCGGCTTTACACAAACTAGCCGCAGTGGCATTGCCGCCCTGCGGCCTGCGTCTATCAATGTGAACTGGCTGGGTTTTCCCGGCACCATGGGCGCTTTTGATGGTGCGCCCCTTTTTGATTACCTATTAACCGACCACTTTATTAGCCCGCAGGCGTCAGCGCAACACTACGCAGAAAAGTTAGCCGTTTTGCCTCACAGCTATCAACCAAATGACCGCAAACGCCCAGTAGGCAAAACACCTACGCGCCAAAGTTGTCACTTACCGGAAGGCGCCTTTGTATTTTGCTGTTTTAATCAAAGCTTCAAAATCACACCCGATGTATTTTCAGTTTGGATGCGCGTACTAAACGCTGTTCCAAACAGTGTGCTTTGGCTACTTGACTGCAATATTTGGGCAAAGCAGAATTTAATGCGCGAAGCCGTCGCCCTTGGTGTTGCTGCTGAACGCCTCATTTTTGCGCCGCGCGTTGCCATTGCCGATCATCTCGCACGCCATGCGCATGCAGACTTATTTTTAGACACCCTGCCTTACAATGCACACACTACTTGTAGCGATGCTTTATGGATGGGCGTTCCCGTGCTGACCTGTGTAGGTGAAACTTTTGCAGCGCGTGTGGCAGGTAGCTTAATAAGCGCAGCAGGCTTAACCGAGTTAATTACTTACACCTTGCAAGATTACGAAGAAAAAGCCCTTCAGCTTGCCAACAACCCCACCATAATTGCTGCTATAAAACAAAAATTACTGGCAGAGAACATGACTTCTGCATTATTTGATACAAACAAATTTACACGGTCATTAGAGGCGATTTATCAAACCATTTGGCAAGAACCCTTCGACAAGCTCAGGGAACGGCTTTAGCCCACGTAGATGCAGTCAGGTTTTATCCAGCAGTATAATAACGACTTGAGTTTGTTGGTGTATTTGATAGAGAAGTGTATTTTAGGTTAATCACAACTAAATATCAGCATAACGAAGCATATAAAATATATGCTAAAGTCATGCTAAAAATCATAACTATAAAAACACTTTTAGGACAAACTCGCTATGGCAGCAATCGACATTACTCCCGTACTAAAATACATGCTGGATAAAGGTGGTTCAGACCTATTTTTTAGCGCAGGTGCCAGCATTCATATTGAAGTTGAAGGTGATACCACGCCTATCAACAACCAGGTGATGGTGCCAGGCATGATTAAAGAAATTGCCTATTCACTCATGACGGCGGATCAAATCAAAGAGTTTGAGTCAACATTAGAATGTAACTTTGCCATTAGCAAAAAAGATATTGGACGTTTTCGGGTCAATATTTTTAGGCAGCGTGGTGAAGTCGGCATGGTGGTTCGGCATATTAAAACTGAAATCCCATCACTAGACAATTTAGGGTTACCCGCAATCCTCAGAGACCTGATCACGCGTAAACGCGGCCTGATTTTAGTGGTTGGTGCAACGGGTTCTGGCAAAACAACCACGCTTGCCTCTATGATTGATTATCGCAATGAAACGACTAATGGCCATATTCTCACGCTTGAAGACCCGATTGAGTTTGTCCACCCGCATAAAAAATCCGTGGTGGATCAACGTGAAGTAGGTATTGATACCCTATCGTTTGAAAATGGCCTTAAAAATGCCATGCGCCAAGCGCCTGATGTGATTTTGATTGGTGAGGTGCGTGATATGGATGGCATGAAAAACGCGCTTGCCTACGCTGAAACAGGCCATTTATGTTTGGCAACCTTGCATGCCAACAATGCCAACCAGGCACTTGAACGTGTTATTTCATTTTTCCCGGAAGACGGTCGTACAGGTTTACTGCTCGGCATGTCGATGAACTTGGTATCAATCGTTTCTCAACGCTTAATTCCAGGCACACATAGCAAACGTGTTGCCGCTACCGAGGTGATGATTAACACACCCTACATGGCAGAGTTAATACAAAAACAAAAAATGAGCGAAATTAAAGAAATCATGGGTGATAACAATGACATTGGCATGCATACCTTTGACCAGTCATTATTCAAGCTATTTGCAAATGGCAAAATTGATGAAGAAAATGCATTAGCCTATGCTGATTCACGCAATGACTTATCGCTAAAAATCCGCTTTGCCGCAGAAGGCGCGCGGAATAGCCCTTTTAGCGCTTAATCAATAGACTTGTGGTTGCTAGCGGCAAATATGGCGGCAACCACAATCAAGCTGCCACCTATCCATTCATTGATGGCCATTGTTTCATGCGCTAAATAATAGGATGCCACGGCGGCGACCACTAGTTCAAATAAAAACAATACCGAAGCGCGTGTTGCTTCAATCCGCGTGACGCCGTATTGCACAAACAAGGTGGCTGCCATGAGCAATAGCGCAATCAACGCCATCACAAACCAGTTTTCTGAGCTAAAAACACTGGGCGCTGGAAATGGCGTTTGAACAAACGGAATAAAGATCACTGCAACTACTAACACCCCTGCCCATACCGCAAATGACTTAGCCAACAAACTCAAATGACTGGATTTTCTTGTAATCACATTGGTTAAAGAAAAGCCCACACCAGACGACAACGCCAACCATTCCGCCGTATTCCTCGGCATAGGCACGCCGCCAAGCTGTGGATCATGAAGCATAATAAATGCGCCTAACAACGAGGTCGCAATTGCAATGTAGCCAGTCAACTGTGTTTTTTCTTTTAACCAAAAATGCGCAAGAATCAACGTCCATAACGGTGATAAATAAAATAACAACATCACGCGCATCACTTCGCCGTCAATAATGGCAAGGACATAGCTAAGGTTCGTCCACCCTGCAGCTAGACTCAACCAGACGATACTCGTCGGCAATTTAAAAATGCCACGCCACTGTTTGGCAAAAATAACCGCCGCGATCACCATGGCAATGCTGTAGGTATAAAAACTGGAGGCAACGCCAGATACGCCGGCCTCTGCCATGAGCCGGTACGGAAACCAGATAATGCCCCAGCAAAACGCACCAAAAAGCAGGCCAAATACGGCAAAAGAGTTTTTATTTTCGCTATTCAATGTAATGCTCGCTCACTATAATGTTGCCTATGAATCCTAATCTAAATTTATTACAGCCTTACCCGTTTCAACGCTTGCGAGACTTATTCAAAGGCATTACACCTAACCCGGCGTTTACACCAATTAACTTATCAATTGGCGAGCCTAAGCACGCCACACCCCAGCTAATTAAAGATGCGTTGGTGAACAGTTTGGCTGGGCTAGCCAATTATCCCACGACTATAGGCTCAATTGAGCTACGGACTGCAATTTCACATTGGATTTCACGTCGCTATAACATCCCTGCGCTCAATGCTGAAACAGCGATTTTGCCAGTCAATGGCAGCCGCGAGGCACTGTTTGCCCTTGCGCAAGCCATCATTGATCAAACCAAACCTAATCCTATGGTGATTTCACCTAACCCGTTTTATCAGATTTATGAAGGTGCAGCGTTTTTAGCGGGGGCTACCCCCTACTTTTTAAATACCTTGCCGCATCAAGACCCAAAGCTAAATCACGTGATGGATTTCTCAAGCGTGCCAGTGGATATATTAAAGCGCACGCAACTGGTTTATGTTTGCAGCCCGGGCAACCCTTCAGGCAAGGTCATGAGTTTAGAGCAATGGAAAACCATCCTTGAATTATCTGACCAATATGGCTTTGTCATTGCTGCCGATGAATGCTATTCTGAAATTTATTTTGATGAAGCCAACCCACCGTTAGGTGCACTGCAAGCAGCACATTTACTAGGTCGAGATTACAAAAACCTGATTGTATTCAGCTCACTTTCTAAACGCTCCAATGTGCCGGGCATGCGTTCAGGCTTTGTCGCTGGCGATGAAAAGATTATTGAAGCATTTACGCTCTATCGCACCTATCATGGCTGTGCCATGAACCCTGCCGTACAAGCAGCCTCAGTTGCCGCTTGGAATGATGAAGCGCACGTGATTGAAAATCGCACACTGTATGCACAAAAGTTCAAAGACGTCACGCCATTACTCACTGACGTTTTAGAAGTGACTGTTCCAGATGCCGCGTTTTATCTGTGGGCAAAAATTAAGGATCATGAAATTACTGACACTGAGTTTGCAGTTAAACTTTACCGCGATTTGAACATTACCGTGCTACCTGGTAGCTTATTAGCGCGTGAAGCACACGGGCTAAACCCAGGTAAAAATTTCGTGCGTATGGCGCTGGTAGCACCCTACAATGAATGTATTGAAGCTGCCAAGCGCATACGCAAACACTTTTAAAAATGTCGTTAAATTTACTGGGCTCCATTATTTAACAATCCTAAGAATGGCGATTAGCCGCAGATGCACACTGATTACCAAAAGTAGGCGCCTCTAGGTGACGCAGATAAAACATGATTTATACCTGTTATCAAAATTCAAAACACCCTCAATTTACCTAACTGTATTAAATTAAAAAGAATCTAACATATTGTGTATAAAAAAATAATTAGTCCTCAGCATAGCTTCATTCTTATTGTCACGTTATTTCTCATGGCAACAGGAAATAGTACTTTCTTTCAAAAACTAATTGCAACTTACCCAATCGCATCTGGCAACATTTTATTCCTGTTATCAATTACTGCATTCTTTACACTTGCGACAGCACTTTTTTTAAATCTCATTTGCTATAGCAAATCAACGCCATGGATCTTAGCCATTATCGTTTTTTCTGCCTCACAAGCCGCATATTTCATGGATAGTTACAGCGTTGTCATTGATACAGATATGCTCGAAAATGTTTTGCAAACCGATACAAGAGAGGCTGGAGAACTAATAAACTTTGGTTTTATTTTGCACACCATTGTTTTTGGTATTTTTCCCTCGTACCTTATTTTTAGATTTTGCCCTAAATCACAAGGCTTAATTCGCGAACTGAAATCTAAACTCACATTAGCATCAGTTTTAATTTTTCTACTCATTTTGGTCGTAGTCCCATTCACGTCTCAATATGCATCTTTTATTCGTGAACATAAAACCCTAAGGTTCTATGCAAATCCGACTTACTTTTCTTATTCAGTCATACAGTACATAAATAATGCCTTTAAACGGCCAGAAAGTAATACCACTTTAATTAAAGTGGCACAAGATACCAAACACATTGGTGAAACACATAAAAATGAGTTAATGATATTAATCATTGGTGAAACAGCCCGTGCCGACCATTTTTCGCTAAATGGCTATGAACGGGATACCAATCCTGAACTAAAAAAACATGAGGTTATTAGTTTCAAAAATGTTTCATCTTGTGGCACATCCACAGCAACTTCAGTCCCATGTATGTTTTCTTCATTGAAAAGAGAAGACTTTGATATAAAAGCCGGGTTAATACATCAGAATGTACTCGATGTTTTATCAGAAAATGGCGTGGAAATTTTGTGGCGCGATAACAATTCCGACTCTAAGGGCGTGGCTAAACGCATGCTTTATGAAGATTTTAAAAAGCCACCGATAAACCCTATTTGTGACGATGAGTGCAGAGACATTGGGATGCTCAATGGTCTTGATCAATATATTAATGCCAGAAAAGGTAAAGATATTCTTATCGTCTTACACCAGATGGGCAATCATGGTCCCGCCTATTACAAACGTTATCCGAAAGAATTTGAAAGATTCACACCAACATGCAAAACCAATGATCTAGGGAAATGCTCCAACGAAGAAATTGGGAATGCTTACGACAATGCAATTTTGTACACCGATTACTTCTTGTCAAACGTGATTAAGTTCATGCAAAAATATGACGATAATTATGAAACTGCAATGCTATATGTAAGCGACCATGGTGAATCATTAGGGGAGCTCGGCGTATATCTTCACGGTGCCCCCTATGCGATTGCTCCCAAGGCACAAATCCATGTTCCAGCTATAGCGTGGTTTGGTAAGAATTTTGATTACAAAATAGACCAGGTTAAGCCTTATGAAAGCAAAGACCTTAGTCATGATGATTTGTTTTGTGCCATGCTAACAGCTTATGAATTGGATACGAATGACTGCTCAACCTGGAGGTCTGTTCTCAAAGCCAATACGGATGCTTATTAGGCCTAATTTAAGTTAGATTGAAAGCTTTAACGCACTTATTTGTCATTTTGGGTTGTGGGTAATTAGATGTTATGTTTTAGCGTAAACTCGCTAAATCAATTTTGGACCTGCCGATAAACTTCGCTATTTGATCCAACACTATCTCGTGCATTGCAGGGTCCAAACAATCCACTTCCTCCAAGTCATCCATGCCACGCAGCCAAGTCAGCTGGCGCTTTGCCAATTGCCGAGTGGCAAAAATTCCTCTATCACGCAACTCTGTTTCATCATATTGACCTGCCAAATATTCCAAAGCCTGCCGATAACCCACACAACGCATTGAGGTTGATTCAGCGGTTAAAGTAGGATATTTGGCTATCAACGCTTTTACTTCATCTAAAAAACCATCAGCAAGCATTTGGTCAAAACGCAAAGCAATACGCTCATGCAACACTTTGCGGTCACTTGGCACCAGCGCGATTTTAAGCAATCTATAAGGTAATATTTCGCCAGCAGACGCCTGATGCAATGCTGTCATTGACTGACCAGTCAACCGATAAACCTCCAGCGCACGTTCTATCCTTTGCACATCATTGGGCTGCAAACGCGCAGCGGTATCAGGGTCTATTTTTGCAAGTTTTGCGTGCATGGCTGGCCAGCCAAGTTGTGCGGCCTCTTGTTCTATTTTTTCACGCACTTGCAGGTTTGCTTCAGGCAGCTTACTCAACCCACCTTGCAATGCTTTAAAGTACAACATGGTACCGCCTACTAACAGTGGCACTTTGCCACGTGCCGTGATGTCGGCCATTAAACGCAAAGCATCGTTTCTAAAATTAGCCGCTGAATACGCCTCGGTTGGCGGAATAATATCAATCAAATGATGTGGCGCTTTTGCCAAAGTTTCATTATCTGGCTTAGCCGTACCAATGTTCATATCACGATACACGAGCGCAGAGTCAACACTAATGAGTTCAACCGGCAGCTTTGACATAAGCGCGACAGCCGCACCGGTTTTTCCGCTAGCGGTAGGGCCCATCAGAAAAATGGCAGGGGGTAATGTTGTTAAGTTCATTTTTAAGTTCGTTTAATGTGTTAAGTAGGAGAACATTTTATTAAATGCCAACAGAGCGTTGGCAAAAGACCATAGAATTCGCTTACTTTGTTCCATAAGTGGATCGTTAGACTTGTATAATAGCGCGTTGTGAGTGATTATTATGCTATTACAGCATGCTATTAAATTTCGGCAATCAATTTCCAGGTGGACTTAACCCATGAATTTAGAAAAAGTTGTTTTTGGTTTTTTTATCGTATTGGCCATGACATTAAACTTTGGGTTTTTTATTGGGGACATCGACAACCCAACCCATCACCATGTTTACGAATTATACGCAGCCATTATAGTCAGCCTGATTGCCACTGTACTTAAATTTGGTGACCGTACCCATGTGGGTGCCATTTTACTCTCCACCAGCTTAGCCGCTGACTTACAGCTCATTGCAGCTGCAATTTTATGGGCCGCCTTAAGTGGAAAAATGGATGAGTCAAGTCTAACCGTCTATATTGTGTCGCTTTCTGGTGGTGCACTCATGGCTAATTTTGTATCCGTCATTTTACTCATCTCAGAAACCATTAGCCAACGTCGGTAGTCACGTGCAAGATCATGCTAACGCTACAAACCCTCACGCATGAATAGCGTTCTGTTTCTGATGTTACGTCGCTTGCGACGGCCATTGATACTGATTATCGTCAGCTTCGCAATCTCAGTGATTGGTCTTTCACTGATGCCAGGTGTTGACGATAAAGATCAACTTTGGCACATGAGCATATTTGAAGCTTTTTATGTCATCAGCTATACCGCAACCACAATTGGCTTTGGCGAAATTCCTTATCCATTTAGTCAGGCGCAACGCTTATGGATGACCTTTTCCATCTACTTTACGGTGATTCCATGGTTTTACGCGATAGGTAGAATCATTACCTTGTTACAAGATCCAGGCCTGCGCTTAGCCATGGTGACCGAGCGCTTTACCAATAGCGTGCGATCATTGCAAGAACCTTTTTATATCCTGTGCAGTTATGGTGAGTCTGCGAGCTTGTTAGCCAAAGCGCTCGATGAAAAAGACATACGTGTGGTGGTGATTGAATCGCAACAAGATCGCATCAACGAACTTGAGTTAGGCAACACATACAATGTTATTCCTAACCTTTGTGCCGATGCAAAACTACCAGAAAACCTAGTTAGGGCGGGAGTACATCATCCGCTATGTTGCGGTGTAGTCACACTGACAGATGACGATGAGGTCAATCTGGCCGTTGCTGTGGCAGTCAAGCTCATGAACCCCAGCTTGCCCGTGCTGGCACGCGCCGAACGCGATGACATTGCCGCCAACATGGCCTCGTTCGGCACCGATCATATTATCAACCCCTACACCTTATTTGGTGATCAGCTAGCTATGCGCGTACATGCGCTTGGCACTTATATTTTGCATGAGTGGCTTACAGACACACCAGGTGACAAACTGCCTCCACCAGAATATCCGCCTTTAGGCAGATGGGTCGTGTGTGGTTATGGTCGATTTGGTAAGTCCGTGGTTAAAAATTTAGAGCGCGAACACATCAGCACCACCATTATAGAAGCCGCGCCAGAATTAACTGGTTGCAACAAATGTATTCTCGGTAGCGGTACCGAAGCTAAAACTTTGCTTGAAGCCGACATTAACAACGCAGTTGGCATTGTCGCTGGCACCGATAATGACATTAATAATTTATCAATAGTGATGACAGCTTTTGAGCTTAATCCAAAATTATTTGTAGTAATCCGCAAAAACAAACACCATAACAACGCATTGTTTAAGCAGTTTAACGCCGACATCACCATGCAACCCACCGACATTATTGCCCATGAGTGCTTAGCACACATGATATCACCCTTGCTGGCGCAGTTTTTAGAGCTCGTGCGCAATCAAACCAACGAGTGGGCGAACCAACTGATCAGTCAATTGGTTTCAATCGTGGGCGAAAGCGTACCTGAAACTTGGGCGGTGACCATTAACCACGCAAACGCACCAGCTGTGACCGAGTTATTAAATAATGGTGCATCAGTGTCACTTGAAAACCTCACACAAGACCCATTAAATCGCGAACAGCGTTTAAGTTTAGTGCCACTGATGCTGTCTCGCAACAATCAGCCGCTACTAGTCCCCGATACTTCCACTAAACTGATGGCAGGCGACTGTATTCTATTTTGTGGCCGCCCTTCTGCCAAATCTGCACTGCCCACCTTGCTCAATAATACAAAAATACTTACCTATATGATTAATGGGGTAGAAATACCCGACAGCCTTGTTTGGCGCTGGTTGAAGAACTGGGTCAATTAAAGGTAAGGCAGGTGCAGCATTACCGTTAACGGCTGCTCTTGCAGATAGTGTAGAAGAAGAATTTCACATGTAAATAACCAATAGTGGTATATCAACAAGGATATAAGGCAAAGTACTTTCTAACCCTATTTACCTCGCATAAACATCTTATCCAAGTCAGCCATGCTTACCTGGAACCAAGTCGGGCGACCATGGTTGCACTGCCCTGAGCGTTCGGTAGCTTCCATGTCGCGTAGCAAGGCATTCATTTCTGGGATAGTAAGGCTTCGATTAGCGCGCACGGCGGCATGGCAAGCCATAGTACCTAAGAGTTCATTTCTGCGTTCTGTGAGTGCGCGTGAAGCGCCATACTCACGCAAATCTCTCAATACATCACGCGCCAAGGTCACCGCATCGGCATTTTGCAGCATAGTAGGTACGGCACGTACGGCAAGCGTTGTGGGTGAGAGTACAGCAATATCAAAACCTAGTTGTTGCAAGCTGGCGTCATTACTAGCTAACACCTCTTGTACCGTCGCCACTTCTAATCTATCGGCATTAAAACTTACGGGCAGTAACAAAGGCTGCATGGCCACACTTTTAGTGTCTAGCGCGTTTTTCAGCTGTTCGTACATAATGCGCTCATGCGCAGCGTGCATATCGACCACCACTAAACCTTGCACATTTTGCGCTAACACATAGATACCGTGTATTTGTGCCACCGCAAAACCAAGAGGAAAGTCATTGCTATGTTCCTGCGATTCACCCTTAAACTGGTTATCTGCAAACTCAGGCGCATAGCAAACTGGACTCGCGTACTGGCGTTCATTGTCTGTGTTCGTATTTTTCCCAAATAGGGTTTGGTAAAAGCTTGAACGCTCATTAGCGTTCAAATTGATTTGAGATTGAAACGTAGGATACGGTGTGTTTGCTGATGGGGAGGCAAACGGATTATGCCCCGCCTGACTCGCAGTGACCGCATTAGAAACACCTGTTGGCGTTGCTAACGCTTTGTGTAATGAGTGAAAAATAAAACGATGGATCGCTTGCCCGTCTCTAAACCTGACTTCTGTTTTACTTGGGTGTACGTTCACATCCACCAAGCTAGGATCCAGCTCAATAAACAACACAAACGCAGGATGGCGATCATGATGCAACACATCTTGGTACGCTTGGCGAATGGCATGTGCAATCAGTTTGTCGCGTACAAAGCGGCCGTTAACATACACGTATTGCGTATCGCGACTATGACGATTAAACGTAGGTTTGGCCGCCATACCCCACAAACGTAAACCCGCAGCAGATTCATCTATCTCAACACTTTCAGCGGCAAACTCTGCGCCCAATACTTCGCTAAACCTTTTGCCAGGGCTACTAATAGCAAAGCGACTAAGCGCCTTGCCATTGTGTTGCAACATAAAAGCCACATCAGGTCGCGACAGTGCCACGCACTCAAAAGCCTTTTCGCAATGCCCAAACTCGGTAGCTTCTGTTTTTAAAAACTTGCGGCGCGCTGGGGTGTTGAAATATAAATCAGTCACTTCAATAATCGTACCTGTGTCTAACGCGCCGGGTTCAATCGGGTAAATTTCACTACCCTCAGAGACAATACGCCAGGCATGCCTAGACTCAGCTTGACGACTCATTAACTGCGTGCGCGAAATTGAAGCAATGCTTGCCAATGCTTCGCCACGAAAACCCAAACTGGCGACAGATTCCAAATCTTCTAAACTCGCAATTTTACTGGTAGCGTGCCGTGTAAGTGCCAGTTCTAAATCTTCTTTCGCCACCCCTACACCGTTATCTACCACGCGCAATTGTTTGATGCCACCTTGCAACAACGACACCTGAATATCGGTACTACCAGCATCCAGGCTATTCTCTAGTAATTCTTTAAGCGCGGATGCGGGGCGCTCTACCACCTCGCCTGCGGCAATTTGACTGATCAACTGGTCTGGTAAGCGTTGAATGCGCATTAAAAATTAAGTCACTTGTATTTTTGTATGTTGGTATTTTACCTGTTTTAAGCTAAATTCCTGAAAGTATGAAATTATTCCAAAAAAATTCAGCACCAAACACTTATATAGACAACTTCACCCTCGCCCGCAACCTTAAACGTCACCATCATTTTTATCTAGGGCCCACCAATTCGGGTAAAACCTACCAAGCGCTGCTTAGTTTAGAAAAAGCCAAATCCGGTGTCTATCTTGCCCCATTGCGACTCCTCGCCATGGAAATTCGTGACCGCCTGGTTGCCGCAGGTGTGCCATGCAACCTCATTACGGGTGAAGAGCGCACATTGATGGAGGGGGCACAACACACAGCATCTACCATCGAAATGATGAACCCCAGTCAACCAGTTGAAGTGGCCATTATTGATGAAATTCAAATGCTGCAAGACCCTGACCGAGGTCCGGCTTGGACCGCCGCATTGGTAGGCGTGCCCGCATCACAAGTGTTTATCTGTGGTTCAAATGCCGTAACGGCTCCTTGCATTGCCGCCATTGAGGCCTTGAATGAAACTTTTGAAATCACACAACTAGCACGCAAAACGCCTTTGGTGTTAGAACACGAAAGCCTGTGTGGCAAACATTACAGCCGCCAAAAACTAAAACCCAAGCTGCAACAAGGTGATGCCATCATCGCGTTTAGCCGTAAAGATGTTCTGACGTTTAGCGCGCGATTCAGGCAATGGGGCTTTACGGTAGCCAGCATTTACGGGGCATTATCGCCTGAAGTACGCCGTACCGAATCTGAGCGCTTTAATACTGGCCAGGCAGATATTCTAGTGGCCACTGACGCGATTGGCATGGGCTTAAATTTGCCGATTCGTCGCATCATATTCTCAAACATTCATAAATTTGACGGTGTGGCTTCACGCTTACTCAACATGACAGAAGTGCGCCAAATTGCAGGGCGCGCAGGCAGATACGGCATTTACGATACCGGCTATGTAAATGTACTTGAAAATGAAGAACTTATTCATATTGAGCACATGTTGACTACAGATGACACCGCAGATTTAACCAAATTGCCGATTAGCATCAACTTTATGCAAATTGATGACATTGCCGCGCACTTGCATACGCAAAAAATTGCAGAAATATTAAGTTACCATCAAGAAAGAACCAAGTTTCACCATGACCTTTTTGAACAATCATCACTTAACACTCAAATTGCACAAGCACAGCTAGTAGATGAACATGCGCCGAACATGTCATTAAAAGACAAGTTTATCTTTGTTTATGCGCCAATTTCACTCAATGTTGCTTTTGAAAAAGATTACTATTTAATGTGCCTGCAAAGCGTAGCGCAATCCACTATGCGTTACCTGCCGACAGCACCCGTTTGGCTGGATTCACACAGCCCGAAACATTTGGAACAAGCAGAATTACTTAGCCGTAATTTAAGCTTATATGCATGGTTAAGCTTTAAGTTTCCACAATGTTTTGTGGATGGAGCTAGCGTGAGAGCGCTGCGCCAGCAGGTAAGCCGCTATATAGAACACGCATTGCTTACGCAAGCGGGTTACGGTGACACTAGCCGGGAAGTTGATTATTTGATGACTAAAAGAAGGTAGTCGGTCAGAGACCTTTGTACTAAAGTAGTGTCAAGTCATTTAACGGAAATCACAATCCTCGTCATACCATCCTCCCCTTGACAAGCTCAGGGAACATCTGGCATGACGGATTGGAAAGTTTTAGCGCTAAATAACATTCATTAAAAAAGCAACTTAATCCAAAGTTACCGTTTCCAGGTACTCTGGCATGACCACTTTCCAACGCATCTTTTCCTCAATATGATGTCGCATGGCATCCGCTGCAACCGGCTCACCATGCACGATAAACGTTTTTTTAGGCGGGGTTTCAAAACCACCTAGCCAGTCTAATATTTCTGAATAATCAGCGTGTGCTGAAAGGTTAGAAATCAGCTCAACCTTAGCGCGTATTGGCACATATTCGCCGTGAATTTTAACGCTCTCTGCACCATCTAACATGGCAGCACCACGTGTGCCTGCTGCCTGGAAACCTACAAATAAAATGGTGTTGTTAGATTTTGGCGCAAATGCCTTGAGATGATGCACAACACGCCCACCGGACGCCATGCCACTGGCTGAAAGAATAATCATCGGGCCGTGTGCCTTATTCAAGCGCCTGGACTCTTCAACGCTATTCACCATACGTGCCGTTCTATTTAACGCACTGCACTGCTCAGGTGTCAAACGATGTTCGCCACGATGATGCATAAATATTTCCGTTGCATCAACGGCCATTGGGCTATTGAGATACACAGGGATATCGTGCGCAATTGCGCCTGAAGATTTAAGTAAGTGAATGTAATAAAGTAGCTCTTGTGCCCTGCCCACTGCAAATACAGGAATCACCACTACACCTTTACGCTTCACTGTTTTATTGATAATGGCCGCCAACTTAACTTGTGGGTCATCACTGTCATGTAAGCGATTGCCATAGGTTGACTCAAGCAATAAATAATCGGCCTGCTTAATACGCACAGGTGCTCGCATCAAAATATCATGAGGACGACCTATGTCGCCTGAAAACAACACCGATGTTTGTTGGTTATGAATGCGCACAAACGCTGAGCCGAGAATATGCCCGTTGGGCGTGAGTCTGAGCGTAAGACCATCACCTAAATCTACATCTTGCTCATAATTCACTGGTGTGATCAATTTTAACGCACTCATTGCATTTTCTCGCGTGTAAAGCGGAAGTGCTGGCTGATGTTTAGAGAAGCCGCGACGATTGGCATATTCGGCTTCTTCTTCTTGCAAATACGCTGAGTCAGGTAACAAAATCTCACATAAATCGCGCGTCGCTTCAGAGCAATACACCTTACCTGAAAAGCCATTTTTAACCAGTAACGGTAAATAGCCGCTGTGATCAATATGCGCGTGAGTCAGCACCACGGCATCGATTTCTTTTGGATTGATTGGCAAATCCGCCCAGTTTTTAAGCCGTAATTGCTTAAGCCCCTGAAACAAACCGCAATCAACCAGAATGCGTTTATCACCACTTTTTAGCAGGTATTTTGAACCGGTGACAGTGCCTGTAGCACCTAAAAATGTAAGTTGCATAGCAGCGTATCCTTTTCGTAATTTTTCATTATTAGTCTTAATGTCACCTATTGCATCGCCAGCTTGGTTTTTGCGAGCGCAGGATTGCTAGCAAAATACCTTTTGATTCCAGCCAAAAGAGAAAGCACCAACTTATCCTGGTAAGCATCATCGTTAAGCCTACGCTCTTCATCCGGATTGCTGATAAAAGCAGTTTCGACCAGAATTGATGGGATATCCGGTGATTTCAACACGGCAAAACCCGCTTGCTCAACATGATTTTTGTGCAACTTATTAATTTCGCCTATATACCCCAATACTGCTTTACCTAATTTCAAACTATCGTTAATAGTTGCTGTTTGCGATAAATCTAAGAGCGTTCTCGCCAATACCGGGTCTTTTACATTCAAACTCACGCCACCAATCAAATCAGACTCATTTTCTTTTTTAGCTAAATAGCGCGCACTGGCACTAGTTGCCCCTTTTTCAGAGAGTGCGAATACTGACGAACCGCGTGCGGCAGGATTAGTAAAAGCATCAGCATGAATAGATACAAACAAATCGGCTTGTAACTTGCGCGCTTTAAGCACACGCCCATGCAGCGGTATAAAGTAATCACCGTCACGCGTCAACACTGCACGCATACTTGGCTCCTCATCAATCTTAGCTTTGAGCTTTTTAGCAATAATCAAGGTAATATCTTTTTCACGGCTGCCAGTAGCGCCAATCGCGCCAGGGTCTTCTCCACCGTGACCAGGGTCAATGGCAATCGTAATTTGCCGGATATTTTTATCTATACTTTTATTTTCAGGCGCTTCTTTTATCGCTACGGCTTGAGCGCTACTGGTGCTTTCTGTCGGTTTAATCTGAGGGCTGGTTTCAGCAGGCTTGCTATCTTCCGTAAGTATTACCGCCGTGGCTTCAATAACTGGATCAAGCGTTGGATTAGTTGATTGCTGCACAGGTAATGACTCTGTACTTGATTGAGGCTGCGGCAATTGATTGTAAGCCTGCACTTCAGCGGTGGACGCAGACGCACTATCACGCTCTGCCAACATCGCCATTAATGGATCTTTCACCGGGTAAATATCTAACACCAAACGATGCTTATAATCGCCAGCAGGCAACAAGCTAAATATCGTTGGCTTAATTTCAGCTTTTAAATCCACCACTAAGCGCACAACGCCGGGTTTAAATTTAGCCACGCGCAATTGCATAATGTATGGGTCGCTGGCTAAAATCTTGTCGCTCAATGACTTTAATACTTGGTTGAGCTCAATATTCTCAATATCCACCACTACCCGTTCAGGGTTTTTAAGCAGCGACATTTTATAAGCAATTGGGCTGCCTGCCTCCAAGGTAATGCGTGTGTAATCTTGCGCAGGCCAAACACGCGCCGCAGTGATAACATTGCCCTCTGCGTATGCAGCACCTGCCAACAGCAACCATGCCCCTAAACTCAAAAAAATGGATTTCAAACTTTTAATCATTGGTTTAATCATTAGAACACTTCAGAATACTTTGCTGTAATTTTTTCAAGCATTGCTCACCGTGTGGCGTATGTGCCAGCACGCTAACTTCACGGCCGTCACCTTTAATGTTAAAACTAATATCAATATCTGCTGTGGGCAAACTATGCGCGGCTTTTTCTGGCCACTCAATCAAACACACACTCGTAGGGTTAAAGTAGTCTCTAAAACCTGCGGCTTCCCACTCTTCCTCATCATTAAATCGATACAAATCAAAATGATATAGGGTTAACAATTTAGCCTGATTCAACATCACTTCGTAAGGCTCAACTAAAGTATAAGTTGGGCTTTTAACTTTACCCACAAACCCTAGTCCATGAATCAAACCACGGGCAAAAGTAGTTTTACCTGCACCTAAATCACCATGTAGATAAATCGTTAAATTAGGCGCAATGACTTTAGCGATTGCAGCACCAAAACCAAGCGTTGCCGCCTCATCTGCCAAATCAAGTGTAAAATTATTATCCATGAGCCATTATACTAAGTTTAATTCTACTAAAAATATTAGCCAACTGAGTCGCGATATTAAACGTTGGGGGCTGGAACTCGGCTTTAATCAAATTGGCATTACCGACACCCATTTGCAAACGGCTGAAACTGAACATCAAGCGTGGATTAAAAAAGGTTTCCATGGTGAGATGGATTATATGGCAAAACACGGCACGAAGCGCACCCGCCCTGCCGAATTAGTACCAAATACCAACCGCATTATTTCAGCGCGTTTAGATTACCTACCGCCAAACGCTAAAGATAGCGAAGCTATTTTGCAAAACAACAGCCGGGCATTTATCTCACGCTATGCGCTTGGGCGCGATTATCACAAAGTGATGCGCAACAAACTGCAAAAGCTATGTGAGAAAATTCAAGCTGAACTCGCGCATGATCAAACCAGCCATTTTGAATACCGAGCCTTCACCGATAGCGCGCCTGTGCTAGAAGTTACCTTGGCAGAAAAATCTGGTTTGGGTTGGCGTGGCAAACACACCCTGCTGATCAATAAAAGTCACGGTTCATGGTTTTTTTTAGGTGAAATTTACACCAATTTACCACTGGAAATTGACGAGCCAGCCACGAACCATTGCGGCACTTGCACCAGCTGTATTGACGTATGCCCGACCCAAGCGATCACAGCGCCGTATGAAGTGGATGCCAGACGTTGCATATCCTACTTAACGATTGAGTTAAAAGGCAGCATACCCGTTGAGTTACGCCCCTTAATTGGCAACCGCGTGTATGGCTGCGATGACTGCCAACTGTATTGCCCCTGGAACAAGTTTGCCGAAATCACCAAAGAACCCGATTTTGCAGTGAAACATGGGCTAGATGATATTAGCCTGATTGATTGTTTTAACTGGAGTGAAGATGAGTTCAAAACAAAAATGGCTGGCAGCGCAATTTATCGTATTGGCTATACACAATGGCTAAGAAATATCGCCATTGGTTTAGGTAATGCAGAAACTACAACTGAAATTATTGAAACCCTGAAACAACATATTAACCATGAAAATGATTTAGTCAGGGAGCATGTTTGTTGGGCGCTATCTTGCCACTTACTCGATCCTACTTTTTAAACGTACCGCATTTCGTGATTGATTTAATCGTTAATCAATGAGTAAAAATTAAACCGATTACGCTTGTTTCAACCTTACAGCTTCACCGGCAATATGGTCTGCAGTACGCAACGCCAATGCAAAAATAGTTAACGATGGAGCTTCGCCACCGCCAGTGCTTGGGAAAATGCTTGCATCGGTAATGTAAAGATTTTCACATTCATGGGCGCGTCCAAAAGCATTAACGACAGAGTCTTGTGAATTATCACCCATGCGACACGAACCAAACACATGGGCAGCACTAAAGTAATCGTAAGTACTAAACTCTTCAACCAAAGTTTTGGTGCCTGCTGCTTTTAAAATGCCCCTGCATTTATCTGCCATAAAACGAAGCCGTTTAAAATCTGCCTCGGTTAGGCGAGAGCGTATGCGTGCGAGAGGCAAGCCCAATGCGTCTCGTTGACTGGGGTCAAGATCAATACGGGTGTCCTCATTAGGCAACATTTCACCAAAACCAGATACTGACAGTGCATGTCCAAGTGATGCGCGCATATCCTGCTTAAATTTGGCTCCAAAGCCTGGGACGATGCGGCGAGCATAGTTAATAGAACCCGTCAATCCAATTTCCTGCGTAGCAGAAGTCAGGCGACAGCCCCCTACCACATCTGGAATACTATCGGGCGCGTTGTAGTCCCAACAGATGGCATCTGCTGGCAAGCCTTTGAAGCTGTCGAGTGATGTATCGACCATGCCAGTGCTGACCCAAGTCAGCGAATCCATAAAGTTACGCCCAACCTGACCGTTACCATTTGCCAAACCTTTACTGAAAGCCTTGGTGGCTGAATTCAAGAGTAAACGCGGGGTTTCTACTGCCCCACCAGCTAATACAACAATAGGCGCTTCAAGTACGCTGATGCTTTTTTTACTATTAGTAATTTCTATACCTGTGATACGACCAGCAGAATTGCTAACTAGGCGTGTTACCTGAGTATCAGACATAATGGTGCAATGACCTGAGGCCAACGCATGGCGGATAAAGGTTACATCGGCAGAGCCTTTGTCGCCAATCGGGCAACCGTAGCTGCAATTACCGCAATAATTGCAGGCGGGGCGATTATCATAGGGTTGCGAGAGTGCTGCGCGACTGTTGGCCTGCCAATGCATGCCAAGGGAGCGCGCTGCATCGCTGATGCAGCGCGAGGCTTTGCACAGCGGGTGGGCGGGCAGCGGATAAGGTTCACTGCGCCAACGCGCGCCAGCATCGGCGGAACCAGCAACACCAACGAGCTTTTCTGCTATTTGATAGTATGGCTCAAGATCAGCATAACTGAGAGGCCAGTCAGCACCGACCCCAAATTGCTTGCGGAGCTGCATGGATTGTGGATGCAGGCGGTGCGATTCCCCGCTGTAATGCAGGGTGCTGCCGCCAACACCACGTACGTGATGGTAGCCAGCGTCAGCTACGATACGTTCACCGCTACGGTTGAGCCGCCCGACAACCGCGTTCCAGGAATGCAGGGCATCCCATTGCGGGGCGAGCGGTACGTTTACATCGAAACTGTGCTGACCCTGCGCAGCGGGCTTGAAGGGAAATCGCTCTAACTCCCAGCGCGCTGTGTGCAGCTTGTAGTCACGCGCAGGCTCGTAGCGTGGGCCAGCCTCTACGATGAGCACATTCAGCCCTTGTTGTACCAACCGCCATGCCGTTGCGGCGCCGCCTGCGCCTGCGCCAATGATGATGACATCAGGATGTGTCATTTGAAATTAATGATTTCAGGATAGCCCATAGGCTGAGGCGGGCGATTGATGACTGAACCAACCCATGCCCGCGGATCGGCATAATAATAAGTCACCGCACGATCACGTATTTGGTAAAAGAAATTTTTAGGGCCGCTGTCCCAGTCAGCTTCGCTCATAGCCTGCAGCAGCCGCTCAAGCTGGTCTGAATCCAGCGCAGCCAGTGAGCCGACACTTTGCTCCAGCCACTGACAACCAGCGCTAACAAGCTCCTTCAGAGCAGGGTCTTGCTCAGCATCTTTCACAATCTGAGTATGTACTTCCAGCGCACTTGCGGCGGGTGTAAGGTCGTCTGCCGGGAGCAGCGCATCGACGAAGATACGCAGCGTTTCGTCAATTGACCTGTTAGCAACTGGCTGGGCTGCTAATAACTTAACTGGAAATATCCATGCACCAAACAACAACCCACCTACGCCAGCCAGCGCCGCCGCGACCATGCGTATGTGGCAGTGTGTTTAAGAGCGATCAAGTGCGGTTAGGGCCGCCCAAAATGGCACTAATCATCATGGAACAGTGACGCACTGGTCACTGCCTGAGTCATATTCATATGGAGAAGGACAACTCTTAGTCGTTGTGGTTGAGCCACCGCGTGGCTTGTCATATTTTCTTAGCGTATTCAGCATTAAATACGGCTCAAATGGTGCAGCTAAATTGAATAGATAATCAGCACCCAGGTTGATATACGGCCCCTGTGCGCTTACACCGGCAAAAATCCCTTTAGTAAAGTCAAAGCCTGCGCCCACTTCACCCTGTAAGTTTTCTTGACCATTAAAATACTTGGCGCGTAGCTTGCCCGGTTGAAATCCGTTTAGCAGATTAAATGAAAATGAAACATCGCCACCTTGCGTGTCCCCATTAGACTCAACGCGTGCATGACGATAACCAACCACAACGGCTGGCGTCAAACCCTCGCCCAGCGTCCATTTTAATCCAGCATAACCACGATTTACCGTATCCGTGTTAGAACCGGCTACGCTAGTGGTGGTTACGGTTGGGGATGGGGGAGGCCCGCTTTTGCCCGCAAAGGCAACAGAAGCGGGAAGCAAAGCTACTAAACCCAGTATTAAGGATAGTTTTTTTAATAGACATGACATTGACCCCTTGAGTTTTTAACGATTATTTTTCAAATGTTAACACAATGTTATTTTTAATTGTAAACTTCACTGCAATACCCTTAAAACAACATATAAATCAACATAAAATGGGGTTAGACTGAGTCCATTTACTTTGAGCTACCAGGTCCGCACACGGCCGATATCAACATGCACGAAGTTAGAGTTCGGGTAATAGCCGACACCGCCACCATTCAAGGCAATAGCGGCGCGGCGCAGATCGTTCAGGGGAACTCCTTCAACGCGGAGATCAATCGCCTTAGCCTGCATATGCAGACTGCCCTTGGCCACGCCATTGGAATTAGCCGCCAAATGGGCGTTGGTCGCCGGTGAACGATAGCCTGAGATGATCTGGATTGGCCGCGTAGTGTCAATCGTGTTGCGCAGTCCGTGCAGTAAGTCAAGCAGGCGCGGCTCGATCGGGAGCACCTGATCGTTGCGGTGATCACGCAGAATATGATTGATGTCTGCCAGCGCATCCGGCAGATAGTTGCCTTCAGACCAGTAATCAGTCTTGAGGCTTTCACCGGTATGCAGATTGTAAAAAGCGAGTGCGCGTACCGCCGGTTTTCCTTGCTCGAAAGCAGCAAAAGCCGAGCGCGCGCTCAAGCCTCCCGTTAGTGCCAATGCCATACCGGCCTTAAGTAAACTGCGGCGCGTCTTGCAAATTTCATTACTCATCGTGTAGTTTATCCTTAATTTTATGGAGTTTGGGAGGATAGCGTTACGTCGCGTGCCATACCATCCTTCTGCTCCAAAACATCTGCGGCTCGTGACCAGTCGATCCGGTCGCTCAGCATCGCATCGTACGCCATTTGTTCAAGCGCACCCAATGAGACATCAACTTTATGATAAATATCCCGATGCGCCTCAATAAATATTCGCCCATCCGATTCTGCCAGCAACAGCGGGGTGTAAATTATGCTGCCAGTCGCTCCTTGCTCTATCTGCGCAAACAGTGCCTCGATGTCGTCAGGGTGCAAGCGTATGCAGCCATGACTCTGAAAATGATAAATGCTGGCCGGCGCGATGGTGCCGTGAATGCCGATCGACGTCAGACTGAGTCCAAGCCAGTGCTTGCCAAGGGGGTTATTGGGACCCGGCGGCACTTCTGTCCTTACCACTTGACCTTCGCGCCGCATCTCCTCCTGAATGGACTTCGGCACGCGCCAGGTCTTGTTGAATGCCTTATTGGTCACGCTAAACTCGCCTGCCGGCGTCGGCCAACTCGGCTTACCCAATCCCACCGGATAGGCGGCCACCAACTCCCAGCCGCGAAAATAATAGAGCATGCGCTGCGGCAGGTTGATGAGCAGGCCATCCTCCCGCAATTCCGGCACGATGTGCCTGTTGTCGATTGTCAGCTTCTGCCCCGGCATCAGCCTAGCGCTATACTCTAGGACATTTTCGCGCGCCAGCATTTCTGCCGCCACGCCAAAACGCGCGCCGATCTTGATCAGATAGTCGCCAGGTTGAACTGTATATTCAAACACCCCGCCTGTAACGGGAAATGACGGTGATTCCGCCATCGCCTGCGGCAGGTAAGCCAAACAGAACATTAGACCGATAGCTTGAATAAATCGCAATCCCCTTCTCCTCCTGTTATCGTCAATCTATATGGATAATTGATATTAATGAGATAGCCAATAGAAATAGTTATTGCCAAGCTACAGTAGTAATGTACCACATGCAAAAATATGGGGAATCAACTAAAGCTACCCTAAAGAAAAATTAACTGTCATGCCAGGTTTTTAGGTTCACGGTCCTGACGTAGCAAGCTAAACATGGCAAAAGCAAACGTAAGCTTGTTCTACTCTGATATGATTCCAGTATCACGAAGTGGTTATGCAATACTTGGCCGCTTTATGTTCCTAATGTAGCGGCAATTATTGTATGAGGAGCTAACAGAAATATGCTGATCGGGGTCCCCAAAGAAATCAAGGTGCGCGAATATCGGGTTGGTCTGGTGCCGGGCAGTGTGCGAGAGTTGGTGGCGCACGGTCACGAGGTCATTGTCGAGTCAGGGGCGGGTGACGGAATCGGTGTACTAGACCAGCAATACCAGACCGCCGGTGCATCCATTGTCAAATCAGCACAGGAAATATTCGAGCGTGCGCAACTGATCGTCAAGGTCAAGGAGCCTCAAGCCGTCGAGCGCAAGTGGCTAAAGCCCGGGCAGATTATTTTTACCTATCTGCATCTTGCCCCCGACCCTGAGCAGACTCAAGACCTGGTTAACTCCGGCGCAACTTGCATCGCCTATGAAACAGTCACTGCCGATGGCGGCGGCTTGCCATTGCTGGCACCGATGTCAGAGGTGGCGGGACGGCTTGCGGTTCAGGCAGGCGCCTATTTTCTAGAAAAAGCACATGGCGGTCCTGGCATACTGCTGGGCGGCGTCACCGGGGTTGAACCTGCCAGAGTAACAGTTATCGGCGGTGGAGTAGTCGGTACCAATGCCATTGATGTCGCCCTCGGCATGGGGGCTACAGTGACACTGGTGGACCGCAATATAGATGTCCTGCGCAGCCTCCGTAAGCAGTTTGGTCATCGTCTGCATACCGTTTATTCGACAGCAGAAACGATTGAGCATCACTGTAGTATTGCCGATCTCGTGATCGGTGCGGTGCTGATTGCGGGTGCGGCGACCCCTAAGCTAATCACACGTGACATTGTCAGGAATATGAGAGTTGGGAGCGTGATAGTGGATGTTGCAATCGACCAAGGCGGCTGTTGCGAAACCTCGCGTCCGACCACCCACGATGCACCAACCTATGTGGTCGATGGCGTTATTCATTACTGTGTCGCCAACATGCCGGGTTCTGTACCTCGCACTTCGACCTATGCGCTCAATAATGCCACGCTACCTTACGTGCTGGCACTTGCAGATAAGGGCTTGCAAGCACTACGCGATAACTGGCATCTTCTGAACGGGTTAAACGTGCATCAGGGCAAAGTGACCAATCAGTCTGTTGCCACCGCGCTGGGATTTACATTCTATGAACCTGCTGTTGCACTGGGACTACCCAAAAAATAGTGACATACTATATCCAGTGAATTGAGCCACACTTGTAGTAGCCAAGGCATTACGGTCATTATTTAGAAGATTAGCTATAAACTACCTTACAAGTTTTGAGACAGAGTTTGAGACCGGTTTTGAGACAAGGTTTGAGAGTAGTGCCGCCCCAATAATCCCCGCCTGATCTCCCACATTAGAAATACTCACGTTGACCTTGCCGCGTAAAGCGGGGATTAAATCTTGTTCTAATTGCTGATGAAAAGCCTGTTGCATCAACGGCCAGCCAGCACTCATACCACCACCGATGACTACGTTTGCAACATCAATCACTTTTAATATATGCGCTAATGCTTGCGCCAGTGTTGCGCCCGCGCGCTGATAAGCTGCAATTGCGGCTTCATCACCAGCTTTAGCACGTGTTGCAATTTCTACAGCAGTGCATTGCTGGTTTGTTGCCTCAAAATAGCTAATTGCAACCCCGCTGGCTGAGGCATATTGCTCCATGCAGCCTAAATTGCCACAGCCGCACAACCTGCCATTGGGCTGAACCGTAATATGCCCAACTTCCATTGCCACACCATGCTGGCCTTGGAATGGCTTACCGTTCAAAATCAAACCACCACCCACGCCTGTGCCTAAACCTAAATAAATCAAACTACCTGCTTGACCACTTGTTTGGCCAATGGCTTGAGATGAATGCATAATATATTCACCATAAGCTGCGGCTAATGCATCGTTTTCAGTAATGACCGGCAATGCAATTATCGCGCTTAAATCTGCACTTAAATCTACATTGCTTAAGCCTGGTAAATTGGGAGATTGTGAAATCGTTTGTGTAACAGGGTCTATAAACCCAGGAAAACCAATACCAACCGCCAATATAGCTGGGTACTGCGCACGAACGCTGTTAATGGCATCCGCAATTGTAGTTAAAATTGTTTGCCAGGTTTGTTCTGATGAATATTGGTGTGATTTACAAAGGCTGGAAAAGTCCGCCTGAAAGCGTACTTCTTCTAGTAACCGGGGTGGGGTAAATTCATGACATTCCACTACACCAACGCGTAAATTAGTACCACCAACATCTATGCCAATTAACGTCGCCATGCACTTAATGCCGCCCTGTTCGTGTAATCAGCTCGGTAATGCTGACTTTTTTCTCGATTGATAACTGCTGCCAATTAAAGCGCCAGTGCCAATTGCCGGTAACAGTACCTGGTGTATTCATACGATGATTGCCATCTAGTGCCAATATATCTTGCATAGGAATAATCGCCAATTGCGCATTTGATTCAAGTGCCATGGCAATTAAATCGTCAGGCATATTCGGCTCATGCTGCTCGTAGTGAGATACGCGTAGGTAAGCGTGCACATGTTCGCGCTGTTGCTCATCCATTGCGTCATACCAACCCACTGTCGTGTCATTATCGTGCGTGCCAGTGTAAACCACGCTATTTTCCTCAATATTATGCGGTAGATATGGGTTGTCATCCGTGCCGCTAAATGCAAATTGCAAAATCTTCATGCCTGGCAAGTTGTATTTTGCTCTCAAAGCATCTACTTCTGCGGTAATAATACCTAAGTCTTCTGCCACCAAGTTGATATCAGGTAAGGCCGCTGTTATCGCTGCGAGTAACGCATCGCCAGGCGCTAACACCCAAACTCCATTGATCGCCGTCTCTTCAGTCGCGGGAATCTCCCATGCCGCTTCCAAACCCCTAAAATGATCAATACGTACAATATCAAATAACTCATGTTGAGTCGCCATGCGCGACACCCACCAGCTAAAACCATTCGCAGCCATGGCATCCCAGTTGTAATGCGGATTACCCCAACGCTGACCCGTTGCAGAAAAATAATCAGGTGGCACACCTGCCACTACGGTCATATTTTTATCGGCATCAAGCTTAAAAAAATGCGGTTCAACCCATACATCTGCGCTGTCATAAGCCACAAAAATTGGAATATCTCCAAATAAGGCTACTTTTCTATGGCTCGCGTATTTTTTTAGCGCTAACCATTGTGTAAAGAAAATAAACTGCGCAAATTTAATCACCGCAATTTCTTGAGCCAACTCAGCTTGCGCCAGTTTTAACGTTTTTTTATCACGGTTTTTATAGGCTTCAGGCCATTGGCTCCAGCCAGCATCATTAAATTGATTGCGCAATGCCAAAAACAAGGAAAAATCATTTAACCAATGCCCATGTTTTTTGCAAAAACGGGTAAACTCTTGCTGCGCTTTTTTATCGGCTTGCTGGCTAAATGTGTCATACGCCTTAGCCAGCAAATGGGTTTTACTGGTAAGTAATCCGCTTAAATCTTCTTTTGTTAGCAAGCCTTGTGTTTGCAATGTTTCCAAGCTGATAAAGTCTAGATTTCCAGCATGTGCGGATAAGCACTGATAAGGCGAGTTGTCAGCGTGCGGCATGTTAATGGGTAAAGTTTGCCAGACAGTTGCGCCAATATCGTGTAAAAAATCGACAAAACGATAAGCTTCTATCCCTAAATCACCCGTGTAATAGGCGCTAGGCAGTGAACTAATGTGCAACAACACGCCTGCCTGGCGTTGAGTTAAAGGTGATCGGTTAGCTTCTAAAGTCATAAATTTCTACAGAAATAAAAAGGATGCGCAAAACATTGCCTGCTATTAGATCTACAACTTATGCCTGCCCACGCCGCATGGTACCCGCATTGTCTGCATCGCCACCACCCGCACTAATTTTTTGATGCAAGACTTCTGGCACGGATTGACCAAGCAAGTTGTACAAATTGATTAAATTACGACGGTAGAGTTGATCAAAACTAGCAACGCTATCGGATGAGTTGTAATCACCAAACCACCAGAACCAATCCGAACCTTCGCAAATAGCAAGTTGACGCTCACACGCGCTAAGCTGCTTCGCATCTAAACCACCGGATGCCAATACCGTATCGTAAGCTTTCTTAGCCTCACACAGTAAATCCCACGCCATATTTTTATCTTTACTACCAATCCAAGTGCTAAACGTACCATATACCCAACTTCCTGCGGCCACTTGCGGTAAAGCAGGCGCGGATAATCCATGAGTTTTACTGGCTTTGGATTGATATAAATCAACGATGTCACTAAAAGTAGTCATTTTAATGTCAGGATGTTTTGCCAGCGCTTCGTATAGCTCGCTTAAAAAGTAGTAGCCATTGTATGGAAAGTATTCCCATGCATTTTCGCCGTCTAAAATCACGCTCACCACTTTGGATTGATTGCCGGTGTTCGCCTGCTGAATACGCTCAAGTGACCGGACAAAATCGCCCACGGCTTCGTTGGAATGCATTTTTGCATATTCAAAACCAATTTTGTCTGAGAGCTCATCATCTCTAAAAAAACACAAAACATCATGCTTACCATTGGTCACGCGGTACGGCTGATATAAATACTCATCTTTATTCGCGACACTTAAATGAGATTTAACTAAGCTGTTAGCCAAAACACCTTGCCCAGTTGCGGCCCACTCTACGCCATGCTCAGCCATCAGCGACAGTGCAGCATGTGAAACAGCGCCCTCAGCTGGCCACATACCACGCGGCACAGCGCCAAAATAATGCTGGTGCGCTTTTTTAGCGGATAACACATGTGCAACTGCACGGCTTTGCCCACCCATATACTTAGCGTTTTCTGGCAAAAGTGCATCAGGCATAGCATCCAGCGTGGATTTAAAATCGAGCAACAACGGCAGTATGGGGTGGTAATACGGCGTGGTAGAAATTTCAATTTGCTTACGTGCCATCAAGGCTCTATAACGCGGAATTAAATGTGAAACCGTTTCGGCGATTACTGCATATAACTGCTGCCTTTCTTCATAAGTAAATAACGCACCTTTAGCCATCAATACTTGCACTATTTTATTAGTGCGCCTCAGGCTCTCGCCACACCAGGCCAGGTGATACCACACGAGCAAATCTGCTTTATATTGCGCGGATAGATAATGAAATTGATCATTCGTCATCATCGGCTCTACCAACTGATACAGCTGTAACAAGCGTTGGTAATGCGGAAACGGGCTGAGCATTTTTTCATGATGACTCTTAAAGCAACTCTGCACAATCAAATGACATTGCTCAAGGCTGATGTCTTCCAAGTCTTTTTTTATCAGCAACGCAAGCAAAGGATCGCGTATCGTGTTTTGTTTAAATTGCTGCGTGTAATCTTCAAGCTGCTCTAATAAAATTGGCACGAAATTAAAGCTCACGCGTACTGCAGGGTTAATTTCAAGGTGATACGCCATGTCACTATAATCTTTTATGGCGTGTAAATAAGTCCACGGCAGCACGTATTCATTCGTTGCCAAATCACGATAATCTGGCTGGTGCATGTGCCAGTAGAGGTTGAGATATAACTTAGGTCGAGCAGTATTCACTTCAAGGAAACCTTAAACTATTAAATTAAGAAAAAACAGACGGTCACAGATAATAGCAAGCCCCTAGCACTTGCCATTGAGCTAAATCAAACGCTTCATTTAAACCACGCGGTATAAATCTTGTCCCAACATATCCGGTGTAACTAACACAACACCTTTTTCAGACACATAAAAACGTTTTGCATCAAGTGTTAAGTCCACGCCAATTTGCATGCCTTCTGGAATGACGCAACCACGGTCTATAACCACATTTTTGAGCACTACATTTCGATTAACTGTGACTTTGGGCAAAATCACTGAACCTTCAATGTTGCAATAACTATGCACACGTACATCAGAAAACAAAACAGAACTTATGATACATGAACCACTAATCAAGCAACCGCCAGAAACAAGAGAATCTATCGCCGTGCCTGTTCTGCCCTCATCATTAAATACAAACTTGGCAGGTGGCAATTGTTCCTGATACGTCCAAATCGGCCAGTCTCTGTCATACAAATTAAGCTCAGGAATCACCTTGGTGAGCTCCATATTAGCTTCCCAATAGGCATCAATCGTACCCACATCACGCCAGTAATAATTATCGTTCTTAGCCCCTACACAACTATCAGTAAAACGGTGCGCTTGCACTTTATATTTATTGATAATATAGGGAATAATATCGCCGCCAAAGTCATGGCTGGATTTTGAGTCCCCGGCATCACGAATCAGCTGCTCATACAAAAATTTAGCATTAAATACATAAATGCCCATACTCGCAAAAGCTTTAGTGGTGTCGCCTGGCATATGTTTTGGGTTAGCTGGCTTTTCAGCAAACTCAATCACGCGGTCTATATCATCAACTGCCAATACACCAAAGCCCTTTGCATCGTCTAAAGGGACATTGATGCATGCTACCGTCATGTCCGCATTATTTTTCACATGCGTAGCCAACATTTGGCCGTAATCCATTTTATAAATATGATCACCCGCTAAAATCAACACATAATCTGCACCGCCTTCGCGCAATAAATCTATGTTTTGATACACTGCGTCAGCCGTGCCTTTGTACCAATCTTCTGAAATACGCTGTTGTGCCGGGATAATATTGACGTACTCATTAAATTCGCCACGTAAAAACCCCCACCCACGTTGAATATGCTGGATTAAGCTTTGCGCTTTATATTGGGTTGCCACGTTAATACGGCGGATGCCAGAGTTTATGCAATTTGAAAGCGGAAAATCAATAATACGAAACTTCCCACCAAATTGCACCGCAGGCTTTGCACGCCAATCTGTCAGGTTCTTTAAACGACTACCGCGCCCGCCTGCTAGAATAATCGCGACAGTATTTTTGGTTAAAGTACTAATAAAACGATCTGAATGTTGATCCACTTGTCGATTTGATGACATGATGCCCTCCTGAAGTTTGGTTAGTTACTTATGAGAACCTGTGTCAATCGAGTTTTGGGCACATTGCACCACAAACTCGATTGACACAGATTCCCTTACATTGCACTAGCTGGGCTCACTAGTTTAATTTACTTACGATTGCAATTGATTACATTATAATCAGCTTAAAGCATTATAATCTAGCTAAAATGGATCTAAACTAGCAAATAAAAACTAAAATTCCTTAAAAGAGGGGATGTAATTTTGGCAAAATCTAAAGCAACTCAATTGGTATCAAAAGCACATACACATGCACGTCAGCTTATTTTAGAAGCACGTCATCATGACCCGTTTAGTTTTTTAGGTCATCACACTGTTAATGAGCCCGAAGACCAACATTTTGTTTTTAGAGCGTTTTTACCTTACGCCTCTGAGGTGCAAATCAAGACAGGCAAGACCTGGGAAAAGCTTGAAAAAACGCATCGCGATGGTCTGTTTGAATACACCAGCAAAACTCCACTTGAAACACCTTGCTTACTCAAAGTGGAAGCTACTACTCACAGTTATGAAACTTATGATCCCTATTCATTTAGCTCCAGCCTTACCCAGGATGAGCTTTACCTATTTGGTGAAGGCCGCTTAAAACAAGCTTATAAAACATTAGGTGCACAATGCATCACACAAGATGACGTTACTGGCGTGCGCTTTGCCGTTTGGGCACCTAACGCTGAACGTGTCAGCGTAATTGGTAGTTTTAACAATTGGGATGGCCGCATACACTCGATGCGCGCGCATGGTTCAAGCGGGGTTTGGGATATTTTTATTCCCAACCTGACCACTAGCGACACTTATAAGTTTGAAATCCGCAATCGCCACTCTGGCAACATTTCAGTCAAAACGGATCCCTACGGTTTTGAGTTTGAACAACGCCCAGGGACTAGTGCAAAAATCAGCACCAGTTATCATCAGTGGGAAGATAAGCAATGGTTGGAAGCGCGTAAACAGCGCGATTGGCTACACGCGCCTTTCAATTGTTACGAGGTGCATCTAGGTTCATGGCAACGTAATGATAAAGGCCACTTTTTAACTTATCGTGAACTAGCAAAAACACTGGTGCCACATGTAGCCAGCATGGGTTACACTCATATTGAACTAATGCCGATTTCCGAGCATCCACTTACAGAATCATGGGGTTACCAAACCACTGGTTATTTTGGTGTCACTAATAGATTTGGTTCACCAGATGATTTGCGCTTTTTGATTGATGCCTTTCACCAAGCCAATATCGGTGTGATTTTAGACTGGGTACCAGGCCACTTCCCCAAAGATGACTGGGCATTAGCACGCTTTGATGGCACGGCTTTATATGAACATGAAGACCCTCGTTTAGGTGAACACCAAGACTGGGGGACTTATATTTTCAATTACGGTCGTAATGAGGTACGTAACTTTTTAATTGCCAATGCTTACTTTTGGCTGCAAGAATTCCATATCGATGGCTTACGTGTTGATGCTGTAGCCTCTATGCTCTACCTTGATTACTCACGTAAAGCGGGTGAATGGCTACCAAATAAATTTGGTGGTCGAGAGAATCTCGACGTCATAGATTTCTTAAAACAACTTAACGTGATGGTGGGTGAAGATTTCGCGGGAGTACTCACCATTGCGGAAGAATCAACTGCATGGCCGATGGTGTCACGCCCAGTGTATTTGGGTGGGCTAGGCTTTAACATGAAATGGAATATGGGATGGATGAATGATACCTTGTCATACATTGAAAACGACCCCGTGCATAGACGCTACTACCATGACATGCTCACCTTTGGTCAGCTTTACGCCTATTCAGAAAACTTTGTATTGCCGTTTTCTCACGATGAAGTCGTTCATGGTAAAAAATCACTACTAGATAAAATGCCAGGTGACGTTTGGCAGAAATTTGCAAATTTACGCTTATTATTCACCTATCAAATGACTTCCCCTGGTAAAAAGCTTAACTTTATGGGTAACGAATTTGGTCAAGGACGTGAATGGAATGTGAACTCCAGCCTTGATTGGCATTTACTTGGTGATGACTATGAAGGTCACCAATGGCATCAAGGAGTTAAACAACTTAATACTGACTTAAATAAACTATATAAAGAACTCAACGCCTTACATACCCTTGATTTTGAAGTGCAAGGCTTTGAATGGATAGACTGTCATGATACTGAGCAATCAATTGTCAGTTATGTAAGACGTGGGTTGGACAATAGTTTTGTTATAATAGTACTGAACTTTACGCCTGTGTTACGCCATGAATATCGCATTGGCGTGCCACAAGCCGGCAGCTACCATGAAATTTTTAACAGTGATGCAAGCTGTTATGGTGGCAGTAATCAAGGCAACGTCGCTGGCTTACAAACCGAAAATATCGCATGGATGCATCATCAACAGTCGCTTGTAATTACATTACCACCATTATCTGGCATCGTATTACAAATACAATAACCTATTGAATATAAAGCACTACTATTAAAATGGCAAGCCTAAATCAACTCCCTGTATGGCAAACACTCTACCAACACCAACAGCAAATCGCATCTACCCACATGCGCGACTTATTCGCACAAGATGCTAACCGTTTTAATAAATTCAGCCTGAAATTTGCTGATATTTTATTTGATTACTCAAAACATCGTATTACCGATGAAACGCTATCGCTACTATTCCAAATGGCGCGCGAAGCTAAAATTGAGCAATGGCGCGATAAAATGTTTGCGGGTGAAAAAATAAATATCACCGAAAATCGCGCTGTATTGCATACAGCCTTGCGTAACCGCGCTAACACACCAGTGATGGTGGATGGGCATGATGTGATGCCCGACGTAAACGCTGTATTAGCGCAGATGCGTCAGTTTTCAGACAAAGTGCACAACGGTAGTTGGTTGGGTTATTCAGGCCAACGTATTACTGATATTGTGAACATCGGTATTGGCGGTTCTGACCTAGGCCCCGTCATGGTGTGTGATGCATTAAAACCATACGCCAGTCCAGACTTACAAGTACATTTTGTGTCTAATATTGATGGCGCCCATTTAATGCGCGCCTTAGAAAAATGTAACCCTGAAACCACACTTTTTATTGTAGCGTCAAAAACCTTTACCACGCAAGAAACCATGACCAATGCCAAGTCTGCGCGCACTTGGTTTTTAACCGCTGCAAAAGATAACGCACATATTGCAAAACACTTTGTTGCACTTTCTACCAATGTTAAAGCCGTGCAAGAATTTGGTATTGATACCGCAAACATGTTCACTTTTTGGGACTGGGTTGGTGGTCGTTATTCACTCTGGTCTGCCATCGGTTTATCGATTGCCTTGTATGTAGGGATGGATAACTTTGAAGCCCTGCTCACAGGCGCGCATGAAATGGACAATCATTTCAAAACGGCTCCGTTAGAGCAAAATATGCCAGTTATTCTGGCGCTGATTGGCGTGTGGTATAACAATTTTTTCCATGTAGATTCACAAGCTATTTTGCCTTATGATCAAGGAATGGCACGCTTTCCAGCCTATTTACAACAAGCCGACATGGAAAGTAATGGTAAATTTATTTGCCGTAATGGCACACGTGTTACTTATAAAACCGGCCCGGTGATTTGGGGCGAGGCTGGCACGAATGGTCAACATGCATTCTACCAACTGATTCATCAAGGTACGCAAATTATCCCATCTGATTTTTTAATGCCCGCGCATAGCCATTATAAAGTAGGCAATGATGGCAACACACACCATAAAATTCTCATTGCTAACTTTTTGGCGCAAACGCAATCGCTTATGCTAGGTAAAACTAAAGAAGAGGCCCGCACAGAACTTGAACTTCAAGGTTTATCTGGTGAGGCGCTTGAGAACTTGCTACCGCATAAAGTATTTGAAGGTAACCGCCCGACTACTTCAATTCTGTTTGATAAACTCACGCCTAACACACTAGGTAAACTCATTGCGTTATACGAGCACAAAATATTCGTACAGGGGATTATTTGGGATATCAATAGCTATGACCAATGGGGCGTGGAATACGGCAAGCAAATTGCACAACAAATTTTTCCACAATTAATTAACGATGAAGTGGTGAGTAATTATGACAGTTCTACCAATGGCTTAATTAACTATACCAAAGCACTTAAATTAGACTGACACATGAAATTGATTAACGCTTGTGTTATGTAGCTACGACTGAAAGCCCGCTGATTGAATCAGCGGGCTTTTTTATTCACATGATATTTTGAAAGCAAAAATGGCAAACCTTGATAAGTATCGCGTTAATCCAAAAAAATTCTCTCTCAAAGATTACGACCCTAAAGATAAAACTGAGCGTACTGGCAACAAAGATCAAAATTTTGTCGATCTTACTAAGCTGGCGACTGAAATAAATGCGTTACAAGATATTTTACATGCTGAAGGCAAACATAAAGTGCTGTTAGTTTTGCAAGGTATGGATGCTAGCGGAAAAGACGGTACCGTGCGCCACGTATTCAAAGAGTCGGATCCACTGGGTATTCGCCTGGCTAGCTTTAAAGCTCCTAGTAGCGAGGAGCTTGCACATGACTACCTATGGCGAGTTCATCAACAAGTACCCAAAGCTGGTGAATTGGTCATTTTCAACCGCAGCCATTATGAAGATGTACTCATTGTAAAAGTACACAACTGGATTGATGAGGCTGAATGTAAGCGCCGTTATGCACAAATCAACGATTTTGAACGCATGCTTACAGAAACCGGCACCACCATTATTAAATGCTTTTTACATATTTCCAAAGAAGAGCAAAAAAAGCGCATGCAAGAAAGGTTAGATGATCCAACAAAAACCTGGAAATTTAATCCTGGCGATTTAAAAGAGCGCGCACTTTGGCCACAATACATGCAAGCTTACGAACAAGCCATTCAAGCCACTTCTACTGACCATGCGCCATGGCACATCATACCCGCCGACTCTAAAACCAATCGCAACCTGCTTATTTCGAGGCTTTTACTCACCACCCTTAAAAGCATGAAACTAACCTACCCACCTGTTCCGGCAGAATACAAAGCTATTGAGATAGAGCCTTAGCGTTAGAAATTTAGCAGCAGTCGAGTTTTTTGAACTCAGGCAAATGATTAAGCATCTAATAACCCGCTACGCATAGCGATCAAGGCAATTTCAGCAGAATTATTAGCATTGAGTTTCTGCTTGATGTTATAAAGATGCGTTCCCACGGTGCGTGGACTTAAAAATAAAGTTTCGGCGATGTCATTGGTGGTTTTGCCTTTGGCCAACGCCATAAATACTTCGAACTCACGTGGTGACAACACGTCCACAGGGTTTTGGTCGCCAGATAGCTGCTGAATGGCCATCTGCTGTGCCACACTGGCTTCTAAATACTTCTTACCTGTGGCAACGGTTCTAATCGCTTTAATCAGCTCTTCAGCCGCACTACGCTTTGTTAAATAGCCCATGGCACCTGCATTCAGCACGCGCTTGGGGTGTACCGAATCTTCATGCGCAGATAATACTAAAATTTTAGCAGAATTGTCTTTTGCTAAAATACGCTCAATCGCTTCTAAGCCACCAATACCTGGCATGGTAATGTCCATCACCACCACATTGGGTTTATGTTCCATGTAACGCTGAATCGCCTGCTCGCCATTTTCGGCTTCAGCAATCACTTTGATGTCAACATCTGACTCCAGCAACATTTTAAATCCCATGCGTACGACAGCGTGATCATCTACTAGCATGACGTTAATTTGACTCATGTTGCTTACTTTCTCTCATTATTAGTACAATTGACTTGAAGCGCCACTAGGAACATTAATATAAATCGCCGTGCCTTGATTTGGCGCAGCCTCAATTTTAAAGCTTCCATGTAAGGCCTGCACACGTTCACGCATACCAAGCAAACCAAAATGTCGGGTTTGGTCAACCGTTTCTACGTTCATGCCTATTCCGTTATCTTTAATACTCAACTGCAACTCACCCTCAGACGTTTTGATGAGTCTAACGTCAATTGTCGTTGCCTGCGCGTATTTCAACGCATTATTGATTGACTCTTGCACTATTCGATACAAATTGATGCTAATAGTTTCACCTAAACACTTTAAGTCTCCTGACTGCAGGTTTTCAGACAAATAGAGTTGAATCTGAATTTCTGGATGCTGCATTTGATGACTGCTCACCAAATCTTTTAAGGTTTCAGCCAAGCCCAAGTTATCCAGCGAACCTGGACGTAATTGGCGCACAATATTATGCATGCCGTCGTATATTTGATTCGCTGCGGATACGATGATTTGCGCACTTGATGCAATCTCAGCCATCCCCGCACTTGCGCTATTGGCGTTGGCTTTATTAGCAATGCCTACGGCAAAGGTTTTGATGGCTGTCACGTATTGACCAAGTTCATCATGCAGTTCGCGCGCTAAGCTTCCACGCTCCTCTTCGATATGCTTTTGAATTAAATGCGTTAATTGACGGTTCTCTTCTAGCTGACGCTCAGCTGTGAGTGACTCAGCCATGCGGTTAAGACTATGCCCAATACGATCAAACTCCGGCAAGGCAAGCGTTGGCAAGCGCGTGGTTAAGTCGCCTTGTTCAATACGGTTAATAGCAGCTAAGATTCGATTAACGGGCCTAAGCGCATGACTTAACAACAGATATACCATGGTGTTGAGCAGCAAAAAGAACGTTAACCCAACCCACATCAATTGGTTAAATCCAGACCATGCCTCACGAATGGAACCTGCGGCGCTGGACGATACCACCAAAGTGCCATAGCGAATCTTACGCTCTACCGTTTCCACCTTGGGTGTTACAAGCTTTACAAACCACTCTGGCGGATACACATCACTTTTGAATGTTGATTCTGGCGAATGATAAAGTTCATGCCCTTGATAATCATAAAGCGCAATATGACTACTACGCACATAGCCTAATGATGTTAGAAATTGCTGTAACACGATATGTGTAGGCCCCATTTCAGGGTTTATCGCAGAACTCACAATCACGGTATCTAGCAATTGCACCGTCACACGGCTTGCAGCTTCTACCCGCTCGCGAATTGAAATGCGGGTATCATTCACCAAAATCGTGCCGACCACCAATATAAAAGCCAGTGATAGTAAGGTAATGAGTAAATTTAAGCGGAAACGTAAGCTCATGAGTTGTAATGATGGCATAACATGTATAGAGTTTAACAACTTTAATCAATTCACAATATAGTGTTATTCATGAAATGAAAACATCATTTATTTTATCTGCAACTGTAGCCATACGTGACACCATTTTAAGCTACGAATCAGAGCTGGAATCCCTGGACCGCGCGATTGGCGATGGTGATCATTACATCAACATGAAACGTGGCGCTAGCGCGATTGTTGAAATGCAAACTGAATTAGAACCCCTGACACCTGACGCAGCACTGAATAAAATTGGTTTAAAGTTACTCAGCACTATCGGCGGTGCTTCTGGGCCACTCCTCGCAAGTTTTTTTATGGGCATGGCAAAAGTCATCAAAGAAAGTGGCGATGAATCCGTGCAAACTTATGCGACCGCTTTTGCCGCTGGCGTTGACGTTATCCGCCAGCGTGGCAAAGCAGATCTTGGTGAAAAAACCATGCTGGATGTTCTGATCCCTGTTGCCAATCAATTCACAGCACTTGCAGCCACCAACACTAATGTACAAGAAATTAGTGCTGCACTTATACAAACCGCAGAGCAAGGCATGCTCGCTACAAAAAACTTAATCGCCACCAAAGGTCGTGCCGCCAGCTTGGGAGAGCGTGCCATTGGTCACATAGACCCTGGTGCTAAAAGCTGCCAATTGATGATAACGACAGTTTGTAAACTCATTTCTTAAAAAACACTTATCCACGAAACTCACTAATCAGAAAAAACTGATAACCCATACTAAGCCAGCAAGCTGGCAAGTATGGCTAAAAACACGAACAAATTTAAAGAACTCCATACGCCGTAATAAAAACTAATGGGTAAGCTAGTAAGTAAAATTAGCATGTTGTTTTATTTCGTGGTTTTCGTGTTTTTTGTGGACTAAGCTTTGATTTTAAGAATATTTAATCCAGGGACTACTCATGAAAAAATTTATCAACAAAATTGACGATGTCTTAACTGAAAGCCTGAGCGGTTTTGCATTGGCACACGGTGATCTAGTTACCCTCAACTTAGAACCCAATTTTTTAACCCGCAAACAAAAGTCGAGTAATAAAGTTGCCATTATCTCAGGTGGTGGCTCAGGCCACGAGCCACTACACGCGGGCTATATAGGTTATGGCATGTTAGATGCAGCCTGCCCGGGCTATGTATTCACCTCACCCACACCCGACCAAATGCTCGCCGCGGCGACAGCCGTACATGCTGACCGAGGTGTTCTGTTTATTGTTAAAAATTATGCAGGTGACGTGATGAACTTTGAGATGGCGGCAGAGATGCTGTCTTTTGAATCGGCTACCGTACTCACCAGCGACGATTGTGCTGTCATCAATAGCACTTACACCACAGGCCGCCGCGGTGTTGCAGGCACGGTGATTGTAGAAAAATGTGTAGGCAGTTTGGCGGAAACAGGTGCCGATTTGCAAGCTTGCAAGGCATTAGGCGACAAAGTAAATAGTCGTACCGCCAGTATGGGCGTAGCGCTGACGAGTTGCACCGTACCTGCTGCAGGCCGCCCGACTTTTGACATTAGTGACACCGAGCTTGAAATGGGCGTAGGCATACACGGCGAGCCAGGTCGCAGACGTGAAGCCATGCGTGAAGCCGATGCCATTGTGAGTGACTGTGTAGAGGCCATCATCACCGACCTCAAAACGAGAGCCATATTCACTACAAGCACGCACGAAGCACTGTTGCTGATTAACGGCTTTGGCGCCACACCACTGATGGAGCTTTACTTAATTTACAACACCGCGCTTAAGTTATTCAATCAGCACGGCATTCAAATTTCACGCTCATTGGTTGGCAACTACACCACTGCGCTGGACATGGCTGGTGCTTCTATTACACTATGCTTACTGGATGATGAGATCAAACAACATTGGGATAGCCCGGTGCATACGGCGGCGTTGCGTTGGAATAAGTAACAAATATTGCTATTGCACGGCAGAACTTAAGCAACGCGGTTATCATTTTTATCGTAAATAGAATTAAACATGAATAGCTTGCTAAACCAGCGCAAGCCTGCCTGCCCTATCCATTAGCAAAAACCTGGTTCCAAAGTAAGGTTACCGCTTTCACATGGTGTGCAATAGTTGCCAGTTCTACCCCCAACTGCGTTGCGCCTTGTAGTTTAAGCATGTGCTGCCTATGCCGGTACTCTCGATAAGCCATGGCAACTTGTTCTGCCAATTCAGCATCAATAATTTTAAGGGATCCGAGTAATTTTAATAAACCAATATTGCCAATATTGCCGGTCAATGACAGATTATTTTGCGCATGTAACAACACTAAGTACTGCACTAAAAACTCAACATCAATAATGCCACCGATACCATGCTTAAGATCAAACAATGCGCCTCTTGAATGCTGAGCTTCACGCATTTTTTCACGCATGGAAAGCACTTCTGCTTTCAGTTTTTCGGCATTGCGTGTTTGTGTCATCACCTCTACGCGAATGCCATCAAAGGCTTTACCTATACTGGCGTCACCCGCCACAAATCTTGCACGTGTAATGGCTTGGTGTTCCCACACCCAAGCCTTATGAAGTTGATATTCTCTAAATGCAGCAACGCTACTCACCAACAAGCCACTGTTGCCGTCTGGTCGTAGCTGTAAATCAGTTTCATACAGCAAACCTGCTGAAGTTAAGCTGTTAAACCAGTTATTGATGCGTTGCGCAAAGCGCGCATACACTTCACCCGCTTCAGGGGACTCGTCGTCATATAGAAAAATAATATCTAAATCAGAGGCGTAGCCCAGTTCCTTACCGCCTAGCTTACCGTAACCTATCACTGCAAACTTAGGCGTATCAAGATGTTTACCGCGCACATTCGGCCAAATAGTTTCTAAAGCTACGCTCATAATTAAATCAGCCAGGTAACTCAAGTAATCGGATATTGTCTCCAATGCCAACTCGCCATTGATATCCTGCACCGCAAAGCGGAATATATTGGCATGTTTAAAGTGACGCATCACATCCATCTGCCGCTCAATATCACCTTCCGCCTCGGCTAGCCGACCCAGCAACTCTGCACGCATGGCGATAAAATCAGGCTTTGCATACAAAGTACGTGTATCTAAAAGCTCATCCAGCAAAATGGGGTGCTGTGCTAAATAATTCGCCAACCATGGGCTGCTGCTGCATAACTTAACCAACAACTGCATCGCCTGTGGGTGTTCTGCCAGCAGCGCCAGATAACTAGCTCGACGGCAAATACTTTCTAATAAATCAGTCACACGCGTCAGTGTGATATCTGCATTCTGCATTTTGGCTGATTGCGCAATGACATGAGGCATCACCGCATCAAAGCGTTGGCGACTCAACTCAGGCAATTGCAAATAGCGGCTACTTTGATGCAAAGTATTTAAACGGCGCAATGTTTCATGTGCATCGGTAAAGCCGATTTCCTGCAAACCGCCTATGGCATCAACTTCTGCAAGCGCACCATTCCAAATGGACTTTTCTGACGCTAGCGCATCTTCACCTGCGTCAGCTTCATCAAAAGTCGCATTAAAATGTTGCTGCACTTGTGCACGATAAGCGTCCAGCTTTGCCAAAAAGTCTGACCAGCTGGCAAAATTCATTGCCTTAGCAATGCGCACTTTCGCCTCATCTGTCTTTGGCAACTCCTGTGTTTGCGCATCTTCAACATACATTAGGCGATGTTCTAAATTGCGTAAAAACACATAAGCATCACTCAGCTCAGCTACGGTTTTTTCAGGTAACAAGCCTCTGTTTTTTAACAGCGCTAACACTGAGAGTGTTGGTTTAATTTGCAAGCTTACATCTTGCCCGCCTCGAATCAGCTGAAACACTTGAGCAATAAACTCAATCTCACGAATTCCACCGCGACCCAGTTTGATGTTGTCATGCATGCCTTTGCTGTTAACGTCGCGCTGAATTTGAATTTTCAAATCGCGCATGCTGGTAAATGCGCCAAAATCCAGGTATTTACGAAACACAAACGGTTTTAGTAATTTTGCGACAGCATTGCCGCCCGTGACTTCACGCCCTTTAATCCAAGCGTAGCGCTCCCACTCGCGCCCGTTGTTTTGATAATAATCTTCAAGCGCATCAAGGTTACTGACCAATGCGCCTTCAGAGCCGAACGGGCGCAAACGCATATCTACGCGAAACACAAAACCGTCTTCGGTAATTTCATCAATGGCAGCGATCAGCCTTTTAGCCAAGCGTGTAAAAAAATCTTGATTGCTAATTGGTTTGTCACCCTGAGTTTCGCCCTCTGCTTCATAAGCAAAAATCAAATCAATATCAGATGAAACATTAAGCTCACAGCCGCCTAGCTTGCCCATGCCAATCACGATTAAATTTTGCAGACGACCTTCAGTATCTACAGGCTGGCCATACATATCTACCAGCCAAGTATTCAAGTAATCAATTGCGGTATTGATCACACACTCTGCCAGTTGCGAGGTTGTTTGCATCACTTCATGCAAATCTGCCAAACAGTTTAAATCCCGCACAATCACGCGTGCCATCACGTGGCTGCGCAAAACCCGCAATGCACGCTTTAAGCTAATCTCATCGACAATTTTTTGCTGCGATAAAAAGCTTTGCATATCACTAAGCTGGTATGGCTGATGCAGATTTGTCAGTAAATTCTGCATTAAGGCCACATCTTTTCTAAACAATCTAGCCACAAATGGACTACAAGCAACGGCATGAAGCACGCAAGCCTCATCACTAGAATGGGCGCGGTTGTCAGATAACAAATTATCGAGTGTTAGCATAAGAATTTTCAGGTAATATGGCGCTGTTACACATTTGCAACAACTTATTTTTAGTATTTATCTATAGGATTTATTTAGGTAACCTTGAGGCAAATTATAAACGGCTAACAAGGATTTAAGGGGATTTTAAGCATGTCAATTGAGTCAGTTCTTCATGAAAACCGCGTTTTTGAGCCAAGTAGCGATTTTGTAAAAGCTGCCAATGTTTCTGGTATGGCTGCCTATAACGCACTTTGTGCAGAAGCCGCTGCTGATTACGAAGGCTTTTGGGAAAAATTAGCACGTGAATTACTGGTTTGGCACAAACCCTTTACCAAAACACTCAATGAAGAAAACGCACCCTTTTACAAATGGTTTGAAGATGGCGAACTCAACGTTTCAGCCAACTGTTTAGATAAACACTTAAGCACTATCCCCAATAAAGTCGCCATTATTTTTGAAGCTGACGATGGCAGTAGCAAAACCGTGACCTACAAAGCGCTTTACCACCAAGTTTGCCAATTTGCTAATGGCCTAAAAAAACTTAATCTTAATCTGGGTGACCGCGTTATTATTTACTTACCGATGGGCGTTGAAGCCATTGTGGCGATGCAAGCCTGTGCCAGATTAGGCCTGGTGCACTCAGTAGTATTCGGCGGCTTTTCTGCCAAAAGCTTGAACGAGCGCATTATCGATGCCGGTGCCAAAACTGTTATCACCTCTGACGGTCAGTTTCGTGGCGGCAAGACTATGCCACTCAAAGCAGCAGTGGATGAAGGCATTGCCATGGGCGGCTGCGACTCTATTCAAAAAGTAGTGGTACTTAAAAAAACCGGGCTAGATGTTACCTGGAATAGTAACGACATCTGGTGGCATGACCTTGTTGCAGGTGTTGCAGACACGTGCGAACCTGTGATGGTCAATGCAGAGCACCCGCTATTTTTACTCTACACTAGCGGCTCAACAGGCAAACCAAAAGGCGTACAACACAGCTCAGCTGGCTATTTACTCCACGCCATGAACACCATGCGCTGGACCTTTGATATTCACGCGGATGATGTGTTTTGGTGTACCGCGGACGTGGGCTGGATTACAGGCCATACTTACGTGACTTACGGACCGCTGGCAATGGGTGCAACACAAGTGGTGTTTGAAGGTATCCCCACCTACCCTAATGCTGGGCGTTTTTGGCAAATGATAGAAAAACACAAAGTGTCGATTTTCTACACCGCGCCAACCGCCATTCGTTCGCTGATTAAAGCTTCAGAAACCAACCCGGAAGTACATCCTAGAAACTACAATTTATCTAGCTTACGTTTATTGGGTTCCGTGGGTGAACCCATTAACCCAGAAGCATGGATGTGGTACTTTGAACAAGTGGGTGGAAGCCGCTGCCCAATTGCTGACACTTTCTGGCAAACCGAAACTGGCGGCCACGTCATTACCCCGCTACCAGGCGCAACGGCTTTAGTGCCTGGCTCATGCACACTGCCCTTTCCAGGGATTGATATTGATGTGGTGGATGAAGCAGGCAAAGACGTGCCATGGGGCACAGGCGGCTTATTGGTGATCAAAAAACCATGGCCAGCCATGATCCGCACCATTTACAACGACCCTGAACGTTACAAAACCAGCTACTACCCAGCAGATTTAGGTGGCAAAATCTATCTGGCAGGCGATGGTGCCGTGCGCGATGCTGTCACTGGCAACTTCACTATTATGGGGAGAATTGATGACGTGCTTAACGTGTCTGGCCACCGTTTAGGTACCATGGAAATTGAATCTGCACTCGTTTCTAACCACTTGGTGGCAGAGGCCGCCGTGGTGGGAAAACCACACGATGTAAAAGGTGAATCTGTGGTGGCCTATGTGGTGCTTAAAGGTGCCCGCCCTCAAGGCGAAGAAGCTAAAAAAATCGTTGCAGAACTGCGTGACTGGGTAGGCAAAGAAATTGGCCCAATCGCCAAGCCAGATGAAATCCGTTTTGGGGATAACCTGCCTAAGACCCGCTCTGGCAAAATCATGCGCAGACTCTTGCGCACCTTAGCTAAGGGCGAAGAAATCACTTCGGATATCTCAACACTAGATAACCCTGCCATTTTGGAACAGTTGAAAGAAGTGGTAAAGTAAGCGATGAAGCATCATAAAACAGCTTATAAAATGAATAAATCCAGATGTATTCGCAAACAAGGGGTCACGCAAACAAGCACGCAAACAAGGGGTCAGGTCTTGCAATAACGCATAATTGAGTTATACTCCAACTCATGGCGAGACCTCTGAGATTAGAATTACCTGGCGGGTTATATCATGTAACCTCTAGGGGTAATGCAAGAAGCGAAATTTATCTTGATGATGAAGATAGATTGAACTGGCTTACATTGTTGAATGATGTTTGCGAACGATTTAATTGGATTTGCCATGCCTATTGTTTGATGACTAATCATTATCATATTGTCATTGAAACAATAGAAGGAAATCTTTCAAAAGGTATGCGTCACTTAAATGGCGTTTACACACAAAATTTTAATCGCCACCATCATCGCGTCGGCCACGTATTTCAAGGGCGATATAAAGCCATTTTGGTGGAAAAAGACCATTACTTACTGGAATTATGCCGTTATGTGGTGCTGAATCCCGTTAGAGCGAAAATGGTAAATGATGTGGCAGACTGGCCATGGAGTAGTTATCTAGCGACAGTTAATCAAACCACACCGCTAAAAAGCTTGCAAGTTGATTGGTTATTAAGTCAGTTTGAAGCTAATAAAGATCAGGCAATCGTTACGTATCAGAATTTTGTTCGCGCAGGCGTTGGTTTAGCACCTATTTGGGAAAGTCTTAAGAATCAGATATTTCTTGGCAATGACGACTTTGTGGAAAGATTGCAATGCCACATCAAAGCAGAACCAAACGCGTTAAAAGAAATCCCTAAAGCTCAAAGAAAACGTTCAGGGCAGCCTTTAGCTTATTATGTTCAAACTATTACAAATACTAAGAATGCTATGAAACAGGCTTATGAAACTGGAGACTATACGATGCAACAAATTGCTGATGCTTTTGATGTACACTATTCGACTGTCAGTCGAGCAGTTAATCAAGCTAAAATCAAAAATGAGTGATTGCAAGACCTGACCCCTGATTCTGCTGATTCTCTGCTTTAGAACTGACCTCGTATTTCGGTTGTTTCATCGACACCGTGTACTGCAAATATGTTCTTGGCAAGATCAATTCCTAGAGTAATAATAGACATGACTTTCCCCTTTCGAGAGATTTGATGAGATTAATTGACACCCCATCTTGGCACTTGGCTGCCGTGCTCGGGATCCATGGCAGCACTGGGAATATTGCAGATCCTAAACTTACGTAGGAGAAAAATATGAAGATTCTGAAAATAGCGGTTGCGTCTATGGCGTTTGTGATAGCCACAACTATTGCCCCAATTGCAACGGCACAACAAGCGGGTACG
>MHBU01000024.1:0-12233 GCA_001803395.1 Methylotenera sp. RIFCSPLOWO2_02_FULL_45_14 | reverse complement strand
TGACTTCATCAACCGGCTTGTGGTGAATAAGCAGCTGAACAAGAATCCCGCCATTAACGCAGGCCGGAAGAGTTCCCCGGCGCCTTACCTCAAGTTCCAGGTATCGCAATTGATCTGCGAGTTGTCCGGCGGGTCGTGCAAATACACAGGGAAGGCGATGAAGGAATCGCATGCTCATTTGAACATCAGCGAGAAAGAGTGGGACGTGATGGCCAAGGAGTTCCAGAAATCCCTGGATAAATTCAAGGTCCCGGCGGCCGAGCAGAAGGAGCTGTTCGATATGGTCGGCAAAACGAAGGCTGACATAGTTGTCAGAAAATAGGCGCAAGCCTAACCGCGCATTGTACCGCCGCACTTCGGCGACAGTACAATGCGCGATGATAAGCAAGTAGCACCATCACACATAAATAATCTGCTTTAGCACAATTCCTCGATTACACTTCGTTGCACCGAGGCCACAATTTCCTATAACGGCAACCTCGGTTGCCGTTTTTATTATGTGTTTTTGCGCTAAATAAATGGGGTCAGCAAGCCACCGTGTGCAAATTGATTTTTATGTGCACACTGCTAAAACCCTCTTAGGTGGAATCTGCTGAATATATTCTAATCATTTTTAATAAAACCGTCACGATGCTGTCACTATTTATAGGTAAGCTAAATTCGTCTTTAAATAACGGCTTAATGATTATGGATAAGGTGTATATACAGACTGATAAAGCAATCAATGAGTTTGAACAAGGAAATCGCTCTCTAAGTTTAAAGCACAGGCAAATATTGATTATGGTGGACGGTAAGCGCACAGATTCTGAACTCGCTAAGTTTTTTAACTCACGTAATGCGATTCAAATGCTGTTAGATTTGGAAAATCTCGGTTTTTTAATAAGTTCAGATGCCGCTAAAAATCAGCAAGTAGATCATCATAACAACCAAACTAATCAGATTGAAGATTCATTATCGCTTGAACATCTTGCTTTTATTAAAACTTTTTTAATAGAAGAAGCACAGATGCAATTAGGATTAATGAGTCACGGCATTGAACAAAAAATAGCATTAGTTCAAAATTCAGATAATCTTAAAACATGTGTAGCGCTATGGCATATGGCAATTAGAGATTCTAGAAACGGCCAAACCGTTTCAGATAAATTGATGGAAAGATTAACGCATTTGATGGCTAACCCTCCTCAAGCGCACACTTCGGAAAGCTTCTCATAAGCCAGCAAGTGTGTGCAAATTGCTTTTTTATTTGCGCACCGCTAAAACTCTCATGGTTCGCAAGCTTTGCTTGCAAACCCTACACTACCTAGCAATTAAGGTGGGCGAAGAAATTAGCCCAATCGCCAAGCCAGATGGAATCCGCTTGGGGGATAACCTGCCTAAAACCCGCTCAGGGAAAATCATGCGCAGGCTTTTACGCACCTTGGCTAAAGGCGAAGAAATTACTTCGGATATTTCAACACTAGATAACCCTGCAATATCAGAGCAGTTGAAAGAAGTAATGCGTTAATCCGTGGGTAAAAATAACCGGACAGTAGAACAACTTTTACTCACACTACAACCACTCAAACTACTGTATATTCCGGCGTAATTGGCCTGAAAATAAGTCGCAGGTGGTGTCTGCCAAAACTTTCAATTTCGTTAAAAAATAACGTACAGGCAAAGTGCACTCCGCTCATACTAATCACCTCAAAACTATAACCAATATGAGATAGAAAGCGTAAGTTAGGGTTAATATTTGCGCCCTGCATCAACGGCGTCTCCGCCAACCATGGCAAGAACTTAGATATAGGTTGCCAAGTCAGTTTATTAGGCAAGCAATCCAACAAGCTTGCCGCCGCTTTATTGCATTCGCAAATCAGGCCATTATCGTAGAGTGTCAGAACTGCCATTTCCTCTTCACTTTGACAATTGCCGGCACTAGCAATACTTTCAGCATCAACATTTGCTGCAATGATGTTTGAGTTAACTTGATATTTCACATTCGAGATTCTCATCAATCCACCTCCGTTTCAGCGGCTAGCCAATCTTCAATCTCATGGCCAGGCTCAAAACCTCTAGCTTCCGCTTTGTAATAAGCACATATAGCAATACGAGAACATCTATCTTCTGTACTCGACTCTTGATTGGATTCAATATCAGACTCAATCCCAAAAACTGGAATAGGATTATTCGCGTTTATCTGAGTTACTTTTAAAAGTTCCATCATGCCTCCTATTTAACATAACATGAAAGCTAACGCCCCTAATTCAGGGGAGAGGCTTTTACAACAGAACATCACTTCGAACATATTGTCGAAGCATGTAATCTACTTTATTAATCAAAACGCGTAAATTAGTGCAAGCACGTAAGGGCAAACCCTTATACGATTGAAAACTGCAAATTGACCCCCACCATAAGCATAAGAATCAAATTGTTACCCAGTGGAGGTTCAATATGCACACTACCCGTCAGCCTGCTGTGGCTGGTGCTTTTTATTCAGGCAATAGCCAAGCATTAGCCGCTGATATTAAAACGTTACTAGAGTCGGCAACGCCGGCTGTTGGCCATGCACATCCCAAGGCAATCATTGTTCCACATGCTGGCTATATCTATTCTGGCCAAACTGCAGCGATCGCTTATGCACGTCTCATACCTGGGCGCGAATCAATCAAACGCGTGGTATTGCTGGGCCCAGTGCATCGCGTACCAGTGCGTGGCCTAGCCCTGCCAGATGTTGATGCATTTGCAACGCCGCTAGGAGAAATCGAAATTGACCAAGAGGCCATTGCATCCCTTGCTGGTTTGAGTCAGGTTGTAGTGAGCCGTGCTGCCCATGGTCAAGAACACTCACTAGAAGTGCAATTACCATTTTTACAAACGGTGCTCAATGATTTCAAACTGGTGCCTCTGGCTGTGGGAGATGCCACGCCTACTGAGGTAGCCGAAGTACTGGACGCGCTGTGGGGCGGACCAGAAACCTTGATCGTTGTCAGCTCTGATTTATCCCATTACTTACCCTACAAATTGGCTCAGTCAGTTGATCAGGAAACCGTACAAAATATCCTCAGCATGAAGGATTCATTAACACACCAGCAAGCCTGTGGCGGCACGCCCGTTAATGGATTGATTCTAGCCGCAAGCCACCATCATTTAAAACCCAAACTATTGGATTTATGTAATTCCGGTGATACCGCAGGTGACAAGAGTAGAGTCGTTGGTTATGCCTCATTTATTTTTACGGAAGAAACAAACGATGACTAAGTTAGCTGAAAGCTCATCCAGCGACCTTGGGCAAGTGCTCATTCCAATTGCGCGTGCCGCTATTTTTGATGCATTTGGCAGACCGTATGACGAAACTGCCGAAGATTTACCATGGCTACAAGAGAAAGGTGCAAGTTTTGTTACATTGACTCAAAACCAAAAGCTGCGTGGTTGCATCGGCACACTAGAAGCACATCGCCCTTTGTTGATAGATGTTAAGGCCAACGCCCAGGCCGCGGCATTTCGTGATCCACGCTTCTCGCCACTAACTGCAGCAGAATTAGACTATACCGAAATCGAAATTTCATTACTGTCAGCCATGCAAGCAATGGCGTTCTCTGGTGAGCGTGATGCGCTGGCGCAACTACAGCCAGGCATCGATGGCATCGTGTTCGAGTTTGGGCGCTATCGCAGCACTTTTCTGCCGCAAGTTTGGGAACAACTGCCTGATGCTGACGTGTTTATGGCGCATCTAAAACATAAAGCGGGCTTACGGCCTGAATTCTGGGATGACGAAGTCAAGCTCTATCGCTACACGGTGAGCAAATGGAAAGAAAAAGACATTACAAAAGATGTAGAAGTCCTAAAGTCGAAACCCCACGGTAAAAGGACAACAATATGATTGAAAATTCAAGTTACTTAGGCCGTTACTGGCACATGATTGAAGATGGACGCATGCAATGCGACCTTTGTCCGCGTGATTGCAAGCTGCATGAAGGTCAGCGCGGCGCCTGCTTTGTACGCATGCGTCAGGGTGATCAGATGATTCTTACAACATACGGGCGTTCTTCTGGTTTCTGCATTGACCCCATCGAAAAAAAACCGCTTAATCATTTTTACCCAGGTAGCAGCGTACTGTCATTTGGCACCGCTGGCTGCAATCTGGCGTGCAAATTTTGCCAGAACTGGGATATCAGTAAATCCAAGGATATGGATAAAATGATGGATCAAGCCTCGCCTGAAGACATTGCGATTGCAGCAGAAAAACATGGCTGCAAGAGCGTAGCATTTACCTATAATGATCCGGTAATTTTCGCTGAATATGCGATGGACGTGGCGGATGCCTGCCATGCACGCGGCATCAAAACCGTGGCCGTTACTGCCGGTTATATGCATGATCAGGCCCGACGTGATTTTTACGCAAAAATAGATGCCGCAAACGTTGACCTGAAAGCATTTACCGATGATTTTTACGTCAAGCTGACTGGCTCTCATCTACAACCCGTGCTGGATACCTTGCGTTATCTCAAGCACGAAACCGATGTATGGTTTGAAATCACCACCTTGCTGATTCCAGGTAAAAATGACTCGGATGAAGAAATCACCGCCATGTGCCAGTGGATTAAAAAAGAGATAGGTGTTGACGTGCCGCTGCATTTCTCTGCGTTCCATCCAGATTACAAAATGCCGGACATTCCAGCCACGCCGCCTGCCACCCTTGTACGCGCGCGGAACATCGCCATCAAACAAGGCCTGCAATATGTTTACACTGGCAATGTGCACAATCAAGAAGGCGATACGACCTTCTGCCCAAACTGCCATACCCCGCTAATTGTGCGCGACTGGTATCAGATTAACCAGTATCATTTAACTCAGGATGGCTGTTGCCCACATTGCGCCACTAACATCGCTGGACGTTTTGCAACACAAGCAGGTAATTTCGGTAGAAAGCGTATCCCAATCACCATCATGGCACATGCTTAAGTCAGGAAGTCATTATGTCAACTGCAGTTGAAAAACTCGTTCATATTCCAGTAGATGAAGTTTATATCGAAGGCATGCTGGATCTGCCAAAAAATGCCAGCGGCCTGGTTCTGTTCGCCCATGGTAGTGGCAGCAGTCGTCACAGTCCGCGCAACAACTATGTTGCCCAAGTGTTACGTGATAACGGCATCGGCACACTGCTAATGGATCTGCTCACACCAGAAGAAGATATGAACTACCAAACTCGCTTTGATATCCCGCTACTCACCAAACGCCTGCTTACGGCCACGCGCTGGGTAAAAGCTGAAGTACTTACCGATAAGTTGCCACTTGGCTATTTTGGCGCAAGTACAGGCGCTGCGGCGGCACTGCAAGCTGCGGCTGTGCTTGGCAACGAGATCGGTGCCGTTGTTTCTCGCGGTGGTCGTCCGGATCTGGCAGGTCAGGATTTCTTGGGTAGTGTAAGAGCGCCCACATTGCTATTGGTAGGCGGACGAGATGATGTGGTGATTACATTAAATCGCGATGCCTATGACCTGATGCATAGCAAAAAAGAAATATCCATCATCCCTGGCGCTACGCATTTGTTTGAAGAAGCTGGCACGTTGGAAGAGGTCGCTTATCAGGCCGCTGCATGGTTTTTGCAGTATTTAAAATCGCCACAAACAACCACCTGATTTATCCCTGCAAAATCTCAATCACTTCTTCGTCTTCAACCTGTGGGAAATTTTCATAAAACTGCCCAACTGCCCGGAAATCTCTGGGGGCCTCAAGGCAAACTACTTCATCAGCAAGCTCAGCTATTTTTCTCAATGTATCCGGCGGTGAAACAGGCACTGCACAAATCAGTTTAGCCGGTTTTCTATTGCGTAAGCCATGCAATGCAGAAATCATGGTGGCACCGGTGGCGAGACCATCATCAATGACGATGACGATACGCCCTGCTGGATCAACCGAAGGACGCACTGGCGTGTACTGTGCACGACGTTTTTTAATAGTCTCCAGTTGCACATGCTTTTCAGACGCAATATATTGAGCATCAGCCCCAACCGATGCGGCAAAGTCAGCGATGTAAGTCCAACCGCTTTCATCAACAGAACCAATGGCTAGCTCCGGCTGATACGGCGCACGCAACTTGCGCACCAAAACTACATCATAAGCACCACCAAGCTCATCCGCGATCACCTTTGCCATGGGTACAGCGCCACGCGGAATAGCCAGGATCAATGGATTTTTACCTTTGTAATCCTGAAGCTTTTCCGCAAGCGCTAAGGCGGCTTCATTGCGATCATAAAACATAGCGACGGCTCATCTTAATTGCTCACATTAATTGATAGTTAATTGATAGTTAATTGATAGTTAATTGATAGTTAATTGATAGTTAATTGATAGTTAATTGATAGTTAATTGATAGTTAATTGATAGTTGGTTTAAGTAAATCAATTTTAAATTCTGTTTCATAAGGCGGCACGTTGCACTCAATAATGTCAGTCGGTGCAACGTCTAGCCTAACGCCTGCAATGTCAATGCGCACAGGCAGCTTGTTTGCGCCTCTATCTACAAGCACGGCGGTTCGAATTTCGGTCGCCTGCTTCCTGGCCAGATATTCCACCGCGCGCAACATGGAATGGCCATGGTACATCACATCATCCACAACCAATACTGTAGTATTAGTAAGGTCCAGGGATGCGTATTGATTATTTTCAGTCAACTTTGTTTCAGGATGAAGCAGCGTCAAATCATCAGCATAGCGTTTAATCTGTAAATTCATTAAATCCATTTTGGCCAATTTAAAATTGCGCATCAGCCGTGCGTGCAACATTTCAGCAAGTGGCGCACCACGACGTAAAATACCAACAATCATGATGTGTTCTTTCGCAGTCAAAAACCCAGCGGCTTGCCAAGCCATGTGATCAAGCACAGCATCAAGCTGGGCGGTTTGATACAAACAGGTCCTATTGCCGAACGGTGGAAATTCCAATCTTGATCTCCTGCGAACAAATGTTTTAACCTAGATTTTACATTAGAACCTAAAAACTCAAACCCCTGTCATGCTTCGCTACGCTTCACACATGAATAATCTGCTTTAGCAGATATATTCTGTGGGGATGCCAAGCACTGGTACAGCATGACGTTAGGTAGCGTTATCTATCAGTACCCGTCATTTAGCTCAAAATCCAGGCTAAATTCCACATTAAAATTGTGCAGTTAACTTTATCCAAAAACCATTCTAAAGCTATTGTAAATCATATACTTGCGCTAATGGCTTCCATTGAAATGACGAGCTAATGGAAAATCTCGGTTTAAGGCGAATCTATGATCGGCCACCAGAACACGATTTTTTGATGTTTATTGATACCGACACGAACCCATTGCTGTTTGACATTACCGTCATACTCGGCAACAACTAAATATCTGCCTTGTGGCAAATTTGCCAACAGATACGGACCATCGGTGATGACATCAAGCACTATATTCTGCTGCGTATCCTTAATCTGCACATTAACCTCGGCCAGAAACTCTTCTGTCTGCTTTTGTTTTTGCACAAAAACAATCTCTAACGCATAATCTTTGGCAATGCTCCTCATCGCGGCGGCCTCTGATTTGCCAACGCCACCGGAGATGTAAGTAACATTGCCAACCGTCTCTGCCTTGGGCGCCAGCTCCAGAGTCGAACTTAACGCGCTTGTAGGCAGTAACCCAAAAACTGCTATCGTAACTGCAACCATAAACCCTGCGGCTTTCATGCTAAACCCCTTTGCTATTATCATTATTAGAAACAATAATCCTTACTGAATGGCAATATTGCGACGCTTAGAAGATTCCACTTTAGGTAAAGTAATCTCAAGAATGCCATCTTTCAAACTTGCTGCGGTTTTGGATGCATCTACTGTACTAGGCAAAGTAACCGAACGCGCAAATGAAGAGCTGGATATCTCGTGACGATGGTAATCACCTTTCTCTTCTTTTTTCTCACTACTGGATTGACCTTTGATAGCGAGCAGATTATCTGTCAAAGAAACGTTCAGATCCTTCTTATCAATGCCCGGGATTTCGGCGCGGACTAGAATATCGGCGTCTCGATCAATCACATCCAAACTAGGCAAGCGCAGTCCTTCCTGTTCAAACATATTATCTAGCACCGAGAGGTCATTACGGCGCCATAATGACGGCCAACTACGTCCAAAAAAGCGATCAAAAACCCTCTCCATGTCAGCGATAGGGTGAATATCAGGCCATGAAGTCTTTGCGACTTCTTTACCAGTGGTTACCGGAATATTTGTTTTATTTTCTGTACTCATCATGCTCTCCTCAGATTATCTTGTGAAAAACCTAAAAATCATTCGATGCTTCGTCTAGCCTCATATACTCATCAGGGTACCTCTAATAGAGATCTTTGCACGAAGTTAATCTAATGCCAATCAGAAAACTGATAAGCAATACTCAGAACAAACTGATAAGCACTACTAAGCCCGCTTCGCAGGCAAGTATTACTAATAAGCCAGCAAGCCAGCAAGTATTGCTAAAAATGTTCATATTGTCATTCTGAGCGTAGCGAAGAATCCATGCAACTTATTGATATTACTGGATTCTTCGCTTTGCTCAGAATGACGGTATTCGTTAGTTTTATTGAAAGAGTAGCATTTTTTGTTTCGTGCAAAGCTCTCGTAAGGAATAATTTTTCGCGAGCAACGAAGTATGGCGACGAAATAGCTTAAGCAGGCAAGCCGCAAAGCGGATGCTCGCAAAGTTGAATGATTAGAGGTGCCCATCAATCATTTGGCAGTTCAGCCTCAGCTGCTAGCCAGTCTTGTAACTCATGTCCTGGTTCATAGCCTCGTGCCTCTGATTTGTAATAAGCGGATATAGCAATACGAGTAATGTTATCCAAGCTGTTCGACTCCTGCTTAGACTCAACATTAGAAATAGGAGTAGATTTCCCCGTATTTTTTTTGGCTGCTTTTAAACGTTCCATAGTGCCTCCTGATTAACAAAACAAAAAATCAAAGACCTTAATCTTTGATATGGGTTCTACAACTAACCATCGCTTGAAGCACCCATCTACAGCTAATCCTCAAAATAATGGCAGCATACCTCGGCTTCCTGTAGGAGCGACGCCTCGTCGCGATTGCACTATTGCTTCGCGGCGGGTCGCCGCTCCTACAAGTGCGGCTCAATTCACTGGATATAGCATGTCATTATTTAGAGGATTAACTATAACCATTGCTTGAAGCTCCCATCTGATTAACGAAGGTTACTGGAGTATTTAATATGAGTATATTCGTGCGAGCACGTAAGGGTTAACCCTTAATCTGCCAACAGATTGAATTGGTGGGAATTTATCACCTATATGCGCAAATTCAACGTTCGGCTACATCAGTGAATCAGTCAAATCCCTGTGCTCTGTCAAATAACGTGCAGCATATTCTGAAACGGTCGTAACAAACAACCGTTTCAGAACTTAAAAGCTGTAGATATTACAGCACATTTATTGTTGCGCTTGCTCGGCAGGCGCTGCAGGCACACTTGCAGTTGGATTTGCGTTCTCAATTTTTTTATTGAGTAGCAACACTTCGGTCTGAGTCATATACATCAAATCGTTGGTGCGATTCAACCCAAGAAGTGCCACTATCAAAGCCAATAACGCAATTACAAACGTCACAGCAACCCATAGACCTAATCTTTCCGGTTCAATAATGTGTCCAGTCATCTTCATACTCCCTTTGGTTAAAAAATTAAATTACCGATTTACTACACTTAACAATGCTACTTTTAACATTTACTACACTTACAAAAACAAACCTATTTCGAGACCTTTTGCACCAATGTTTTTTTGATCTTTAAACTTAAACTTTTCCCACTTCCGACTATCCCGTTCCCTGAGCCTGCGTTCCCTGAGCTTGTCGAAGGGCAAAGAGTTAACTGCAAATCACTTTTTAATCTTGCTTATCCCTTCGACAGGCTCAGGGAACGGCTTGACTAGTTAAGCGCCAGGTAAAGCTTCTTTCCTTTATATTCATAGTGAGCGAGTTGTGTCACCATATCTTTACCCAACACTAAGCGAACACTAACCCCAGTGCGCATATCATCGCGCTGAACTAACTCATGCGCATCAGGCAAACTGGCTTGTAAAAGCTGCGCTTCGGCCTGGTAACCTTCACGATATTGAATTTGCGTCATGCGCACCTGAAACGGCTTCTGGTTGGTTAATCGTGCCGCTGGGTAACCAAGGTTCCCCAAAAACCGCCCTACTTTTTTTGCTGCACCAGTCACCCCATTGCCGTTAGCAACTTCAACCCGCAATTTTTTCAGGTCTGCGACATCAACCGTTGCGGCTGTTTGCATCGGTTCTGCGCTATACGGTTGCACGCGCAACTCAGAGACATTGGCTGACAGTTTCACTAACTGCACACGACTATCCACCACGGCAACAGCGTTGGCGTTAGCGGCCGACCTGATCACGCCTCTATCTTTAGGTAGCGCTAGCACTTGCACTTCAGGTTGAGATTGAGGTTGAGGTGCAGGCTGCACATTTAGCTCAGCGGACAACGCCGCCACAATGGCTGCGGCTTGATCAGACACCTGCAATGTATTTTGTGCAGGTGTGGTGGCAACCTCAGTGGCAACCACATTAGGTGTTGTAGTTGCAGCATTTGCCGCTTGAGCAAAAGCTTGAACTGACTCACCTTTATTGCCCGCTTTTGCATAGGCAAGCCCTAAGTTATTAAGCGCACGTTGATTAGTCGGGTCAAGCAAAGCGGCCTGCTCTAACGCCGTTACCGACTCAGCGTACTGCCCTTGCAAGTAATAGGCATAGCCCATATTGCTATATAAGTGTGCAGCTTTGGGCGCTTGCTGAACCGCCACCTGAAACGCCTCTATGGCCTCGCGGTATTTGCCTTGCCTGGAATAAATTACACCCAAGCCATTACGCGCTTCTACAAAGCTATTATCAGCAGCAAGTGCTTTTTGATAAGCACTGATCGCCAGATCATAACGATTTTGCCCTTGATAATAGCGCCCCATTTTATACATGGCATCAACACTGTTACTCCCATGACTGGTGGTCGTTGTTGGAGTAATCGTCCACGGCACCACACTTGCTGTCTGGTTAGATGCACACGCGCTCAACAGTGCAATGCAACACACTGCCGGTAAAATCTTTTGTTTGGTTTTCATCATTCACCTCCACTCAAATTATGTCGATAATGCGTTATCACGCTGACTGACTGATTACTGACCCGCCAATGTCGGTAGCAAAATATTGTGTATGCTGATAAAGGCTGGTCCTAGCAACACTAGTAGCATCGACGGAAAAATAAAGAAAATCAGCGGGAACAACAATTTTAATGCAATTTTGGCTGCGGCTTCTTCTGCCCGCAAACGGCGTTTGGTGCGTAAGCTGTCTGCATGTACGCGTAAGGCATCTGCCACACTGGTACCAAAACGGTCAGACTGCACCAGCATTGCCACCAAAGTATCAATATCTTCAACGCCTGTTCTCAATGCCAAGTTACGCAACGCTCTTTCGCGTGAGCTGCCAGCACGCAGCTCAAGGTTAATCAAATGCAACTCTTCGCCCAGTATCGGGCTTCTCATGTGCATTTCTTCGCCCACTCTGGCGAGTGCGGCATCCAAGCCCAAGCCAGCTTCCACGCACACAATGATTAAATCCAGGGCATCAGGAAAGCTCTCAAAAATTTCACGTTTTCGATACGCAATACGCCGCGCTAAAAAAGCATTAGGTAAAAAATAACCAAATGCAGCCAAGCCCACCATTATCATCAAAAAGTTATTCGGCTGAATGCTCGTTCCAGAGATCATAGTGTAAAGCGCAAACAAGCCGGGAATCGCAACCGTGAGCAATGTTTTGGCCGTAAAAAATAATATTGGTGCGCTGTTACTACGATAACCGGCATTCATAAAACGAATGCGCAGTTGTGATTCCTCCCACCCCTCTTTTGGCAACGACAGCTTGGCAATCGGCCCAGTCAACTCAATAATGCGGCTCACCCAGGCCGGCTCATCTGCGGCGCCCTGTGGGCCTTTGGCATCACCTTTTAATAGTTGCAACCTTGCTTGTAGTGGGCGCGTGTTAAGTTGTGCCAATATCACTAACGCAACCACAAATACGGTGACAAAAATAAGAACCAGGTAAATTATTTGTATTGTGTTCATTATGTTCTCACTTATTTAAACTGCATCTTTAAACTGCATCAGACCCGAATCTTGATAATGCGCCACATTGCAAATATCCCCACCATCATCATGAACAAGGCAATACCTACCAT
>MHBU01000023.1:49742-57975 GCA_001803395.1 Methylotenera sp. RIFCSPLOWO2_02_FULL_45_14 | reverse complement strand
ACGGTTTTTTTAACTGAACGCACAGCTTATTTAAAGTGTAGCGCGTAGCAAAGTTGTCAGAACAGTCAATCACTACATCCGCCTGTGAAATCAGCTTTTCAAAATCAGCTTCAGATGATTTTTCACAAATCGTATTTACTTTTATTTCAGGGTTAATGTTCGATAAAGTATTTTGTGCAGAAATTGCCTTGTTGATGCCAATAGCAGAGGTAGTATGCACAATCTGGCGCTGCAAGTTAGTTAAATCCACCACATCAAAATCGCAAATTGTGAGCGTGCCTACACCTGCTGCGGCTAAATACAAAGCCGCCGGCGAACCCAAGCCGCCCGCACCCACAATCAGCGCATGGCTATTCACGAGTTTATCCTGGCCTTCATAGCCCACTTGCGGCAAGAGAATATGGCGGCTGTAGCGGAGAAGCTGGTTGTCGTTCATTGTAAAGTTACCTTGGAAAATTACCTTGGAAAATTAATGAGTGCTTGTGTTTAAGGCACCAACACACTTGCACTGACCAAACGATTAAGCAAAATATACCTTGGCAGCCAAATCATTACATCGTCAAATACACCTTCTTTGTATGCGTCGCTGTTATAAACCTTATTAGGTGTGCCAGGATTGACGCAGGTTGCGCTGGTGTTTACTGACCCATCTGTGTCATTTTCAATGTCGGGTAAGCCATTTTTCCCACAAGAAAAAAGCAAGGCTACAGGAGCATTGGGGTTTGCCTGGGTCAAAACAGTGGGTGTTGCTTGCGTATCCTGCACCTTTAAGCCATCCGCTGTTGTTGCTGTAGATAAAGTATATGCAGCTGAAAATTTACTATCAACGCGATAACGTAGCGGGTTATCCCAGCCGTCTTTCGCATTCGCCATGCCCAATCCTAAATCCAGCCAAGGCACATAGCCTTCATCCGTACACGTTGCATCGGCCGCCCCATCGTTATCATTGGAACAATGAGGTAGTACGCCATTGTTCGTGATCGCATATCCCACGAGAGAATCCTTTACATTTTCCAGCGTCTGCCGTGTTTCTGTATAGTTTCGCTGGTGTATTTGTGCCGATAGCGGCATCAGCAAACCGCCAAGAAGCAGTGCCAAAATAACCAAAACAACGGCCATTTCTACCAATGTGAAGCCTTTGATACGGTACAGAAAAATAGTTGTGGTCTTCATAAACATCTCAAAACATCGGCGCTAGCATTAGCAGCATCGAAAACCGAAATCCCATCGAAGTCACTGCTTGGCGTATTGAAGGCGGTCAGGTTGGCATCCTCAAGATAGTTTGCCGGATCATTTTTGTTAGCGATACTTATTCTCGCCTGCGCACCAGTTTTTTGTCCACCAAAGATGAGTACGCGCGTACAGGCAGTCATTGTGGACGTCCCATCTATGGTAATAGTTGATGGCGTGGGCAGTTGAGTGAGTAACAGCATCTCCTCCCAATTTTGGCAAAAAGTATTTAATGGCTTTTTTGTGGTTTTGTCGATCACATCACAATCAATTTCATCAGTTCCCTTGTTTCCTTCAACATCAATCGATAGAAGATGTGACTTGAAGTCAGGGTCATCAAACAGTGCTGTAATTTGATTTTTAAAATCACTACGCCGAATGATTGGACGAAATATTTCATCTAGCGTTACAAAAAGAAATTTGTCGTTATAGTGATCGTTATTCGCCAGTACAAACTTCTTGTTGTTTTTATTTAATGACACGCGGTTATTTACACTTCCCGTGAAATAGTTAAGCACTCCGGCAATGGAATTTTCCAAGTCATAGGTGTCAAGGTAATTTCTGGCATCGTAATTGCCGCCACATTGTGAATACGTTGAGTCTGCGAGCATGTGGCTCTGTGTGCCCAATGGCGGTCCAGAAGCAGCTATTAACGCGGCCAAGTTAGCGGCAATAATGTTTCCTGAAGCATCGATAACATCAATTTGGCCTTGTGTATCCCAGTTTAGGGTATCAGTTTTGGGAGTAACTTTAAAACGACCTGAAACAATATACCAAAGGCACTCTTCATAACCGTCATGCAAAGGCTGCAATCCGTAACTCTTCCATGGAAATTTCCCTATCACTGTGAAATCTTTGTTATTCCCACTAAAATTCGGAGCAAAACTCCCTTCTGAAATCGTTGTCACCAGTGGCCCAAAGCCAAGATCAGGCATACGAAGGTATCCTGCCGCATCTATAGACTGTGAAATTGCATCGCCAATCAAAGCCGCCTTTGCCTCTGCCAACGCTGCTGCCGTCTTTTTATTGCGCTCTATTTTCACCTCGCTACCGTCAAGTGTTGAGAGCAAAGCGGTTGTACCAGCAATCACTAAAATTAGCACAAATATAATCAATGTGCCTCCTCGTTGAGCATGTTGCTTAGCGCTATGGTTTCCCATCGCCACTACCAACCACACCCGTCTCTTCCAAATTGAGCCGCTTTGCTTTTGCTACTGTTGTAAGCTCTCTAATTTGGTTGGTTTCAGGTATATACATTTGGCCTGCTTTTAGCCGAACATGCTTACCATTTGCAGGGATTTTTACATTTAAACTATCTGAGCTTGCGCCAGTTTTGTTTTGTTGCCCATTGAGCCGTCCTATTTGCATATTGTCTATTGCGCTATCTTCTTGCACAGCTTTATTGTTGATCCACAGAGTGCTCGCGCCATCGCTGCGTTTTACAAAACCTTGCAGGGTGATGGGGTCGGGCAGTTCCGGCGGGGCGGCATTGGCTAGCAGATCAGGCTGAATATCTTGCGGTGTAATGACTTTTAGTTTTTGATTCTGCCTTAAAAAATCCAGGTTTTTACGTTCGCTGGGGCGGCTGAATAGGCGGCCAAAATCGTTGTCTGGCGCGGCCTGTAGTGGTATCGCTAATGCACTTACTAGCAAAGTAATTAAACAAATAAATAATTTCATTATCATATTCATTATGGTATTGCTGCCGTTTGAATTGGCGCGGGTTCACGCAGCGTTAGCCAATCTAGCTCACATTGTGCATGTAAGTTGGCAATTAGCTGGTTGCTTGGCGTGCCATTTGTATTCAACCTAACAATTTCACAATCACGCAGCATAAACGATGCCGCATTATTTGCATTGAGTGATTCGGTTAATTGCAGTAAATCACCTTCGTGTAACATATCCAGCTCTAGCTTCATGACTGAGCGATGCAACACAAAACCACCCAAATTTCGGGCAAAAACTGGCGTATATTTTTCTTGCTGACTAATGTTATATTTAATGCCAAATAATTTATGATTTTTGTGTTGTGCGCGTAAATCATCTACCCATTCAATGCGCCGTTCTTCGCCCACAAAGCCTTGGCTAATCAAAGCTTGATACTGTGGTAAAAATTCAGTGATCATGTCTTTTTCTGTGCCGGATGATTGATAACGCTGGCGTGCGGCATTCAGTAAATTTTTCTGTGTTTGCAGTGCTTGTTTCTGGTTTGTATTGTAATACTGAGCAAATCCAAACAACAACGTAACCGTAATAATGACCGATCCCAGTATCACTAATGGGGTTTGTAGTTTTTGCCAATCTTGCTTGTTTAATTTCATGGCTGGTTCACCTCAGCCAAGTTTTCAGTCTGCACTTGTTGTGGTTTGAGTATCACTTTTAGCTTAAAAAAAGCCGGCTGTTTTTGTGTAGATTGCTCATCTGTCGTGCTGCCTTGCAAATCTACAAAAGAGCTTACATTGACGGGTTCTTGCAACACTTCCACCGCCGCCACGCGATTATCGGCTTTAATGCTCGCCACAAATCGATTTACGCTATTAAGCGCGCCACGATAATCCCCCGTAAAGCCGGATATTTCGGCGGTAACAAAGGCAATCTCGTTTAATTTTGCAGGGTCTGCATTAAATGTAGTATTGCTATTGCCCTGCAAGCTGTTACTGGCGTTAGAAGCCGGTAGCGGAATAAATTTATCGTCATCTTTGATATTGATGTCACCACTTAACACCCAACGCAATCGATCTAATTGCACATTTTCTAGCGACGATTGTTCAAGTGCTGTGCTTATTACTTGCATCATACGCCGCGGCGATTTTGGGTAACTTGCAATAGCAAGGTGTAACTCCACTGCCACTTTTAAATCATTAGCGCCAATTGGCGTGACTGGAAAGTTTTTAGCCACCTCATCATAGCGATGTTGCTGCAACACGGTATCTTGCTCCGCTTGGGTTAATGCAGCTTTATTATCGAGTCCCTGCTTAAACATCCATCCAACGGCGCCTAAACCAAGCACAGCAATCACCACGCTCGCAACTATAATGGCTTGCTTAATTTTTCCAAATTGAAAGCGTTTGGTTAGGTCAGCAGGCGCAAGATTATCAACTACATGACCGTTTGCAAGTAACTGCATGTGCAGTAACTCCGGCATTTGCAAAATCAAGTTTGCAGGCAGGCCTAAACTTTTTGCAAACGTGGTTAAATTAACATCAGAACACTCCAAACCTTGCTCTTGGCTTATCCCCTGGCTAATCTGCTGCGTTGAGCCATCGGCACTTAGCAGTACTAAATTAAGTGGTGTTTCATGCGAAATAAAACGCTGACTTATTAAATAAAGCCGCGTTTTTTCAGTTTCTACCAAATAAAAATATCCAAGCTGGTTTGTCGCAGTGGGTAAATTTGGCACCAAACGGCTCATACGCAAACGCCCATTGTGCAAATAGGTTTGCCGCAAACCTGATGACAATTTTTCACATAACAGAATATGGGGTGCCATCAGTTTTAATTGCCGTACTAATACCTGGCTTAGCATCGGCAACAAGTAAACGCCCACTAACTGCACCTCTACCGATTGAATAACCCTAACCCAACCTTGCAAGAAGTCATCGTTATTCAAGGCCACAAATAAAAAATTATCATCTTTGCGTTTATCTTTATCACGCTTGATAAAGTGCGCCGTGCGGTAATCCAAGCCTCGATAAAACTGGTTAAGTTTACGTGTAATCAGCTCACGTTTAGCATTACCTGCGGTATGCGGTAAACTTTCAAGTCGGTAGTCTTCTTCAACCGCATCGGCAATTAAACATACGGGTGTGGCAGGGTGTTGCTGTAAAAATTCAGCAAACGCCTGGTGCCCAGCTTCATCATTGGCAAATGTCTGGCTGCCCTGCAGCTTACCCGCATGCCAAAGCCCAGCCAGTAAATTATTGGCTGTGGCGCATAACACTAATTTATTTTGACTATCTTGTAGCATTTTTTATTGGTCTTTTAACGGGTGTTTCTATCAATTGCATTTATATTTTAAGCTTGCTGAATGAATCATAAACTGGCCCCAGCACAGAGAACATAATAAACGCTAAGATGCCACCCAATATCACCGTCAGTGCAGGTTCCAGCATTTTTAACATTTTTTGCATTGAATCATTCACATCGCGGTCATAAAAATAACTGATGTTAAGTAATGATTTATCTAAACCGCCCGTGCTTTCTCCCACTTTAATCATGCGCACGACCAGTTGTGGAAACAATCCCGCATTACGAAAACTCTCAGACATGGAGTCCCCTGCGTTAATCTGCGCATGTACACGGCTTAAGGCATCTGCTACCACGCGATTACCCACAATGTTTTCACAAATTTTAATCGCATCTAAAATTGGAATGCCTGTTTGATACATTAACGCAAAATAACGTGCGAATCGCGCCATAATAATTTTATGCAGAATTGGCCCGGTCACTGGTAAGTCTAGCTTGAGCATATCAAACCGATAACGCGCTTTGGGATTTGCTTGAATCATAGCCGTTAAGCCGATGACAATTAAAACAGGTAACCCGATGACCAACCACCAATAATTCACAAACGCATTGGAGATTGCAATCAAAATTTTGGTATTGAGCGGTAACTCTTGCCCCATGTTACGTAAAAACGACACCATTTGCGGCACGAGGTAGGTCATTAAAAATGCCACGGCACCCAGCACCACCACTGCCACAAAAGCAGGGTAAGCCAATAACTTTTTAGTTTGTGACATCAGTTCATCTTGCCAGCGGATGGTGTTGAATAAATTATTTAACACCACAGGCAATTGGCCTGTTTGCTCGCCAGCATCAATCAAGCTTACAAACACATCACTAAACACACTAGGATGCTCCGCCAATGCTTGCGATAGCATTTTTCCGCCTTCAACTTCAGCACTGACCGCGCCTAACACTTTTTGAAAATATAAGTTGCTGCTACTTTCACGTAAATCAGTTAAACATTCCAGCAGCGGCACACCGGCACTCATTAACTGCTCGAGCTGAAAGCAAAACATGACCAAATCTTGGTTACTTACTTTGTTGCGATTAAATAAATGCGTTGATTTCTTGGCCGCGCGAAAAGTAATTAAATCCAGGCCCATGCGCTCTAAGCGGATTTCTAAATCCACTTCGTTTATCGCATCAATCTGCCCCATGGCGAGGCGACCTAATTTATCAACCGCGTTATAATTAAAAGAAGGCATGTTAAATTAACCGCTGATATGTCTTGTTAAATCAATCACGCGCATCACTTCCGCTACACTGGTGTAGCCTTCCAGGATGCGGCGCACGCCATCTTCCGCCAATGTTACAAAACCTTTATCAAGCGCCATTTTTTGTAGCTCATCTAAATGCGCGCGCCGTGAAATCAGTGAATCCATGTCACTATCAATACGTAGTAATTCAATAATCGCCATGCGTCCACGGTAGCCGTTTTGATTACAATGTTTGCAGCCTTTAGGCTTATAAAGTTGCGGTTTGTCACTCGCTTTAAGTCGCAAAATTTTGCGCTCTAGCGCATCTGGTGTGTGCTTCACCTTGCAATGTGGGCATAGTACGCGCACTAAGCGTTGCGCTACCACGCCGATGATATTGCCAGCCATAATGTCTGGCAAAATGCCGATGTCGGTTAAGCGCGGAAAAGCGCCCAAAGCTGAGTTAGTATGCAGGGTGCTGAACACCTGATGCCCTGTCATTGCAGCGCGAAACGCCATAGTAGCGGTATCGGTATCGCGAATTTCACCCACTAAAATAATGTCAGGATCTTGCCGCATAATGGAGCGTATGCCGTTGGCAAAATCCACTTTATTGACCTCTGCTACCGAGGTTTGACGCATCATGGTCACTGGATATTCCACGGGGTCTTCCAGCGTCATGATATTGACGGCTTCAGTATTTTGGTGCGACAACAACGAATACAGCGTGGTTGTTTTACCACTGCCAGTGGGCCCAGTAACGATTAGTATGCCTTCAGGGCGCGTCATCATGAGACGCAATTCATCTAATGTAGAGGGACGCAAGCCCATGCGCTCCATGGGGATAATGGATTTTTCGCGGTCTAATACGCGCAGTACAATATTTTCACCGTGTATCGTCGGGTGTGTTGATACGCGAAAATCAATCGGGCGGCCGCATAAATTCATGTTCAATCGACCATCTTGCGGTGCGCGCGTTTCGGCAATATCTAGCCCACTCACCACTTTAAGCCTAACCGCTACCCCACCCCAATAGCTTTTGTGCAAGCTACGGATTTGTTGTAACACACCATCGATTCTGTAACGTATGCGTAGAAATGCAAACTCAGGCTCAAAGTGAATATCCGATGCACCACGTTTAACGGCATCCATCAACAGCGCGCCGACCAAACGCACCACGGGCTGGGTATATTCGTTACCGTCTGCCGCCAAACTTTGGTAATCAATTTCGCCCGTTTCAATCTCACGCAAAATGCCATCAACTGACAGCTCATAGCCGTAAAATTGGTCTATAAACTCCTCAAGCTGCGCATCAGCCGCCAACACTGGTTTAAGCTGAATCTGTCCACCGAGCAGGGCACGCAGTTGATCCAACGCCACCACATTGAACATATCAGCCATGGCCACCACCATGGATTTAGTGGCTTCTTCATAGGCGACTGGCAACAAATGATAACGGCGAGAAAAATCTTGCGGCACCATCTGCAGGGCTTCTATATCAGCCACCACAGTAGATAAATCAATACTATCTGTGCCAATGGTATGTGCAACGGTATCGCGTACCATAGCTTCTGTCACAAAACCCAAACGCACCAACTGGCGACCTAAAGGCAAATCATTCTTCTCTTGCTCAATAAGTGCAATGCGTAACTGATCCTGACTGATCAGCCCTTGTTGTATCATTAATTCGCCGAGGCGAAGTTTACGACGCTGCTCTATCATGATGTATTGCCAAAATCATTATTTGATTCTTTTTCATTTAACTTAAAAATTGTAAAAGCCCTGCTCCCCATGTGGGA
>MHBU01000023.1:0-49730 GCA_001803395.1 Methylotenera sp. RIFCSPLOWO2_02_FULL_45_14 | reverse complement strand
CTCCAACACAAATCGCGACGGGTCGTCGCTCCTACATGGCTATCGTAACGCACGGATTCTGTCCTCTAACTGTGCCCTATCAGGGCTTGCTCCGCCCGAACTATTCAACAACTCCAGCGCACGCTGGTATTGCGCTAAAGCAAGGTTAGATTTCCCTAGTTGATCTAAACTAATCGCCAGGTTAAACGCATAATCTGCACTGTTTGGTGCAAAACGGCTGGCATTAAAATAAGCCGCTTGTGCCAATGCCCATTGGTTTTGCTCCGCATACAAATTACCTAATGCAGCATGTAAGTTTGCTGATTCCGGCTGCTGCGCCAACATGTTTTTAATGCGGCTTTCCGACCCGATAACATCTGTATTTACTTGTAGACTGACCACTGCGGATTGCGCAATGGTATTTCTCGGCTCAATTTCCAACACTTTTTGGTACCAGCCCATGGCGTCTGCATCACGCCCCTGGCGTTGCGCGATGGCCGCCATGCCTAATAAAGCGTCAACATTGCGCACGTCGCGCTGCAACACCTGCCGATATTGCTGTTGCGCACTAGCATCCTCACCCCGGCTAAACGCCTGATAAGCCGCCAGCAAGATTGGGTCAACGCCCGCAGCAGGCGTTCTGCTCACAAGTTTCATTGGCGCACGCGACGCGCCACCCTGTGAATAACCCTGTAATTGCGCTTCATCACCTGCATTGTTTGCATAGTTATTATTAGATCGTTCAGTGTTTTTTGATTGCTGATTTGGTATTTTTTTAGCCCGCGCGCGCATGGCAACAATCGCATTATCACTCACTGAAAATACAGCTTCTGTTTCTACTGGGCGTACAACATCGGCTTGAGGTGTGTTTTGATGCTGCGTTTGCGCGGCTTCAACAGTGGCAATGGTTAAATTTTTATCTGCCGTACCATCTTGATCTACTGCTGACGCAACTGACTCTGCAGAACTTACGTTGATAGGCATATCCACCGCTTGAGGTGCTGGTAGTGCAGGGTTTACAACCACAACCTCTGGCACGGTTAAAGTGCGAATGTACTGATAGCCCTGCAATCCAAGCCAAATCATCAGTGCCCCAGCAATGCCCAGTGCCACCAACGTCGATTTTGAACTTGGTGTTTTAACCGCTTGGTTCGCCACAAACACACTGGCGGCTACTTTCTGCTGATTATTATTTACTGGTGCAGCATGCGAGGCTAAAGTTGCGGCTGGCGCTACCGAATCAGCCACCATACTTTGCGACTGGCTTGTAAACCCGCCTGCTTTAGTTTTAGCTTTATTGGTGCTGGCTTTCGTTTTAGAAGCCATCATTGGCGCACTCAAACCTGCTTCGTCTGCCAGTGATAAACCGCTATCAGCCAATGCATCAGGCGCCAAGCTTAACTCAGAAGATTCATCAGATTTTACTTGAGATTTTTCAGTAACGTTACTGGCTACTGGCTGAGTTGTTTCAACTTGAGCATTCACCTCGACTGACGCTAATTCAAGAGCGGGACTGGCATCAACAGAATGCTCATTGCGTGACTTTTTATTGAGCTCAACCTGCTTGTCTTTTTCAGCACTCGCCAAGGCTTTAATCAGCAAACTCATCTAACACTTACCTCTCATTGTCAGCTTCTAGTGTTTTTTCTAACTGCTGTGAGGGGAGATATTGTTTGTAAGATGCCAATTCGTCGCTTTCTAGGCTGGCATTAGTAATTACGGTTGGGCGCAAGAAAATTACTAGCTCGGTCTTGCTGTTAGCATCGTCCTTACCAGCAAACACCTTGCCGACACCTGGTACATCGGACAATCCTGGCACTTTGTCAGAATTGCGCTGTATTTCATCTTGCATTAACCCACCAAGTACGGCTGTACTCCCGCTATTTATTTGTAAAATTGACTCCATTTCACGCACTTGTATTTGCGGGATAAAACTTGGAACTGCCTCGTTTAGCGAAGGATTGGGATCTCGCACACCTTTACCTACAGCTCTAGAAATCGTGGGGCGTACATTCACATTAACTAAATTTGAATCGCTTATTTGTGGCGTTACACTCATCACTACGCCCACAGGCACTGTATTTGGGGTCGTGGTAATTGTAGTAAATGGTTGACTACTTACAGTGCCAGGCGTTTGTTGCGCTTGTACTGTAAAATAAACTAAGTTATCTACTACTTTAAGCACTGCTGTTTGATTGTTAAGCACCATCAGTTTAGGACTTGAAAGTACTTTTGTATCGCCAAACTGCTTAAGTAAATTTATAGATGCAGCTATATCACCAAGAGGGCTGATAGGATTAAAATATCCTGCAACCAAACCCAAGCCATCCCCTCTAGTTGTCAAATTTCCAGGTGTAAAATTATCAGCATTTAATGTTTGACTAAGAGTAAATCCGCTTCCAGCTCCTGCTCGCCCCAGTCTTCTCCAATCAATTCCTGCCTGAAAACTATCACTTAGGCGCACTTCAACTATCGTTGCTTCAATCAGCACTTGTTTTTTTGCGCTTGATAACACTTTGTTTAAGAATTCCTGGATTTTTTCATGCTGTTTATTAGTAGCGCGAACGCTGATTACACCTGTTTCTGGGTTGGCAATCACCTTCGCAGCAAACAACGTTTTGTATTCAGAACGTTGTTCATCTCTGAGTTCTTTATCAGCTTTACCAGTTTCAGTATTTGATTTTTCGTTTGTGGTTTTGTCCTTAGAGGTTTTATCATCTGCACTCCCCAAGCTCCCAAAACGCGTCACAATCACTTCTTTATCTGTTTCTGCTAACAACTCTTTAATGTTTTGAATAAGCGATTCCCATAAATGGTTTTTAGCTTCACTTGTTACAGATGTACGTGAGCTATTATTAACCCCATTACCTGCAGTGCTAGTGGTGGTAGTGCTTCCACCTGCCCCTGTACTTGCTGCCTGACCCGTACTGGAAATCTCTGCTGCAGCGCCAATAAAGCCTTTCGTATCACGGTTAATATTAACGTAATCAACCTTATAAGTCCGCAAAACTGGCTGATCTGGTGTGATACCAAGTACGTTATTTTCTATCTTGTAAGTCAAATCCACTTGCCTAGACAGGCGCTCTAAAATCGCAGGTAAGGTTTGATCCACAGCATTCAATGTTACACGTCCTTGAATCGACGGGTGAATATCGACATTCAGTTTACTATCTCGCGCAATGGCAAACAGCACCTCTTTTACTGGCGTGTCATACACCACAATGCTGTAAACAGGCTCTTTGGCTTTTGGCTTGGGTGGCGGTAGATAAGTATTGCTAGTGACCGGTTTCGGGATAGTGCTTGAAGTAGCGGTTGCGCTTACATCTGAAGCTGAGTTGCTTGCTACGGGATTATTAGGTGCATTTTGGCCATCGATATGGCCTTTTGATGGCTGCACTTTTGATTGATGCGCACATGATGCCATGCCCAGCGCCAAGATTATGCACAGCAGTAATAATATCTTTTTATTGGTTGCCATGGCTTATTACCCCTAATTTATTGCTTTTTCACTTCGGATTACTTATTTTCTATAATACCGTACAATATGCAAAAAATTACAAATAGCAACAATAAGTTACAAGGCTTTTTACTCTTCCTGCGCAATATCTTTTTTAACGCCTGCAAAAGTGCGTAAATAAGGATGATTGTTTCTGATGGTGTCTGGCAGACCTTTAAGAGCAGTCAATGCTTCTGCTCGCTGTGCAAATGCGCCATACAGAATTACGGTATAAATTTCGCCATTTTGATGTGTGCGGTACAGATAAATATTGTCTATTTCCAATTGCTGGCTAAGCTTCTCTAGTGCCGCTTTTAACTGCGCCTCTGCTGCGGGTTGCCCACTCGCCAACTGTGCTCCCATGGGCAATCTGCCAGGCACGGACTGAATCTGCAAAGTCACTGTTTCAGGCTGAGCGGTTGCTAATAATTGCTGAGTCACTTTTAAACGCTGATTCACCAATTGCTGCTTTGCATCTACGGCACTTTCAACCTCAGCTATAACAAGCTGAGAAGTAACGGTGGCGGGCTCTTTGACAGGTGCTGAACTGACAGCACTTAAATCTGGTTTCTGTGCATCAACTTCATTAGCTGGCTTATTTTCAGCGTTGCGATCAACATTAGTCACCAATGAATTGCCAGGCCATTCATTGAGCATTCGCGCCGTTAAAACCCCCGCACCTAACATGATGAGCAACAGTGTTGCCCATACAAAAAACTTTTTAACTGGCCTGGCTTTAACGCCAAATTCACTATCTTGAATCGCTGCTGTTACGTGCTTGGGCGTTACTTGAAACACATTCTCCGCAAAAGCCGCCAGCAAGGCTTTGTCGGCGAGTATATTTACGCGACGCACTAAACCTTGCGCAGCATCGGATAACTTTTTGATGGCCGCTTCAGAAAATAAATGCGGCCCATGGTAGCCGGCCGCACGTAAGCGAAAGATCAAATACTCACCGATATCCTTGGTTTGCAAAGGACCTAAATGAAAACTATGCGTGATGCGTTCACGCAATTGCCGAATATGCGTTTGGTTTAAGTTGTCATCCAGTTCTGGCTGACCAAATAATACAATTTGCAGCAACTTATCTTGCTTGGTTTCTAAATTTGAAAGCAACCTGATTTCTTCTAAAGTCGCCAGTGGCATGCCTTGCGCTTCTTCTACAAATATCACTACTTGGCGACCTTCTGCATGACGGCTTAATAAATGCGCCTGTAGCGCTTGCATGACTTTCAAGCGATCTGCATTCTTGGGTAATTTGAGCTGTAGCTCAAAGGCTATGGCGTGTAATACGTCTTCTGGTGCAACACTTGGGTTAGCCAAGTAAATGCTTTCAATTTGTTCGGGGAGTATGATTTGCAGCATGCGGCAAAGCATGGTTTTGCCGCTGCCCACTTCACCCACCACTTTGATAATGCCTTCGCCATTGGTAATGGCATACACTAGGGCATCTAACACCGCGCCACGATTGCCGCCCGAGAAGAAAAAATCCGTGTTCGGGGTGATTTTGAATGGGGGCTGTTTTAAGCCGAAATGTGGGTAATACAAAGGGTGTTCCTGTTAGCTATCTTCTGAAGTATTCATGCGACTATATAATGTGGTGCGATTCACACTGAGCAATTTGGCCGCCTGGCTTAAATTGCCATGAGTTATTTTCATCGCTGCCTCAATGTAAGCGCGCTCCCATGTTTTAAGCACAGAATCTAAACTTACATTCGTTTGACGTTGCAAATGGCGCTGCGCTTGAACGGTCATTCCAGCTTCATCATTAAAGTTGAATTGGTCACCTGATGCCTCTGGTTGTGTTAAATCAAACTCGGCAACCAATTCTTTTTCTTTAATGGTTTTACCCGCGTATTTAGCGATTAAGCGAATCACTATGTTTCTAAGCTCACGCACGTTGCCCGGAAAATCATATTCCAGCCAGCGCGCCTGCGCAGCGGCATCCAACACAAAGGGTGCTTTACTAATCTGTTTAGAATAAAAATCAATAAAGTGCTCACGCAACAAATGCTTATCATCGCCCAACTCGCGCAACGATGGCACATGTACAGTAAAAACGCTTAAGCGGTGGTACAAATCTGACCTAAACTTACCCGCGCGCACCTCGGCGCGTAAATCACGATTAGTGGCCGCCACAATACGCGCACGGCTTTTGCGTGTTTGTGTTTCGCCTATGCGTTGATATTCGCCATTTTCTAACACGCGCAACAGCTTGGCTTGAAGCTCCAAAGGCAATTCACCAATTTCATCCAAAAATAGCGTGCCTTCACCTGCATCCTCAAAATAGCCGGCATGGGCTGCCACCGCGCCTGTAAACGCGCCTTTTGCATGCCCAAACAGGATGGATTCTGCCAATAATGGAGAAACCGCCGCGCAATTGATTGACAAATAAGGCTGCAATAATCGTTGGCTTGCATAATGAAAACTACTGGCAACCAGCTCTTTACCGCTGCCTGATTCGCCTTCAATCAATACTGGAAAGGGCGAATCTGCAAACTGTTGAATTTGCATCCGCAACGCTTGGATAGGTAAACTTTCACCTAATAAGCCGCCATGCACTTGATCTGATTTGACTTCATTAAGCTCTACATTTTGCACTTTAAGTGCATTTAACAGCATGTCTTTTAGTTTATCGACATCGCAAGGTTTGGCAATAAAGTCAACCGCGCCTAATGAAAGTGCGCGCTTCACATTAGCATCGTCACTTTGTCCAGAAAGCACGTGTATTTTGATGGTGGGAGAGTGCGTGAGTAAGGCGCTAATGACCTTAAAGCCTTCTTCAGGCGTATGCGGGTTGGGGGGCAACCCTAAATCCACCAAAGCCAAAGCCGGTGGGCTATCCAATTGTTGTAACAAGCTTTTTAACTGCGCATGTGACTCAGCCACACACACCTCAAAATACTTACTCAACACAAAATGCAGGGTATCGGTGATTAAAGGGTCATCATCAATAATCATCAATACAGGACGTAATGCAGTCATTCACAAACCCTTTTTTTATTAGATAATCACTGAAAGCAACATCACTATAACTTGAAAAACTTGATGTATCAATAAGTTTGCCGAACGCAGGATATACTCATAGCAAAACGCCCGTATGATTTAAATTACCCTATGGTTTCCATTAGAACTTAACTGCGTAGCGTATTTCATCAGGCACAAAAGTCATGTACTTCACTTAAAGTACGGATGTATGGCTGCGATCTTTACCTTTACCAAAATCATTGTGCTCAATGATTGATATTGATAGCAACGACTCAGAGTGTGCCAGATTGGCGTGAACTTCAGACGACAACATTCCTGTTGGAGTTGTATATTGAGAGCTTTGCACGAAACTAAAAATAGCACTATTTTTAACCAAAATATCAAACCCCGTCATTCTGAGCGTAGCGAAGAATGACAAAATTAACGTTTTTAGCAATACTTGTCAGCTTGCTGGCTTAGTATTGCTTATCAATTTTCTGATTAGCAATAAAACAGCTTCGTGCAAAGCTCTCAATTAGATTTTGCTAGTATGGAACCCGGATTTTCCATTAGGCGGATTTTTAATCCTATTACGCATGAGCCAGTATTTGGCTTCCCCAATTTGACTTCGCCAGTAAACTGGCAAGTAAAGTGTGAAATAATCTGCTTTAGCGATGTATCTGCAAGATCTTTACGGTTTTAGCGCATGTATTCCACGGAGATGCCAAGTACTGGCAACCCGTGAAATGGGGAGGAAATAAAAAGTGCTTATTTCCCGCCGACTAAACTTTTTACCGCACCTACTAAATCACCAGGCATCATGACAATTTTACTGTTTTCAGAAGCTGATATTTTCTGCAATGCGGTAATGTAGCGGTCGCCTAGCAGGAACATGGCCGATGCATTGTTCTCTTTAACGGCTTCGGTAATAAATTTAATAGATTCCGCTGAGGCTTTTGCTGCTACCATTTGTGCTTCTGCATCTTTGCGAGCGGCTTCTAAACGCGCTTCTGCATTCAATATGAGTGATTGTTTGGCGCCTTCTGCTTCGGTTACTACGGCTACGCGCTCACGCTCAGCAGCAGCTTGTCTTTCCATCGCATCTTGCATATTAGGCGATGGTTTGATGTCTTGAATCTCAACTGACTTAACAGTTAAGCCCCAGTCGAGTGCTTCGTCTGCAATCGCGGTTTTAAGCTCTGCCTTAATACGGTCGCGTGAGGTAAGCGCTTGGTTTAAATCCATGCCGCCAATGATGGAACGCAAACTGGTTTGCACCATATTACGCATCGCCTCGCGGAAGTTTTCAATGCCATACACTGCACGCTCAATGTTTGAAACTTTAATGAATGCAATGGCGTTAGCTAAAATTACTGCGTTGTCACGGGTAATCACTTCTTGCTCTGGCACATCTAAAATAATGTCTTTGGTGGTGACTTTGTAGCTTACTTTGGTGAAAATCGGGTTAATCACGTGCAAGCCTGGTGTGAGTACGCCAGCAAATTTACCTAGGCGTTCTACCACCCATTCTTCACCCTGCGGCACAATGCGCACGCCTTTGATAATGGCGACGATTACCAAAAATATCAGTACGAAACTAAATTCGGTCATTTTCTATTTCCTTTTATATGATGTTAAAACATTAACTATTTTTTGAAATTCAACTTGATTTTGAAATTCAACTGGATTTTGAAATTCTTAGGGCATTGCCTTCAACTGCAATCACGGTTGCATGGCTTCCAGCCTCAATGGTTTCATCTGACACCGCCGCCCACTCACGGCTACCCATTAAGCCTTGTGTGAAGTGAATAATACCGTTTTGTGTCGGGCTGGTTGCTTCAATCACGATGCCTGTTCGACCAATTTCTTCCCCCTGCGCTTGCCCAACGCGCGAGTGTGTTTCTGTTTTTTTGTAGTTGAATCGCCAAATCGCCAAGGCGCATAAAGACAATACGGCAAACATAGCAAACTGGATGCCAACTGGCGTATTAGGCCATAGCCACATGGTAATGGCCACACAAAAAGCAGAAATACCAAACCACATGGCGTAAAAGGTTGCTGTGGTCATTTCAATTGCAAACAGTATTAGGCCAATGGCACCCCACGCCCACATTGGATCTATCATTATTTTCCTTTACGAAAATTTAGTCTGAATTCAACACTCAATTTGAGGGCTTATTATGGCACGTTATTTAGATGTTTTTGGACAATAATCTCATGGGTAAATATCCCACGCACCGTGGTTAAAAAATAGTACACTAACTAAAAATGTAGGAGAATTGACGTATGAGCCCTGCACAAAGATTACATATTCCCAGTGATCGTGTTGAACGATTACACTATATTAAACGCATATTTTCTGACGCTCAAGGTGCTGGCTTAGGGCCTGAGTGGGCAGGTGGGCGGCTGAGTGCGCAAAAAAAACTCAATAGTATTGATGTTGTAGCCTACGCAAGAAACCATAATTTTCTCAATGGCGCGGTTACACATCTATCGCCGTATTTACGCCATGGCTGCCTGAGCTTAAATGAGGCATTCTCTTCAATTAAAAATCGCTTTGGTTTAGAGGCTGAAACGCTTTTAACAGCGCTGGCCTGGCGAGACTATTGGCGGCAAGTTTGGTATGAAAAAGGCGATGCAATTTATAGCGAAATAGAGCCGCCAAAAGTTGCCATTGGCTATGCGCCGTTAAGTGATGCCATTGTGCAGGGCAAAACAGGTTTGCCTTGTATGGATGCTTTTGTTAACGATTTACTTACTACGGGCTATGTTCATCACCATGCACGTATGTGGCTTGCCAGCTATATTGTGCATCATTTAAAAATGGATTGGCGTGCCGCGGCAGATTGGTTTGAACATCATTTATTGGATGGTGATATTGCGAGCAATCATCTGTCTTGGCAGTGGGTGGCGTCAACGTTTAGCTCCAAACCTTATTATTTTAACAAAGAAAATTTAGGCCGATATACCGGTGAAAGGTATTGTGCAAACTGCAAGGCAATATGCCCGTTTGATGACAGCTATGAAGCTTTAAGTGAGCGCTTGTTTAATCAAACACTAGCGCCTAATGCAAAACAATACCCAATTAAACTTTTACCCATGAGGGCGCCTTCCAGTTTTAAAACGATTGCTATTTATGTGCATGATGAAATGTTATCTGCCGCGCACGATTTATTTAAAAGGCCGTTCCCTAAATTCTTTGTGTTTGATCCGCAACTTTATGGGCATTGGTCACTTAACAGATTGCAGTTTGTAGCAGATTGTTTGAGTGAAATGGATGGCGTTGAAGTGTGGCTGGGCGATACTTGTGAGGTGTTGATGAGCCGCGGTGTGGGGCAAGTGATTACGCAGGATACGCCCAATAGAAAAATCAAAGCATTATTAGCGCCATTTGCACCTAAATGGCAGCCAGAAGCTCAATTAGTGGATGTGAAAATTAGCACTAAACGGTTAAAACGTTTTTCACGCTATTGGGAGAAAGTGGGCCCTTTAGTGTTGGGCTCTTAATACTGCATTTTCCAGTAACGAAGCGGCGGTTGTGCTTTCATTGACGATGAGCTATTCGGCGACATAACACAGCGCATGGCATGTGTTAAAATGCTGGGCTATGACAACTGAACATTCTTCTAAAAACATGCCTGAAATTAAAGCGCTAGCCAAATCCTTTGACCCCAAAACCATCGAAAGCAAATGGTACGAATTTTGGGAGGGCAAAGGCTATTACGCCGCTGGTTTTAGCCAGCCTACAGATTTAAACCCTGAAATCAAAGACAATTTCTGTATTTTACTGCCGCCGCCTAACGTCACCGGTACGCTGCACATGGGGCACGGCTTTAACCAAACCTTGATGGATGCGTTAACACGCTACCACCGCATGCGTGGTGATAACACGCTATGGCAGCCGGGCACAGACCATGCCGGCATTGCGACGCAAATTGTAGTGGAGCGCCAGCTCGACGCGCAGGGCGTGTCGCGCCATGAGCTTGGCCGTGAAAAGTTCTTAGAAAAAGTGTGGGAGTGGAAAGAGCATTCCGGCTCTACTATCACCCGCCAAATGCGCCGATTGGGTACTTCGCCTGATTGGTCGCGTGAGCGCTTTACCATGGATGCAGGCTTAAACAAAGTTGTAACAGAAACCTTTGTCCGTTTGTATAACGAAGGTTTGATTTACCGTGGCAAACGCCTGGTGAATTGGGACGTGAAATTAGGTACAGCTGTATCTGACCTGGAAGTGGTGCAGGAAGAAGAAGATGGCTTTATGTGGCACATCAACTATCCTTTAGCTAGTGGCGAAGGGTGCTTAACCGTTGCCACAACTCGCCCAGAAACCATGCTGGGTGACGTAGCGGTAATGGTGCATCCTGAAGATGAGCGTTATGCACATTTGATTGGTCAGCAGGTAAAGTTGCCATTGTGCGACCGTGAAATTCCGATTATTGCCGATGACTATGTTGATAAGGAATTTGGCACGGGCGTGGTAAAAGTGACGCCAGCGCATGATTTTAATGACTATGCGGTTGGGCAACGTCATCACTTGCCGATGATTGGAATCTTAAATTTACAAGGTTTTGTGAATGACGCCGCACCGGTGCAATACCAAGGTCTAGAGCGCTTCGCAGCACGTAAACAAGTAGTGGCTGATTTAGAGGCCCAAGGCTATTTAGTAAAAACCGATAAACACAAACTTAAAGTGCCGCGTGGTGACCGTACCGGCGTGGTGATTGAACCTATGCTGACCGATCAGTGGTTTGTTGCCATGAGCAAGCCAGCCGCTGATGGCAAAAGTATTACGCAAAAAGCGCTGGATGTTGTCGCGAGCGGTGAAATCAAGTTCTACCCCGAAAACTGGGTCAATACTTATAACCAGTGGCTCAATAACATTCAGGACTGGTGTATTTCACGCCAATTGTGGTGGGGCCATCAAATCCCTGCCTGGTATGGCCAAGATGAAAATGGGCACGCTAAAGTTTACGTTGCACATGATGAGGCTGAAGCTAAAGTCTTGGCGGCCAAGGATGGCTATGCCGGCAATTTGAAACGTGACGATGATGTATTAGATACTTGGTACTCCTCTGCATTATGGCCGTTTTCAACCCTGGATTGGACGGGCGATGAGGCTAAAGATGCTGCCAATGTCGCCTTGCAACAGTACCTGCCGTCCAGCGTGTTGGTGACAGGTTTTGACATCATCTTCTTTTGGGTGGCGCGTATGGTGATGATGACCACGCACATCACAGGCAAAATTCCGTTTAAGCATGTGTATGTACACGGCTTGATTCGCGATGCCGAAGGCCACAAGATGAGTAAATCTAAAGGTAATGTGCTGGATCCGATTGATTTGATTGACGGCATTTCGCTTGATGATTTAATCAAAAAACGCACCACAGGCTTAATGAACCCGAAAGATGCGCCAAAAATCGAGAAGCACACGCGTAAAGAATTCCCCGATGGCATTAACGCTTACGGGACTGACGCGCTCAGATTTACTTTTGCTGCACTTGCTTCACCTGGACGTGACATCAAGTTTGACTTACAGCGCTGCGATGGCTACCGAAATTTCTGCAATAAATTATGGAATGCCACGCGCTTTGTGCTGATGAACACTGAAGGGCAAGACAATGGTTTTGATGCGGCCAGCTGTGGTGAAGGCGGGCGCAAGTTCTCACAAGCGGATCGCTGGATTGTAAGTAAATTGCAACGCACAGAAGCTGAAGTGGAGCGCGCATTTGCAGATTACCGCTTTGACTTAGCGGCAAAAGCGATTTATGAGTTTGTGTGGGATGAATACTGCGATTGGTATTTAGAGTTAGCCAAAGTACAAATTCAGAACGGAAGCGATGCAGAGAGGCGCGCGACTCGCCGTACTTTGTTAAGGGTTCTGGAAACCATTTTACGTTTAGCACACCCAATCATGCCATTTATTACCGAGGAAATTTGGCAAACCATTGCGCCGATGACCGAGAAGCATGGTGCCAGCATCATGCTGGAGGCTTACCCAAGCGCACAGTCTGATAAGCTTGATGAAGTCGCTGAAGCCTGGGTGGCACAATTAAAGCAAATGGTAGATGCCTGCCGTAGCCTGCGTGGTGAAATGAGTATTTCGCCAGCCGCACGCGTGCCCTTAATCGCATCAGGCGATGCTGAAAAATTAGCCCTTTATGCGCCGTATTTGAAAGCCTTGGCTAAGTTAGAAGATGTCGCGATTGTGGCTGAACTGCCAGAAGCCGATGCACCCGTGATGCTAGTGGATGACTTTAAGCTCATGTTAAAAGTTGAAATTGACGTTGCGGCTGAAAAAGAGCGCTTAGGTAAAGAAATAGCGCGTTTAGAAAATGAAATTAACAAAGCCAATGCAAAACTTAATAATGAAAGCTTTGTAGCGCGCGCACCAGCAGTGGTTGTTGAACAAGAAAAAGCGCGCGTGGCGGAATTTAGTGGCAGCTTAGGGAAGCTGCAAAGTCAGTTGGCTAAGTTAAAGTAAATAAAGGTTCAAGCTTATAAAGCTAAAAAAACCCATTATGTAGTATAAGAAGGTAACCGTAAGTAAAAAAGGTGCTTTTCAGCACCTTTTTTACTGTGTGTCGCTTATGTAAAACACACTTATGCTAGCTTGCACGTTTTTTAATGTAAAACGTGAAAGACGTGTCATCTTGATCTAATTGTAAAAGCGCGTGACCCGTTTGCACACAAAAAGCGTTGAAATCTTTGACTGAGCCAGGGTCGGTAGAGATGATTTTTAACACTTGTGCAGGCCCCATGTCACTCAAACCTTTTTTGCAACGCAAAATAGGCAGTGGGCAATTAAGGCCAGTGGCATCAACTTCTTTATCAAATTCCATTATTTCTATATTACCCTTTATTTTTTTGCGTGTGGCTATGTTACACAAAAGAAAAGCCCGCTTTACTCCAGGCTAAAACGCCACCAGCCAAGTTATAAACGTTTTTACAGCCCTTGTTGGACGCAAAGGCGGCGGCATGTGCAGAACGCATACCACTATGGCAATAAAACACAATATTTTCAACTTTAGTCAGCGCTTCATACTGCACAGGAAGCATGGCCAACGGAATGTGTACGGCGCCTTGGATAATGCCGCGTGCCACTTCATCATCATTACGAACGTCCACTAATAATAGTGGGCGTGATGTCATCATGGTAAATAAGTCATGCGCTTGAATTTCACTATAAGTGCTCATTAAAATAAACCTAAATTAATCAATGCAAATAATAGCAATTATGTACGAATACTGCACTACTTGAAGTATAAAGAAATGTAACAGCTGAGGTGTGGCAACAACAAGGGGATGGCGTTGAATTAATGGTTTTGATAAATTCACAAAACTGGTGGCCGAGACTGGAATCGAACCAGTGACACGCGGATTTTCAATCCGCTGCTCTACCGACTGAGCTACTCGGCCATTAAATCAACTTGCGCAAACGTCGGTAAATGTTTGCAAGCCGCGCATTATAGCAAACTTCATAACAATCTGACAAAAATATTTCTCATATTTTAACTAATGCAGATGAAGTATGTAGTGGGCACTAGTGTTAAGTAAGCCGCTCTGATGTAAAATCTATGGCTATGAAATTTAATATCTCTCAGCCAAACTCCACGCCACATAACTTGGCACTTGAAAGTGCACTGCTCAATAAAATTAACACTAAAACTAAACCTTTAGGATCTTTGGGACATTTGGAAGCTATCGCATTACAGATTGGCCTGATACAGCAAACGCTAAGCCCGCGCTTAAGTCAGCCGACCATGCTCGTGTTTGCAGGGGACCACGGTATTGTAGAGGCGGGCGTTAGCCCTTATCCGCAAGCGGTGACCGCGCAGATGGTGCTCAATTTTTTGCAAGGCGGTGCGGCAATTAACGTATTTGCACGTCAAAACAATATGCAGCTGCGTGTGGTGGATGCTGGGGTGAATTATCATTTTGAAGCGCATCCAGACTTAACGCATGCCAAAGTAGAGTTGGGTACACGTAACTTTTTGACCGAACCTGCGATGTCGTTAGCACAATGCGAGCAAGCACTTGTTGCTGGTGCTGCAATTAGTTGCAAAGAAATTAATGCGGGCGCCAATGTATTTGGTTTTGGTGAGATGGGTATTGGTAATACCTCCTCTGCCAGTTGTTTAATGAGCGTGTTATGTCAATTTCCCATAGAGGAGTGTGTAGGGCGTGGTACAGGTTTAGATGATGCCGGCTTAGCTCAAAAAATAACTGTTTTAACTCAGGCACTCAATTTTCATCAAGTGAATAGAGAGGATGCATTACAAGTGCTAACCACTTTTGGTGGTTTTGAAATTGCGATGATGGTGGGCGCAATGCTCGGCGCCGCAGAACAAAAGTCAGTATTGTTGATTGATGGTTTTATTGCGACTGCTGCTCTATTAGTGGCTTACAAGTTGCAGCCTAATATATTGCAATATTGCGTGTTTACGCATTGCTCTGGCGAAGCGGGGCATCGTCAGTTATTAGAGCATCTAGGGGTAACTCCTTTGCTAGATATTGGGTTGCGCTTGGGTGAAGGCACTGGTGCAGTTTTAGCCTACCCCTTGGTGCTGGCTGCGGTTAATTTTTTAAACGATATGGCCTCGTTTGAAAGTGCTGGTGTGAGCGCTAGGGCGGATACAGCATGCTGAATTACCTGCGCCGTGAGCAGCGCTACTTTTTGTTAGCCGTGGGTTTTTTTACACGATTGCCAGTACCGAGTTTTACTGATTTCCATGATGACGATCTTAATTATTCTGCCAAATATTTTCCCTTAGTAGGGGTTATTGTCGGCATGGTGGGGGCAGGTGCTTTTATACTTGCTGCCAAGGTGTTACCAAGTAGTATTGCGATATTAGTCAGTATGGCGACCACTATTTACATCACTGGTGCATTCCATGAAGATGGCTTGGCTGACAGTGCAGATGGCTTGGGTGGAGGGTACGATAGAGAGCGAATACTCACTATTATGCAGGATTCACGACTTGGCACTTATGGTGCCGTCGCATTATTTCTGATGTTGTTCGCAAAGTTTCAAGTATTGAATGCGCTCCCCACTTATTTTTTACCGTTCATCTTAATAATTGGTCACGCATTTAGCCGTTTGTGTGCACTGTATGTGATGGCAGATTTAAGCTATGTTAAGGCGAGTGGTAAAGCTAAACCGTTAGCGACAAAGGTTGATGCAACAGATTTAACGGTTGCAACTTTATTTGGTATTTTGCCCATTTCACTTATTTATTGGAATTTTTCACCGTTTATATTGAATGTGAATGATTGGATATGGCTAGGCGTATATTGCTTGCTTCCCGTTGCCGTAGTTTGGATTTGGTGGCGCAATAAAATCAAACATTGGCTAGGCGGCTATACGGGGGATTGTTTAGGCGCTATGCAGCAAATCACAGAACTGGTGTTTTATTTTGGCTTGTTAGCGTGGTATCAGCAGCTATGAACTTACATCTGATTCGCCACACTTCATTAAGTATTCCATCAGGCATTTGTTACGGGCAAAGTGATGTAGATGTTTCATTGGACTTTGATATCGAGTGTAATGTCTTGGCAAAAAAGCTGGCGCTTATTCAATTCGATGCCGTGTATGCGAGTCCGCTGCGGCGTTGTACCAAATTAGCACACACACTTAACTTGGGTAAAACACAGACCGATGAGCGGCTCAAAGAACTGCATTTTGGCGATTGGGAAATGCAAGCCTGGGATAGCATTCCGCGCGATGTATTTGATATTTGGGCAAATGATTACGCCAATTTATCGCCACCCAATGGTGAAAGCTTTTCACAGCTGCATGAGCGTACTAAAGGGTTTGTGGCAGAGGTAAGTAAGCACTCACATGGCAAAAACATTGCCGTAGTAACGCATGGTGGAGTTATTCGCGCCATGCTGGCAGAGGTGCTTAATATGCCACTCAAAGGTTTGTTTAGAATAGTTATTGATCATGCGAGCGTGACGCAGATTTCGTTTGATGCAGCAGTACCTAGAGTACACTTTGTGAATCGGTGATTTCACTGATAAAGCTAAAATTACGTTATTGACTTAGTTTTCCGTACTAAAATGTTTTAAGTGCATTTTCTAGTTTCACCCAGCCATCATCTGGCGGTAGGCCAAATCTCAACGCTTGGATTTCAGGAAATAACCTTACCCAAATGCCTTGTTTGGCTAAATGTTGTTGCCAAGTCTCAGCTGCATTTGTCGGCACATATTGAAATAATGCTGTGCCTGCTTGCGGGATTAAGCCGTAGTGGTCCAGTAATTCCGCTAGGCGCCGACTATTTTCTGCGAGCTGTTTGCGTGTATTTTGTTGCCAGGTTTTATCGTTTAAGGCTTGTTTGGCAATAAAGCGACTTGCACCGGTGATTGTCCAAGGCCCAAGTTCCTCCTGTATTTTGTTAAGCTGTGTTTGCTTGCTAAGTAAAAAACCCACTCTTGCACCAGCTAAACCAAAGAACTTGCCCAAAGAGCGCAGTACAAATAACCCATCTAAATGTGTATATTGTGCAATGCTGTGTTCTGGTGTTGCATCCATAAAGGCTTCATCTACTACTAACCAACCGCCACGGCTTGCGAGTTTGGCGTGTAAGTTCAGTAAAGCTTGCGGTGAAAATTGTGTCGCGGTCGGATTGTTAGGATTGCAAAGCAGCACTACGTCAGCAGCGTTGATTGCTTCCTCATCTTCTAGGTTAGTAAAAGTATTCACTTGATGACCATGCCGTTGCCAAGCATTAGCGTGCTCTTTATACATGGGGTCTAGCATCGCTACTTTGCAAGGTGGCCTAAGTTTAGGCAAAATCTGCAATGCAGCCTGTGAACCTGCCGTGGGGAGCGCAAACTGGCAATCATAGTAATCACACGCAGCCTCAATCAGGCCATCGTCATCACGGGGCAGTTTTTGCCATACACCGGCTGGGATTTCTGCAATAGGATAATTGTTTGGATTGATACCGGTAGATAAATCTAGCCAGTCTTGAAGCGGAATGCCGTATTGCGCCGCCGCTAAGCTTAAATTTCCGCCGTGTTCAAGCAAAGTAAGTGTTCCTTAAAATTGTTGCGACGGTAATCACCGCACACCATAACAGTGTGCTGCGTTTCACCAAGTTTATTGCACTCAAAATGTGGCTGGCATTGGCAAGTTTACCCATGCCTAGTGTAGGGCGCTGTTTTGTTGTGCCGTGATAAATGGCCGTACCACCTAGTTTTACTTGCAGCGCCCCTGCGCCAGCTGCCATCACAGGTCCGGCATTAGGGCTGTACCATGTGCCAGCTTGTGTAGCCCAGCATTTTATGGCGTTTCGTGTGTTTCCACAGAGCGCATAACTTAAAGCGGTTAATCGTGCGGGAATTAAATTGAGTAAATCGTCCAAGCGTGCCGCTGCCCAGCCAAAGTATATAAAGCGTGGTGTGCGGTAACCCCACATCGCATCTAAGGTGTTGGCTAATCTAAACATCAATGCACCAGCGCCACCTAACAGCATAAACCAGAATATCGCCCCAAAAATGGCATCATTGCCGTTCTCAAGCACTGATTCAACAGTAGCGGTAGCAATTTCAGTTTCATTTAGTTGCGAAGTGTCGCGGCTGACTATCATGCTAATCGCATGGCGAGCTTCTTCAAGATTGTGCTGTGATAATGGTACGTAAATTTGCTGCGCATGTTGCATAAGGCTGCAAGCGCCGATGGCAAAATAGAGTAATAATACATCTGCTAACCAGCCTAAAATACCGTGCGTTGCAAAATAGCTGATTGCAACAAATGGCGCTAACAATAGCAACCAGGAGAACAGCCCGATAATGCGTGCGGCAAGCGGTTGCGTGTGCCGATTTAACCTGCGCTCTATCCAATTTGCCAGCCAGCCAAAGCCTACTAAGGGATGCCAGCGTTTTGGTTCGCCAAGTAGTACATCTAGTAACACTGCGGCAATGATCGTTAAAGCTGTGCTGTATGCGCTCAAGGCTGTGCTACAAGTGCTTAAGATGGGATAATAGTTAAATGGCATTTACATCACTTATGGTTCAGGGTACGACGTCTGATGCGGGCAAAAGCACCCTTGTTGCGGCGTTGTGCCGTGTATTGTATCGCAGAGGCGTGTGCGTTGCCCCGTTTAAGCCACAAAATATGGCGTTAAATTCTGCTGTTACGGTCGATGGCGGCGAAATCGGTCGCGCGCAGGCGGTGCAAGCACAAGCGAGTGGTTTGCTGCCGCATACTGATATGAACCCTGTATTACTCAAACCCAATTCAGATACTGGGTGCCAAGTCATTATTCACGGTAAGGCAGTCTGTAATTTAGAAGCAATGAGCTACCATGCCTACAAACCTACTGCAATGCGCGCGGTGTTGGATTCTTGGCAACGTTTAACAATGCAATATGATTGCGTGATTGTAGAAGGCGCAGGTAGCCCCGCAGAAATCAATTTGCGTGACAACGACATTGCCAATATGGGCTTTGCTGAGGCGGTAGATTGCCCCGTGATTTTAATCGCTGACATTGATAAAGGTGGCGTGTTTGCACATATTGTGGGTACGCTGGCGTTACTTTCTGAAAGCGAAAGGGCGCGCGTAATCGGTTTCGTCATTAACCGTTTCCGTGGTGATATTGCCCTGTTGCAATCGGGTTTAGATTGGCTAGAACAAGAAACAGGTAAACCTGTGTTAGGGGTATTGCCTTATTTGCATAACTTGCACATTGAAGCTGAAGATGCGGTGCCTTTAAGTCCCTCATTCGGCAGAGAGATTGGGGTGAGGAGCGATATGCTAAAAATTATTGTTCCTGTGTTACCGCACATATCCAACCACACTGACTTCGATGCATTGCGCTTACATCCACAAGTGGATTTTCAATTTGTTAAAATGGGCGAAACCATCCCTTCAGCAGATTTGATTATTATGCCTGGCAGTAAAAATGTACGCAGAGATCTTGAGCATTTGCGGGCGAATGGCTGGGAGCAAGCGCTCACTAAACACCTGCGTTATGGTGGAAAAATATTAGGCATTTGCGGTGGTTTTCAAATGTTAGGCAAGGCGATACATGACCCGCACGCAATAGAAGGTGAGACGGGTTCAAGTGCGGGGTTTGCTTGGCTCAATATGGAAACCACCTTAGAACAGACCAAACAGCTCAAACAAGTATCTGGCACGCTCACGTTTGCGGATGTTAGCGTAACGGGGTATGAAATCCACATGGGTATCAGCACTGGTGTAGCGTTAGTTAAGCCCGCGTTGATAATAAACGGCAAGGGCGAGGGCGCAATTTCGCAGGACAATCAAATTGCAGGCACTTATGTGCATGGTTTATTTGATCAAGCAGAATCTAGCGCTGCCTGGTTGCAATGGGCGGGATTACAAATGCAACAGCCATTCGACTATGTAACATTTAGAGAGTCTGAGCTAGACCGACTGGCTGATTGTGTGGAACAACATTTAGATTGGAAGAGTTTAGCCCAATATCTTTAGAGAAATACCGATTTAGTCCATTTGTGGTGAGCCTTTCGACCTTGCCCACAGTGAAGGAATGTCAGGAATACTGGAAAATCGGCATGACTCCTCTAGCTGTTAACCACTTCTACGCTTTGCCCTAGGCATGTTACCACTTGACCTGCACGTATTTTTGCAGTTTTTCGAGTCTCTATTTGGCCGTCAACTAGCACGATGCCGTCTGCTACCATCTGTTTGCCACGTCCACCACTATCTGCGATGCCGACTAATTTAAGTAAGTCACATAGGGCGATAAATTCACCTTTGAGTGGTAATGTTGTTGTGTCCATATTTATCCTTTAAGTGTGAGAGGTAACCCTGCTGCAATAAAACTTACTTTATCAGCTAACTGTGCCAGCGCTTGGTTTAGTCTGCCTTGTTCATCTTGAAATTGGCGGTTGATTTCGCCCAGCGGCACAATGCCCATGCCCACTTCATTACTTACTAGTAGAATTGTGCCCGCTAGTGTTGGCAATGTTTCTAATAAAGCGGCGCGCTCTTGCGCCCAATTTACGCCTTCTGGTGGTGCACAATCGGGGCAAATGCACTGTGCTAGCCAAAGTGTGAGGCAATCTACAATCACACATTTGTCAGCTTTGGCATAAGTTTGCAATGTTTCAGCCAAGTTAAATGGTTGTTCGATGGTTTGCCAGTGCTCAGGGCGACGAACTTTGTGATGCTCTACACGTTTGCCAAATTCTGCATCATAAATTTGTGCGGTAGCAATATAAGTAACGTTTAAGCTATTCTCTATGGCTAGTTTCTCCGCAAATGCACTTTTTCCAGAGCGCGCACCACCTAAAATTAAGTGTGTAGCCATTTATATTACTCCTATTTTTCTATGTGTTTGTGTCGCGCTCCACTCTTGAATAATCGCTTGCACTTGCTTTAAGCCATGCGTAATAAGTGATGGCCCAGGTTGCAAAATATCAGCCGATTTTATTTCACGTACAAAACCATTTTTAACCGCAGGGATGTCTGCCCAACCTTCACGAGCCATCACTTGGCCAGGTTGAAATTTTTTGCCGCACCACGAGCCGATAATGATGTCTGGTTGCCGCGCTATGACTTGATTGGCTTGTATGACGCGATCTTTTGCGCTGTGAAAATGGCTAAGTTCAGGAAAACAATCCACGCCACCTGCAATCTCAATTAACTCCATCGCCCAGCGGATACTGCAAATGATGGGTTCATCCCATTCTTCAAAATATATTTTTGGTTTTGTAATTAAATGGCGCGCCGTTTCACGCGCTTGGCTCATGGTATCTTCCAATTCGGCAATCAGCTTGGCAGCCTTATTTGATGAGCCTACCAGGCTGCCCACTGTGGCAATCATGTTTAACACTTGTGCAATAGATCGTTGATTAAAGATATGCACTTCAACCCCTGCGCGGATGAGCGCTGCTGCTATATCGGCCTGTAAATTTGAGAAGCCAATGACTAAGTCTGGCTTTAATTCTAGAATTTTATCAATTTTTGCGCTGGTAAAAGCTGCAACTTTTGGTTTCTCGCGGCGTGCGATGGCAGGGCGTGTGGTAAAACCTGAAATGCCCACAATACGATCTTGCTCACCAAGCAGGTAAAGTACTTCTGTAGGTTCGGTGGTTAGGCAGACAATGCGTTGGGGATATCTCATTTAAAAGTATCCCAGCTATTTTCCATCACCATATCGGCCAATGGCTTTGCCGTTTTCCAGCCAGTTTCCACCAACATGGGTTCTTTGTAAAAGTTATTGACATGCCCTAAACACAATACGGCGATGGGCTTGGCATCACTTGGCATATTGAGTAATTGCCCTAATGCAACAGGGTCGAAAATTGAAACCCAACCCATGCCCAGGCCTTCAGCCCGTGCTGCCAGCCACATGTTTTGAATGGCACAACTGACAGAGGCTAAGTCCATTTCTGGTAAGGTTCTGCGCCCAAAAACGTGGCGCTCGCGGTCATTACACAATGCTGCGACTAATAACTCACCACAGTCTAAAATACCTTCTACTTTAAGCTGTAAAAATTCCGCCATGCGCGCGGTATTTTCAACTTCACCAATCGCTTGTGCAGTTATAGCACGTTCGGCATCCACCAGTTGGTGTATGTTTTTACGCGTATTGGTATCGGTAATTCTAATAAAGCGCCAAGGCTGCATTAAGCCCACGCTAGGCGCTTGATGCGCTGCTTGCAAAATTTTAGCCAGTAATTCAGGTGCTACAGGTGTTGGTAAAAAGTGCCGCATATCGCGTCGTTCGGCAATCACACGATAGACAGCGGCTATTTCAGCATCCGAATAGCGGTGCGGGCGTAACATTTCACTCATGGCAAAAACAAGCTTGCAGTAGCTTGCGGGTTAGAGGCAAAGTAAAAGTGTAAAAAGCTCGCGGTGATACTGCCATGTTGATAAACAGCCTCACCTTTACCTCGCTTGGCTTCTGCTTGAAAAGCAACCGCAAGCGCCGTGGTGAATGAGCCATAATGAAAGGTATGCGCGCCAATTTCGCCTTTTGGCAGCGTAACATGCTGAGTGCCCAAGCCCTGAAAGCGTGCTTCAATTTGACAATTTCCTGTCAGCAAGCCGAAAGTAGATGCGCCGTTAATTGATTCTGATAACGCCATCATGCCGCCGCACTCGGCAAGAATAGGTTTGTTTGCATTAAAAGCCGCGTGCAGAGCCGCGCGCATTGCGCTGTTTTCATTTATTTGTTTGAGGTGCAACTCAGGGTAGCCGCCTGGTAGCCAGTAAGCATCGGCTTCTGGCAGCATTTTATCGTGGAGCGGTGAGAAAAATTTAACGGTTGCGCCCAATGCACTCAAATAATCTAAATTGGCAGGGTAAATAAAACAAAAGGCTTCATCACGCGCAATGGCAATGGTTTTGCCTGCTAATAACGCTGGCGTGGTTGAAGCTAATGGCGCATTGAATGTCACCTGTGGCGGCAAAGGCAGCTCACCAGAATTGGCTAATATAATCGCGGCAGCTTCAACTCTGGCTTCCAAGTCATCAATTTCATTGGCGCGAAATAAACCTAAGTGACGTTCTGGCAATGCAATTGCCTCATCTCTTTGCAGTGCTCCAAACCAGCTTAAATGGGCTGGCAAACTTTCACGCAGCATGTTGGCATGGCCAATACTGCCGACTTTATTGGCCAACACGCCTGCCGGCGTTAGCTTTGGTTGATAGGCTAGCAGCCCTGAAGCAATCGCGCCAAAAGTCTGCGCCATACCGCTGGCATCAATGGTGACCATGACAGGTAAACCAAAGCGCACTGCAATATCTGCGCTAGAAGGCGTGCCGTCATATAAACCCATGACACCTTCAACGATAATCACATCGGCAGTTTGTGCCGCGCTATATAAACGCGCCAAACCATCTTGCTCGCCACACATACCTAGGTCTAAGTTGTAAACGGGTTGTCCAGTGGCCTTTTCTAACACCATGGGGTCAAGAAAGTCAGGCCCGCATTTGAAGGCGCGAACGTTAAGCCCGCGATTTTTCCAAGCCCTGGCCAGCGCTGCGGTTGCCAGTGTTTTGCCTTGACCAGAAGCTGGGGCAGAAACGAGGACGGCGGGGCATGTAATAGTGTTCATTGTGTTTAGGGAAATGCCAATTTAATTTCACGCATCCCCTGAGCTTGTCGAAGGGCGATCGTAATTTAATGATTAATTAAAATATAAAGCTAATATGGTTCGACAAGGCTCTCCTGAGCAAGGTCGAAGGACTCACCATACGGGGTGATTTAATTACCACTCAACACCAGGCATGGCTTGCACACCGTCTTTAAAAGCATGCTTCACCAAATTGATTTCGCTTACCGTATCAGCTATTTCAATTAAGCCTTCAGGCGCACCACGTCCGGTAATCACCACATGTTGCATGGGCGGGCGGGCTTGTAATGCAGCACATATTTCTTCTATCGTTAGCCAGCCATATTTGAGTGTGTAGGTAAATTCATCCAAAATCACTACGTTAATGGTTTTATCTTGCAAATAGCCGCACACCAGTTCCCAAGCTTTTCGCGCAGAAGCTAAATCGCGTGCGGCATCTTGCGTTTCCCAGGTGAAGCCATCCCCCATCACATGCCAAGTAAGATTCGGGTTGCCTTGAAAAAATGCTTCTTCACCAGTGTCAGAACGGCCCTTGATAAACTGCACCACGGCGGCCTTCATGCCGTGGCCTAGCGCGCGGGCGAGTAGGCCAAAAGCGGCGGTTGATTTACCTTTGCCGTTACCGGTGTGGATTAACAGCAAGCCTTTGGCAATGCTGGCAGATTCTATCTTGGCATCAACAACCGCCTTTTTACGCTGCATGCGCGCATTGTGGCGGGTGACTTTGTCGCTATCGCTCAAAATTAAACTTTGGCGCGATTGGCAGCACTTGCTAAAGCAAAAATCACATGTACCACCAATGCAGTACCTAGCCAAAACGCGATACTTTCTAACTGATGCGGAAAGTATTTAACTAAACGTGTGCCAAACTCGGCGAAAGTAGGGTCAGCATAACGGCCACCAAAGAAATAAAAACCGCCACTGGAAAATAATTCGCTGACCGTTGCCGCGATTGCCACACTGCCGACTAAAGGTAAAAGCGCATTTATGCTAAAGCTGACACGCTTAGCAAACCAGCGACCTGCTAACCACATCACGCCGTAAGCTGGCAGTAAAAAGGCATAAGCTGGAGTGACACAAAAATTGCTAACGCCACCATAAGTAATCGCAGAAAAGTCTAAACCTGCACACAAAGCGAGTAAGGCAGGGAATATCCATGTTGGACGCAAATATAATCCAGCTAAGAAAAATACCGCAAGTGACGCACTCGGTAGTGCATTAATTGAAGCAAAGTGGTGCCCGCGCGTGGCAATGACTAGCCCCGCAAGTACAGCACCTATGATAATCTGGTTGGTTTTAGAAAGTGTTAGCATGGTAGGTGTAGCCTCCAGTCGGTTCATAAATTATTCAAAAATTGTTGAGTGTGATTTTAGCGTAAATGTCTTTTGCTTAAGTATTTTATTTTGGCGAGTTTTCACTCGCCACCGATTAATACTAAAATCAATGCTTCATGTCATAACGTAAACCTACAAATATATTACCGCCAGCGGTGTTGTAGTCAGGGCCGTTTGGAGAAAAGCTACTTTTGGTGGTGCTAAGCACATAGTTCTTATCCAACACATTGTTAGCACGCATTTCCAGTTTCCATTCTGGCGTCATACGATAATTTGCGGTCAAATTCACTAAGGCATAGCCGCTCATCTTAAATTGATTGGCGAGGTCATTGTAACGAGTAGATGCCCCCGTGACTTCAGCACCCCATTGCAAATCTCCCCAAGTGTGTAATAGATTAACTGTGCCATAACGATTGCCACGGCGCGGAGCTAGATTGTCGGTTTCCTTCTCACGGGGAGACTGTATAGTCAAATTACCGCTCAATAAAAGTGAGTCAGTGATATTCCAGCTGCCATCAATGGTTGCTCCTTGTATTTTGGCTTTACCAATATTGACAGGGCAAAAACCAGCGAATGTACATCCGCTAGTGGCAGGGCCAACTGATGCGATTAAGTTTCTTATTTTATTTTCAAAAACCGTTAGCCCCGCATTCCATTGTTGCCCGGTATATTTAACACTGGCTTCGACGTTGTCTGACTTTTCTGGGCTTAAGCCCGGGTCGCCAAAGTTTGGAAAATACAGTTGGTTAAAGGTAGGCGCCTTGAAAGCTTTGCCATAACTTGTAGTGACGCGCCACTCAGGTGTAAAGCGATAACCATAGCCAGCGCCGCCTGTGGTGTAACTGCCGAATTGTGTATTATGGTCTTCGCGCAATGAGAGTTGTAAAGCATGATTGCCAATGTCTACGACATAGCCAGCTAAAAAGCTATCGTTCTTACGTTCTTTTTTGAATTTAGTTTTGACGTTGCTTTGGCCATTCACGTCTTGCTCTAGTCGGTCATAAGCTAAAGTGAGTGTGCCTAATGGCAAGTTAAAATCATTTTGCCACGTCAGTTGTTGTTGCTCTGTGCGGTATTGGCTAATACCTTTCGGGTTATAGCTAGCGCTTGTCTTGGTTAGGTTTGGCTTGGCGTGACTTTCAGAGTCATCCACGCCCATGCCTAGTTTGAAAGTGCTGTGCCAAATATCAGTAAACTGGTTTTTGCTGGTAAAAGCATAGCTTTGTAGGGTCTGCTCACCAAAATTTTCATAATTGTTGTCAAACTCGGCGTGTCCTTTGCTTTCAAAAAATTGCAATCCCCAAGTATGACCTTGGACTAATGCTAGTTCTAAAAAAGCTGAGGAACTTAAATTGCGATAACTGTCATCGTCTGCATCTTTGCCCGTGCGTATGCGTTTGGCAGAAAAGCTGTCGGTATCAAAACTGCTTACATTGATGCCATATTTAAGTGCATTAACGCTACCGTTGATGCCCGCTTCTGCGGTCTTAGTGTCGTAACTGCCTAGCCCAACTGCGGCATGAATAAGCGGTTTGCCAGCCTCAGCTTTGCGTGTAAGAATTTGAATCACGCCGCCAATCGCATCTGCGCCATAAAGGCTAGAGGCTGGGCCGCGCAGAATTTCAATTCTTTCAATTTGCGCGAGTGGAATGTTTTCAAAAGAAGTTGTGCCTAGCGTGGCAGAGTTGATGCGTAAGCCATCGACTAACACCACCACATGGTCAGCATTGGTGCCGCGCAAATATACGCTACTGCCTGTGCCTGCACCGCCGTTAGCGTTAATTTGCACCCCTGGTTGCGCACGCAACAGGTCGGTGATGGAGCCCGCGCCTGCGCGTTCGATTTCTTCACGATCAATCACTGTAACATCACCCACCACGCTGGTGCGCGCTTGTTGAGTACGGCTAGCAGTAACGACTACATCTTCTAAATTGATATTTTCAGCCGCAAAAACAGGTGAGGTAAATGCCAAGCTGATTAAGCTGGCAATGGTGGATTTTTTCATTACATTTTTCCCTAAGTTGCATGCGACCCCGCATGCGGATTTATAGAGCTAGAGAATGCGGAAGAATGAAATAAAAAAAGAAAGCGCGGTCGAGCTAACGACGCAAAAGCGCAGCCTTTGTTTACCGTCACCCCGCGGTATTTCCTAGCGTGCCTTGAAATAAGGCGTTGTTGCGAGGCCGGTCTCCGGGCTTGTGAGGAGATGTTTTGCGCCTTCCCAAATCTTGCCTTATTCAAGGCTTTGACTCAGTGACATATTGCAAAACTACACTCACTTACCGTTGCGGGGGCAGCATAGGGTTTGTTTCTTACTTTAAATAATTAAAGCGTTAACGCACCTATTTCCCAGTTTCACCTTGTTTGAAAGAAAACAAACATGGCACCTGACAACAAGTTCGCATTATAACGTTTAAATTTCTGGCTATAGCAACTATTTTTATACGAACTAATTTTGTAATGTATTGTAATACTTTGAAAAATCCACGTTAACTATTGACTATAATCAATTTTTTCAATTATAGTGACAGCATGGATGCAGACTTAAAAGCGTTAGAAGAAAAACTGTCACACTTAATTTCACTGTGTGGTGAGTTGCGCCATGAAAACGCGCAGCTGCGTCTTAATTTGGGTGCAATGGAATCTGACACTGCATTATTAAAAGCCAATATGGCGCAAGCCAGTGAGCGTATCGAAGCGTTGATGCAAAGCCTGCCTTAAGGCGTGGCTGAATATCAGATTTTGAGTATAAAACTTTGAGTACAAAGCTAATGAGTGAAATTAAAGGCGTAGATGTCAGTATCATGGGGCGTGACTTCACAGTGTCGTGTACAGATGAAGAACGTCCTGGCTTAATTAACGCGGTTAATTTTTTAGATAAAAAAATGCGTGATATTCGTGATAGCGGCAAAGTCATCGGCGTTGAGCGTATTGCAATTATGACAGCGCTTAATTTGTCGCACGAGCTGCTCAATAGCAAAAGCGGTAATGTTGATGTCGGTGACATAAAACGTAGAATCACTTTGATGCAAGATCAAATTGATCAAGCCTGTGCCGAAAAATAAATATCTAAGCGTCACAACAAGTATGAGTAAGATAGCGTAGAATTATTTCAATGGTTTTATCGTAATGATAAAACGTCTAGTTTTAAAGTTTGTTCTCTGCGGTGCGGTTTAGGCTAATAATTCCTTGAACTAGTTTATAGCACCGGTTTTGGTCATTCGAGTTGTTGTGTGCGCGCTCTAAATTGAGTGTTCTTTTAAGAACCTCTTGGCGGGTGTACCTAATGCGCTCTAGGCTATTACCACTTGAGCCTTTTTGGTTCAGGATGCTGGCTTAGGCTTTATCCGTAGAGAACTCCCCATTTCAGTTTTAATTTATTTTCGTGAACAACTGTTTTTCTAAAATCATCTTAATTCGTGATATTTTAAATCAGCCAAACTTACAATCGCCAAGCACTTTTCATGGCATGCTTCTAAAATAACAGGCGGCGCGAAGCCTGATTCTGAGGCCTCTAGCCAGCGACTTGCACATAGGCACCAGCGGTCTCCCGCTTGTAAGCCTTCAAAACCAGATTCCAGGCGGGGCGTACTTAAGTCGTTGCCTCGCGAAATTGAAAAAGCTAAAAATTCTTCAGTCATCTGCGCGCAAACCGTATGACTGGCTTTATCCTCCAAGCCAGTTTCGCAACAACCCGTTCGGGTAAATCCTGTGATGGGATCCAGGCTGCACACTTGTAATGCCGTGCCCAGTACGTTTTTTTCTTGTGGTTTTGCCATGATGTCTCTTTGTTAAAATTCAGTATTGATCATTTGGTTATAGATTATCATAAGCAATCATTTTTAACAGGGTAAACCTATGCGCTATTGGCTAATGAAATCTGAGCCGTCAGACGTTTCTATTGATGATTTAGCAGGTTTTGTAAATCAAACGGTTGATTGGTACGGTGTGCGTAATTATCAGGCAAGAAACTTTATGCGCGACCAAATGCAGGTGGGTGATGGCGTGCTATTTTACCATTCTAATTGCGACGTGCCTGGCATTGCCGGCATTGCCGAAGTGAGTACGCTGGCTTATCCAGATCGATTGCAGTTTATAAAAGATCACAAGTATTTTGACCCTAAATCAACACCTGAAAACCCACGCTGGCTTAATGTCGATGTGAAGCTGGTGCGTAAAACGCGCTTGCTAAGTTTGAAAGAGTTACGTGAAACGCCTGAGTTGGCGAATATGCGTATATTGCAGCGTGGTAACCGATTATCCATTACGCCTGTTGACCCCAAAGACTGGCAGATTATTTTAGACAAATTAAAATAACAAAGCCCCACAGTTGGGGGCTTTGTATGCTGTCAATCAAGTCTTGGCAATAAATTACAACGGCTTATCTAAACTTCCGGCTGATTTAGGATAAGTCACGACACCCCAAGGCATTTTCTTATTTTCAATTTGCTGAGTGACTTCTAGTTTTTCTGCATCAATCACGTATATCGCATCTGATTTACCGCAAGCCAGTAAAATTTCTTTGTCATCGGGGGTAAAGCTAAAGTGCCAGCAACGGTTGCCTGTAGCTACTTCTTTAATTTTTGCATAGGTTTTGGCATCAAACACTTCTAATGTTTTGGCTTTGTTAGCCGCTACAAAAATGCGCTCACCTTTGCGGTCATAGGCTATGCCATAAGGCGTGGCGCCAGTGTCAACGGTACGTAATACTTTGAAGTTTTTATTGAGCACTAAAAATTTGTTGCCGTACTCTAATGTGACTACATAGGTTTTGCCATCGGGAGAAACTTTAACGCCACGTGGGCGATCGCCATATTTGTGGGTTTTGATGGTTTTAATGAGTTTGCCAGTTTTTAGATTATGAACAGTTACCGTGTTGTCCGCTTCATTTGTAATCACAAGCTGTTTGCCATCGGCACTAAATTCAATGCCTTCAGTTTCAGGGCCGCCAATAATTTCACGCACCTTTTTACCTAGATTCAAATCAATAATACCAATGCGTGCCGGCTCTTCATCATCGTCCTTTGCGGCTTTTTCTGCTTCTTTTGCCGCAGCAGAACCTGGCACTGGCGGTGGGCCACCTTTTGCACTTGGCTCATAAGACACAAAAGCAAAATTACCACGCACTCTTACAAATTCCGGGTTTTTCCCAACTGGAATTTGTTTGATGACTTCATTGGTAGCGGTATCAATAATGGAAACGCTGCCGTTTTCACGCGTTGCCACAACGAGCAGTTTTCCATCATCGGTGACTGCTAATCCGCGCGGGCCTTCGCCTTTAACATCGATATTACCAATGGTTGATAAGGTATTAATGTCGATGATTGAAACGCCACCATCTTGATTTGAAACATAGGCTTTACCACGATCAGCGGCGTTAGCATTGATGCTAAACGTGAGGCCGACTGCCAGGGTAATTATTAGGTGCTTTAACTTCATATTTAATCTCCAGATGGTGTGTTTTTATGATTTGTCATCATGTTTTATTCAGTTTATTTGAGCCACATTACCTTAATAAGGTTCAGCGGCATTGTATATTTCAATTGATCCAACAAATAAAACATAGCTTAAGCAGATATTAAGCAAGAATCATTCTTATAAATTGTTAGTTATAAAACATGAAGTTATTTTTATGGCCAATTATTTTTAGCTGAATACAGCCACCAGTTTGGCTGTTTTGGCACAATTAACCTAAAAACAACTTGTAAGCAGGATTTTCAGTTTCATCCCAATACGGGTAGCCTAAATTATTTAAAAATAACTTAAATTCAGCTGCATCTTCTGGTGGAACTTGCATGCCCACCAATACGCGACCAAAATCTGCGCCGTGATTGCGATAATGGAACAAGCTGATATTCCAATCATGTCCCATGGTATCTAAAAACTTCATCAGTGCGCCTGGTTTTTCAGGGAATTCAAATCTAAACACCATTTCATTCTCAGCTTGTGGGGCATGGCCGCCCACCAAGTGGCGTAAATGAAGCTTGGCGACTTCATTATCAGTTAAATCTATGGTCGGCAAACCTTGTTTTTCTAGGGCATTTACTAATTTTTCAGATTCTGTTGGGTCTGAAATGGCAACGCCGACAAAGATATGTGCATTTTTTGGGTCAGAATATCGATAATTAAATTCGGTAATGTTGCGGTCACCTAACAGACGACAAAATGCTTTAAACGCACCTGGTTTTTCGGGGATAGTTACCGCCAATACAGCCTCGCGCTTTTCACCGATTTCAGCGCGCTCGGCAATAAAACGCAAGCGGTCAAAATTCATATTGGCGCCAGAGGCAATGGCAACCAAGGTTTTATCATGCAGGTTTTCACGTTTGGCATAGGCTTTTAGTCCCGCAACAGCGAGTGCGCCAGCAGGCTCTAAAATGCTGCGTGTATCTTCAAATACGTCTTTAATGGCAGCGCATATGGCATCGTTATCCACCACAATCATTTCGTCCACATATTGCTGGCACAGCGCAAATGTATGCTCACCCACTTGTTTAACCGCAGCGCCATCGGCAAATAAACCAACTTGCTCAAGCGTGACGCGCTCGCCTTTTTTTAGCGACTCGGTCATGGCCTCGGCGTCTTTAGCTTCAACACCAATGATTTTAATTTCAGGGCGTAAGGCTTTGACGTAAGCCGCAATGCCAGCCAGCAAACCGCCGCCGCCAACACTGCAGAATATCGCGTGAATAGGCTCGGGGTGCGCATTCAAAATTTCCATGGCAATCGTGCCTTGCCCTGCGATAACCTCTGGGTCATCGTAAGGGTGAACAAAAGTAAGGCCTTCAGTTTGTTCAAGTTCTAGCGCGCGCGTGTAGGCATCAGAATAACTATCGCCAAATAACACGACCTCGGCACCTCTAGCTTTAACAGCGTTGATTTTAATCAGCGGCGTAGTGGTAGGCATGACGATGACGGCACGGCATTTTAGTTTTTGTGCGCTGAGTGCAACGCCTTGTGCATGATTGCCCGCCGAGGCTGCAATGACACCTTTTGCCAGTAAGGCGGCTGGTAAACTCGCCATTTTGTTGTAAGCACCACGTAACTTAAATGAGAATACGGGCTGCATATCTTCACGTTTTAGTAGCACATTATTTTGTATGCGCTTAGATAAACTGGTTTGCAATTCTAAGGGGGTGATTTTAGCAACGTCATAAACGTGTGAATGTTCAATTTTATGTTTGTAATTGCTGTTTTGTGTGTAGTTTGTCGTCATGCGTTATTTTTTAAAATGCCTGTGCGGTGTATAGTGTTGAATTGGTTATAATTGTTACATTATAAAGAATTTGTAGAGGATTTAGGCAAAATGCTAGGAAACGAAAATAAGTTATCGCAAGACGAATTAAAACAACAAGTTGCAAAAGCAGCAGTTGAATATGTAAAAAGCGGCATTATTGGCGTAGGTACTGGGTCAACGGCCAACTTTTTTATTGAAGAGCTAGCCAAAGTAAAGCATAAAATTGACGGCGCGGTAGCAAGCTCAGAAGCGACAGCACAACGTTTGCGTAGCCATGGTATTGAAGTGTTTGATCTTAACAGCGTTGATAGTCTGGATATTTATGTGGATGGTGCCGATGAAATTACCGAGCACCTGCACATGCTTAAAGGCGGCGGCGGTGCGTTAACGCGTGAAAAAATCGTTGCGGCAGTTGCTAAACAGTTTATCTGCATTTGCGATGCCACTAAATATGTGCCGGTACTTGGTAAATTTCCACTACCAGTTGAAGTATTGCCTATGGCAAAAAGCTATGTGGCACGCGAGTTAGTGAAATTAGGCGGTCAGCCGCAACTGCGTGATTTTACGACCGACAACGGCAACTTGATTTTAGACGTGCATGGCTTAACGATTAGCGACCCCGTAGCAATGGAAGCTAAAATCAACCAAATAGTCGGCGTGGTGACTAACGGCTTGTTTGCTGCCCGTCCGGCTAATGTGCTGTTGCTGGCGACAGCAGATGGTGTAAAGACTTATAAAAAATAATGACTTAATCATTCGTTGTAATAATTTTGTCATATTGTGTGGCTAATATAAGCGTTGAATAACATTGGAAATCAATATGCAATCTGAACATACTTTTAAGCAATATGATGCTGAGTTAGAAGCGGTGCGTGGAAAAGTGCTTGAAATGGGCGGCTTGGTTGAGCAGCAAATTGTACAAGCACTAGAGGCGCTGGTAAAGCTGGATATAAATTTAGCTAAAGAGGTGATGGCAAACGATCATCGCGTGAATGCACTAGAAGTGCAAATCGATGAAGATTGTAGCCACATTATTGCGCGTCGCCAGCCCGCAGCTGGCGATTTACGCATGGTGATGATGATGGTGAAAACCATTACAGATCTAGAGCGTATCGGTGATGAAGCGACTAAAATTGCGCGTACTGCACAAAAAATCTTTGAAGAAGACCGCATGTACAAGCCACGCTTTAATGAGATTAAAGCCATGGTGGCTTTGGTGCGTGAAATGCTACGCACGGCTTTAGACGGTTTTGCACGGTTAGATGTCAGTAAAACGGTTGAAGTGGCTAAGCAGGATGAGCAAGTGGATGAGCAATTCCGTGCCGCAACGCGTCAGCTCATTACGTTTATGTTAGAGGACCCTCGTACTATTTCAATGTCGCTCGAAGTATTGTTTGTGGCAAAAGCCATTGAACGCATTGGTGACCATGCCAAAAATATCGCAGAATATGTGGTGTATATGGTTAAGGGCAAAGATGTGCGCCATATTTCAGTGCAAGAGATGGAGCGCGAGACGTTGTAGTCTTGGTTTCTGATTGACATAAAAAAAGCGCCGATGCAGGCGCTTTTTTTATGGTCGGATTAGTTAATCCTTTGGCGGCACATATCCGCTTGCGGTATCGGCACCGTCACCAAAAAAGTATTTTTCAGTTTGTTCACTCAGGTATTTACGCGCTGAAGGATCAGCTAAGCTCAGGCGATTTTCATTAACCAGCATGGTTTGTTGTTTAAGCCATGCTGCCCAAGCCTCTTTTGAAACGTGCAAATAAATGCGTTTGCCAAGCTCGCCTGGGTATGGAGGAAAGTCCAAGCCGTCGGCTTCTTTGCCTAATTTAATACAATTGACTGTGCGTGCCATGGTTAACCTTTAATTTAATCTGCGAGTTGTTACTCTAAAACGTTATGATAACGCATGTTAAAATTTAAAAGATAAACCTAGAAATTAAACTTGGAAATTAAATCTAGAAATTAAATCTGGCACTACTCATTACTTAGAAAGTCCATGATGCAAACTCCTCAAAATGAATCACCAAAAAGTTCTCAACCTTCACCCGCCTCAAAGCATATTGGGGTGAGTCCTTTTAAAGGTAAAACGGGTATCCGTCGTTTAATTAACGCCTTTGGATATTCAATAGAAGGGTTTAAAGCGGCATTTGTGCATGAAGATGCTTTTCGACAAGAGGTATTTTTGGCGGTTGTGCTGATTCCACTTGCGATTTATTTAGGCAACAGCCCTATTGAGCAAGCGTTGATGATTGCAAGTGTGCTGTTGGTATTGATTGTGGAATTATTGAATTCTGCGATTGAGGCAGCGGTAGATCATACTTCAACAGAGCACCATGCGCTGGCGAAACAAGCAAAAGATATAGGAAGCTCAGCCGTGTTTATTGCATTGGTGATTGTGGCTGTGGTTTGGGGTTTTGTGCTGCTGGGTTAGCGGGATGTTAGGCGCGCAATCAGAGAAAACTGATAACCAGCACTAACCGTAAGCCAGTATTTGGCTTCCCCAATTTGGCTTCGCCACTAAAGTGGCAAGCAAAGTGTGAAAGGTCATCCCCAATTAACTAAGCCCATGAATGGGCAAGTTAAGTGTGATAAGCCGGTAAACCGGCAAGTGCTGCATCAGGGAAAACTGATAACCAGCACTAAGCCGCTAAACCGGCAAGTGCTGCTAATAAATTGCGCGCCTAACTAATATCGCTTAGTTAAAAATCAGCCCGTAAACCTAGTAGTGCAGATCTTTCTCCTGCCGGTGAAAGATCTTTCAAGAATGACGCATGCTCACGAATTTCCTGATTAAGCAGGTTGTTGGCCTTGGCAAAAAGTTCCAGATTGACCTTAGTCGGCAGTTTGTAGGTGACCAAGGCGCTTACATCGGTATAGCCATCCGTTGTCAGTTCATTGGGGGCAGTGCGGCTTTGATTAAAAGCACGTAATACATCAATGCGCGCACCCCAATTATTTTTTTGATAATGTAAGCCAGCGCCTAAACGTAACGGTGTAATGCGTGGAAGGGCATCACGATTATCATGATTAGTTGCACGCACATAATCGCCGCGTAAGGTTAAGTCTAGATTGTCATCAACGTTAAACCTGCCTTCTGCCTCAAAGCCTTTGAAAGTTGCTGCGAACGCGCTAAATTGTGCTACTGGTAAACCTGAATCTGCGTCTATGTTGCCAGTATCCAGCAAGCCAATAAAATTGCTGAAGCGAGTGTAATAAGCGCCAAAATTAAATGAATTTTTGCCATCTTTCCAGCGAATCTGTGCGTCTAATCCGTTAGAGCGCTCTTTATCAAAATTGCTGTTGCCCACTTCAAACTGCCCGGTGGCGAGGTGCGCGCCGTTGGCGTAAAGCTCAAAGTAGCTAGGCGCACGCTCATTGTGTGAGAGGTTGCTGGCGAGCGACCAGTTAGGGTTGAATCTATAAAGCCCGCCAAGCGCATAGCTGTTGGGGTTAAAGTTATTGCTTTGACCTGCACCAAATTTAGCATCCGTTTTAGAATCAACAGAAGTGTGACCTATGCGTCCACCAAAAGTGATTTTATGCTGGTTGATAGGTAGCTCTTCGTACACATAAATTGCTTTGTTCTGCGTGTTTACGCCTGGAACAAAAGCCTCATCTCCCAAGGCCTCAAAGTTGGTGTTATTGAATTGAAAACCAACGACACCAGTAATATTGCCGATTTTTGCATGCCCAACTTCAACGCTACCCTCTATACCACGGTTCTTGAAAGTAGTGCCGACTTCGCCATTTTCAAGTTCTTGGTGTTGGTAATCGGTATGCGCTAGGCGGAGTTTCGCACGATTGATAATGTTGCCTAAATCGCTAAATTCAGAGGCAAAATCCCAGCGGTCGCTCTTCATGTCTATGCGTACAGCTTCTTCAGCCACTGTGCCATAGTTGTTGTTGAGCGTGGAGTATGACGTACCTACATAACCATTATCAAAAGTGAGCGATGCACCTAGTGCACCACCGTCGCTTTCCGCGCTGCTGTTGACCAGCATACCGCGATTTTCGCGTAGCGTGCCATCTGCCTGATTTTTACGTTTGGATACGGAAAACCCTGGAATATCTAGATCGCTAGTTTTGCGGCTATACGCATCGCCATGAATAGCAAACTGACCGTTGCCGACATCTACAACAGCTGCACCATTGCGCTGGCTTTCCGCCCCGCCAAAGCGTACCTCGCCACGGCCTGTAATGCCTTCTAATTTTTCTTTAGGAATGCGGTGATCAATGACATTGACTACGCCGCCGACGGCACTACCACCATAAAGCAGAGCCGCTGGACCACGCACTACGTCAATTTGTTCAATAACGATTGGGTCAACGCCTACTGCATGGTCAAAACTCAAACTAGAGGCATCTAAAATACCGATGCCGTTTTGCATAATGCGAACGCGTTCGGCGTCTAAGCCACGGATTACTGGGCGTGAAGCATTAGGGCCGAAGTGGGTAGCCGCAACGCCAGGAATGCCATTAAGCGTATCGCCTAATGTGCTTTCACGTTTTAGTGATAATTCACGACCGCTTAAAATAGACACCGGGACGACCAGTTCATCAGAGCCCACGCCGAGTGGGTTGCCAGTAACTGCCACGGAAGGTAAATCTATCGCCGTATTTGGCTCTTGGGCAAGTGCGTGACTGGCAAATGATGTTGCCAAAATGATTAACATAGGTTTAAGCGCAAATGCTTCAAGCATTTGTGGATTTTTGGCGTAATTCATGTGAGTGACCTCAAAAAATAAAAGCAAATAGCCAGCAAAAGTGCTACAAAAAATTGCTGGAATAGTGAGATTAGATGCTTAGTTTTTGAGGTGGGCCGCGAGCTGTGTAAGCGGTGGTGGAGTAAGATTGAACGCTAAAATAATCATTGGCTGTTTTTGCTGAACCTGCAGTGATTGCAGGCATCACAAAAGCAGGTAATTGCAGTCCGCTTGCTACTTTAGCATAGCTAATACATTGCTCGCATTGCTCAGCAGCAGTGTGTTTAGATTGCGTTTTTTGGTCTTGCTGGCTATGTTTAGCACTATTGGTTAAATGGCTGATTTCATGCGTAGCAACGCCCATTTGCGTGAAGGCAAATAAAAAAACTAAGGTGATATGAACGGCTAAACGTTGCAACATGAATCGGATTTTAACAGATTTTTATGGATAGATTTTGCAAAGTTAAACGAAAAATGACCGCATAAGCGACCATTTTTCGTCATTACTTAAGAATTAAGAAAAGCATTTTGCCAGAATATATTCATAACTAACAAGCTTTAATTATCAATCGTAAAGTTTAAACGGTAATCCCCCATTTTAAAGAGCAACTAACTCACTTTGCTGAAGGTAATTTAATTTTTAATGAGAGTAACGGGCTATTAGCTTCAAATTATAAGTTTTTAACATAAACGAACATTACTTCAATGTTAAATAGTAGGCTAGTGCTCGTTTGATTTAAATCTTCGATCTTGAGCTACATCAAGATAATTTTAGTGAGAGTACACTAAAATTATCGATTTAAAAAAGAGATGGTCACTTCTTTGAAGTTATATTCACCAGCGTTGATTTACATAAGTGTGTCATTTACTGGTGTTTAAGCAGTTACATCATATTTTTTATCGGCTACCAATTTCAGCGAATAGAGGGAATTTTTGACGTAGCTAGATTCAGTCTAATGATACAAAGAATCGGACACTAAATGAATGAATGTTTGCAGATGTTTCAAAGAAATATGATGTGCTTCTCTCTAAAGTATTGCAAAAGAAACTCTGGCGCAGATATATTTTTATGGGGTCAGCATGATTCTGTCTAACAGGGTAAATACTTATGGGCAGGATCTGCTGAAACGCTACGGTATGCGCGTGCACAAAATCGCGCTCGACGCCGGTTTTACCTGCCCCAATCGCGACGGCACCAAAGGCACTGGCGGCTGTACGTTCTGCAACAATGTTTCTTTCAGCCCGGCTGCCGGCTCCCGTCTCAATGTACCGGGGCAGATCACCAAGGCTAGAGCCGCGATTGCTAAACGCACGCGTGCCCGTCATTTCATTGCTTATTTTCAGGCCTATACCAACACCTACGCCGACATCGCCGAGCTCGAAGCCCTTTACCGTGAGGCACTAGCGCAACCGGACGTGATCGGCATCGCAGTTGGCACCCGCCCGGACTGCGTTTCGTCGGCTGTGCTCGACCTGCTCGACATCCTGCGCAGCGAGGGTCTGGAAGTATGGCTGGAGCTCGGCCTGCAATCGGCATTCGACGCCACACTGGAGCGCGTCACCCGCGGCCACACCCTCGCCGAGTCCCGCGATACTGCACTAGCAGCGCGCGCGCGCGGCATTCCGTTATGCACCCATCTGATCATTGGCTTACCAGGCGAGGATGAGTACCACTATCACGCCACGCTCGACACCGTACTTGATATTGGCGTTGATGGCCTCAAGTTGCACCCACTGCATGTAGTCAAGCACACCATGCTGGCCTACCAGTGGCGGCGCGGTGGCTATCAGCCGCTTACGCAGGCCGACTACATCCGCATCGCCGCCGACCTGATCGAACGCACGCCGCAACATATCGTATTTCACCGTGTCACTGCCACGGCATCGAAAGATATTTTGCTGGCACCTGTATGGTGCTCGCAGAAGTGGAATGTGCTGAACGGCATCGAGCAGGAGCTGCGTCAACGCGGCACCCGCCAAGGTAGCCGTGCCAGCGAAACCCATATCATCGAGGAGCTGCAACATGTCGCTTGAACTGGTCTGTCCGGCCGGCAACCTGCCCGCGCTCAAGGCCGCCGTGGATAACGGCGCCGACTGCGTTTATTTCGGCTTTCGCAACAGTACCAACGCACGCGCCTTCGCCGGATTGAATTTCGATAGCGAAACCGCCAAACAAGGCATCCGCTACGCCCGTGAGCGCGGGTGCAAAGTATTGCTGGCGCTCAACACCTTTCCGCAAACTGCACAATGGCACATTTGGCGGCAGGCAGTAGACGATGCGGTAGAACTGGGTGTTGATGCGCTGATCCTGGCGGATCTCGGCCTGATGCGCTACGCCAGCCGCACCTATCCCAATCTGCGTTTGCATCTTTCAGTGCAGGGATCGGCGACTAATTATGAGGCGATCAATTTCTACCATGAGCATTTCGGCATTCAGCGCGCAGTGTTGCCGCGTGTGCTGTCGCTGGCGCAGGTGGAAAATGTGGTCAAACATACGCCGGTGGAAATCGAGCTGTTCGGCTTCGGCGGCTTGTGCGTGATGGTGGAGGGGCGTTGCATACTGTCTTCCTACGCTACCGGCGAATCGCCCAATACCGCTGGGGTATGCTCTCCGGCCAAAGCGGTGCGCTGGCAGCAGACCCCCAAAGGGTTGGAATCGCGCCTGAACGGTGTGCTGCTGGACCGTTACGGCGCCGACGAGAACGCCGGCTATCCTACGCTGTGCAAAGGTCGCTTCGAGGTTGAGGACGAAACCTACTACGCGCTGGAGGAACCGACCAGCCTTAACACGCTGGCACTGATCCCGGACATGTTACGCATGGGTATCAGTGCCATCAAGATCGAAGGCCGCCAGCGTAGTCCGATTTATGTCGAACAGGTGACGCGTGTATGGCGCGCCGCTATCGATGCGGCCAAGCGCGACGCAGCGTACTATGCTGTCACCCCAGACTGGATGGCGCAGCTAGGCAAGCTCTCCGAGGGGCAGCAGCATACGCTGGGCGCCTATTACCGACCATGGAAATGACACTATGAAAATTTCTCTAGGCCCCATTCTTTACTACTGGACTCGCGATAGCGTACGCGACTTCTACGATCAGGTCGCAGGCTGGCCGGTGGATATCGTCTATTTGGGCGAAGTTGTGTGCTCGCGCCGCCACGAGATGCGCTTCGACGACTGGCTGGACGTGGCCAGTAAGCTGGCGGTTGCCGGCAAAGAAGTGGTGTTGTCCACGCAGGCGTTGATCGAATCCGAGTCCGACCTCAAGATGCTGCGCCGACTCGCCGGCAACGGTCTGTTCGCCATCGAAGCCAACGATATGGGTGCGGTGCGTCTGGCGACAGGTCAATCTTTTGTTATCGGACCGCATATCAATACCTACAACGGCGAGACTCTGGAGGTACTGGCAGAACAGGGCGCAACGCGCTGGGTGATGCCGGTGGAATTGTCGCGCCATATGCTGGCTGAACTGTTGGCGAAAAAACCTCAAGACATGGAAACCGAGGTGTTCGTTTATGGTCGCTTGCCGCTGGCTTTTTCTTCGCGCTGCTTCACCGCGCGGCGATACAACCTACCCAAGGATGATTGCCATTTTATGTGTCTGCAGCATCCGTGCGGCATGACGCTCAAAACGCGCGAGGGGCAGCCTTTTCTGGCGCTAAACGGTACGCAGACCCAATCCGCCAGCATCCACAACCTGATCGGTGAAATAAACGATATGCGGCAGCTTGGCGTGGATATTGTCCGCATTAGTCCTCAATCCACGCATACTGGCGAAGTGGTATCGATGTTTCGGGCTGCAATTGACGGAGCAATGAGTGCCACCGAAGCGAGTGTTGAGCTTGCACCCTATCTGTTTGATGCACCCTGTGACGGCTACTGGCATGGACGATCTGGTATTGAACAATCGAAGGAGATGCTGACGTGAGCCAACCTGCATTTACTTTTCCACGCCCGCTGGGTCAGCTGATCGAACACCTGCCGGCATGGCCGCCATCCTTCGCCTTTACCCGTATTCTCAATCTGGCGCTACGCCAGGTTATCCGCCGCCGCGACCTGCAGGCCCTATATGGCAAGCGTATTAGCATTCATGTCACTGATGCCGGGCTGCACCTGCATTTCACCGTGCTGCCCACTGGTTTTTCGGCCGCCGCCGGCAATGTGGAAGCTGATCTTGCCATTAGCGCCAGCGCGTATGATTTTTATCTGCTGGCGATGCGCAGGGAAGACCCGGACACGTTGTTTTTCAATCGACGACTAGTGGTGGAGGGAGATACAGAGCTGGGGTTGGTGGCTAAGAACACGTTAGATGCTATTGAGCATCCTATGCTGGAGCTTGAACGAATATTTCCCAGACATTTGCTAGCGCGAATGAAGGCAAGGTTATGGGTGTGATGGCGATTGAGGGCTTTATTTTTGAACTTACTTGAATGAAAGTAGCTTCTCCTATGAGTAAAAAAAATGCGAATCTGCCTATTGTGTACTCCTGTTCCGGCTGTTCAAACGTGGCGCAAATGGCAAACTACATCGCGCTACAGCTAGACAAACTGGGAGTGGCAGAAATGTCCTGTATCGCAGGTGTCGGCGGCGATGTCCCTCATCTGCTGAAAACCGCGCGCTCTGGCCGGCTCATTGTCGCGCTCGATGGTTGTCCGCTCGCTTGCACCAAGGCTTGCCTGGCACGCCACGGCATTGAGCCGGACAGCTACCATCAGCTCAACCGGTATGGTGTGAAAAAAAGCTACCACACTGATTTTGACCCCGTCCAGGCGCAAACTGTTATGGCACGTGTGCTTGCCAGAATTGAAGAGGGATATCGTTCCCTACCCTCATGATTGCCGCTCCTAAACGACTGATCATCGCCATCACCGGCGCCACTGGCGCTTCGTACGGCGTGCGTCTGCTGCAAGTGCTGCGCGAAATACCGAATATCGAAACGCATCTGGTGGTATCTGATTCCGGGCTGTTGAATTTGCAGCAGGAACTGGACATGAACCGCATACAGCTCGAAGCACTGGCCGATGTCGCATACCATGTGCACGATGTCGGCGCAGCAATTGCCAGCGGCTCATTTCAGTCATACGGCATGGTCGTTACCCCGTGTTCGATGAGGACATTGGCCGCGGTGGCACATGGCCTAGCAGATAACCTGATTACGCGTGCCGCCGATGTCATGCTCAAGGAGCGCCGCCGCCTGATCCTGATGGCGCGCGAAACACCGCTCAATCTGGCCCATTTGCGCAACATGACCAGCGTCACCGAAATGGGCGGCATTATTTACCCGCCGCTGCCATGTTTCTATCACCGCCCACAAACCATTGCCGACATGATCGATCACACCGTCAGCCGCGTCATCGATTTATTGGATATACCGAACACGCTGGCGCCACGCTGGGATGGACTTCCGGCAGCAGGTTATACCGATCTGGCGGGTGGCTGACTTGGCCTACCGCGATTTGCGAGACTTCATGGCCCAGCTGGAAAAGCTGGGCGAGTTAAAGCGTATAACGTCCCCCGTCTCCCCGCATCTGGAGATGACTGAACTGTGCGACCGTACCCTGCGCTCTGGTGGTCCGGCACTGATGTTCGAAAACCCCGTGGGCCATAGCATCCCGGTGCTTGGCAATCTTTTTGGCACTCCCCGGCGCGTCGCACTCGGCATGGGTGCTACGGACGTGAGCGAGCTACGGAACTACGGCCATGTGCTGGCTATGCTGAAGGACCCCGAGCCACCCAAGGGATTCAAGGATATGCTGGGACTGCGCTCACAGGTGAAATCATTATGGAACATGACACCCAAGGAGTTACGCTCAGCACCATGCCAGGACATCGTGTGGGAAGGCAATGATGCTGACTTGGCTCGACTGCCAATTCAGCATTGCTGGCCAGGCGATATCGCACCCTTGATCACCTGGGGACTGGTGATCACAAAAGGACCGCATAAGGAGCGCCAGAATTTAGGGGTCTACCGCCAGCAAGTGCTGGGTCGCAACAAAGTCATCATGCGTTGGTTGGCTCAACGCGGTGGCGCACTGGATTTTCGTGAACACTGTGCGCTCCATCAAGGCCAGCCCTATCCGGTGGCGGTCGCCTTGGGAGCAGACCCTGCCACTATCTTAGGCGCCGTTACGCCGGTACCCGATAGCCTGTCGGAATATCAATTCGCTGGCCTGCTGCGCGGTAGCCGCACCGAACTAGTTAAAGCCATCGGCAGCAACTTGCGCATCCCCGCTTCGGCCGAGATCGTGCTGGAAGGGCATATCTACCCGGACGAGTCACACGCCACAGGCTATGAGCATGCGCTGGAGGGGCCGTTCGGTGACCACACCGGTTATTACAACGAGCAGGACTGGTTCCCGGTTTTCACTATTGATCGCATCACGATGCGGCGTGATCCGATTTACCACTCTACCTATACCGGCAAACCACCCGACGAGCCGGCGATTTTGGGGCTGGCCCTCAACGAATTATTCATCCCGTTGCTGCAAAAGCAGTTTCCGGAAATCACCGATTTTTATCTTCCACCTGAGGGTTGTAGCTATCGCATGGCGGTGGTGCAGATGAAAAAATCTTACCCGGGTCACGCCAAGCGCGTTATGTTCGGCATCTGGAGTTTTTTACGTCAATTCATGTACACCAAGTTCATCGTGGTGGTGGACCAAGATGTCAATATCCGCAACTGGCAGGAAGTGATCTGGGCTATCACTACCCGGGTTGACCCGGTACGTGATACCTTGTTGGTAGATAACACTCCGATTGACTATCTAGATTTTGCGTCTCCAGTCAGCGGCCTTGGCAGTAAAATGGGCATGGATGCGACCAATAAATGGCCTGGCGAAACAAACCGTGAATGGGGTCGGCCTATTGTGATGCCCGCTGAAGTGAAAATCAAAGTCGATGAGATTTGGCAAACGCTGGGATTTTGATGGTAGTCGGTGCAAAACAGCTGATAACCAGCCTTTGGATTTGTATTAAGCAAACCTTAAGTTTTCTTAATAATAATTATCAGTATTATAAATATAGTTTTTTTAAAGGAAGATGATGATTGCAGCATTTCGATTGAGAGGCCTTAAAGCATTAGGCGCAATAGGATTGATATTTACTACAATGCTAGTTTACGCGGATGAACATGCCCACAAGCCAAGCGGGCAAGCCACTGAACACACACTTAAACCAGGTGAAAAATGGGAAACAGATGAGGTGGTGCGGCTAGGTATGGATAATATCCGTCAAGCGGTTTCTGCTAGCCAAGATGACATAATTAAAGGGCGTCTTAGTACTCAGGACTATCAACGAATTGCGAATGTGATCGATAAGAACGTTGCTGAAATTGTAAAAAAATGCAGACTCTCACAGAATGCAGATAAGGCTTTTCATGCTGTTGTATTAGTCGATTTAATGGGGGGTGTGGAGTTTATGCGAACATCACAGAACGTTCAAGCGCAGCGAGTTGGAGCTTTAGGTGTGCTGCAGACATTACACAATTATGGTAAGTATTTTCAGCACACCGGTTGGAGTTTGGATGTTATTAAATCCCGTTGATATGGTTGTTGAGAACTTGCTCGATATGTAATATATAAATCCGCTAGGTGGGGCATATATCGCGCAAGGTTCAACCAAATCTTCTAATGCGACAGCTCCTCAATATGGATTTCGTGCTTCCACCATGATCCATTCGATTAACACAAGTTTCACCTTAAAATTCTAACTTAAGTTAGAAAGTATTTGAAATTAGTGAAGAGTAGTTTTTGTATCAGCAAGCGGTAGCTAAAGTCGACAGGTGTGTATTGATGCGCCTCGGCAGTAGTGGCCCTGACTCGACGATGCCGCTGTAAATCTGCACCAGCGAAGCGCCAGCAGATAACCGGTCAGCAACATCCTGTGGGGTGCGGATGCCACCCACTGAGATAATCGGCATAGTGTCGCTCATCTTGTTTGACACGTGTTGCAAATTGGCAAGCATCATTTTCCCTTCATTTATGTGCGCACCACCGCTCAGAATTAACCCATCAAAAGCATAGTCACGAACGCAAGCCAGTAGATTGTTCGTATCTCCACGATCTTGATCTATTTTCACAACGATAGGACAACCTCGTCCACTTTCAGTCATCATGCGTACCTGCTTACTCTTGGTCGCTGCCAGCACGCTGTACAGCGTGGCACGATGCTCCGGCAGATGCAGATCTGGACCAGCGCGCACACCGAGATTGAGTGTGATGTAGTCGGCGTATTTCCAGAGCTTTTCCATGCAGACCAGATAATCGTCGGCCATTTGCGCGGGCGGCGTTGCCCGGTTCATGCTGATACTCATACCAAGCGGAATCGCATGAGGCCTGGGATATCGGGACAGGATGGCGATAACAGCATTCAGCCCCAGGCTGCGCTGTTCCTCGGCCAACGGAATGACCGAACCGATCTCGGCGAAACCGAACCCCAGCGATGGCAAAGCGTGATAAAGCGTGCCGTGCTTGTCGAATCCGGCAGCCAACCCGAGCGGCCCCGGGAACGATAATCCCATAACCTGGTGTTGCAGGTTTTGCGGCAACGCTGCCGGGACGGCGATGGCAGCCAGCCTGATGGCATACGCGGCCAGCTTGCGGGCATGCGGCACACCCCGTCTGGATACGGTAGCCGATAACCAGCTATACATGGTGACGATGCTCCTCTGTGAAATGCTGCATGAAGTTGACCAGTGCCGCCACACCCGTTTCTGGCATGGCATTGTAGAGGCTGGCACGGACGCCGCCCGCCATGGGGTGCCCCTTCAGGTTGAGCAGACCTTCTGCGGCAGCGGCGCTCAGAAACAACGGCGTAAGCGCGTCGTGAGTGAGCGTGAAGCAGACATTCATGCGTGACCGGTACGCTGGTTGCACCGAACAATGATAAAATCCATCGCTGTTATCAATGGCGTGATACAGACGTGCGCTGCGCTGCTCACTGTTGCGTGCCATCACTGTGACGCCGCCCGTCTCGGCAATCCAGCGGAATACTAGTCCGGTCAGATAGACGGCGTAGGTAAGTGGCGTGTTGAGCATGGAGTCTGCCTCAACCTGCGTCTGATAATTGAATACCGCCGGAGTTGCGGGATGGGCGCGCCCGAGCAGGTCGTCACGCACGATGACGATGGTAAGTCCAGCCGGGCCGATATTCTTCTGTGCACCGGCGTAAATCAAGCCGTAGCGCTGCACATCAAGAGGCCGGCTGAGAAAGTCCGAGGTCATGTCCGCCACCAGCGGCAAGTCACCGCTAGCGGGAATATCGTAGAACTGTACGCCGTTGGCGGTCTCGTTACTGGTGATGTGGCAATAGGCGGCGTCTGGATCAAGCCGCCAGGCTTCCGGCATACGGTCAAAGTTGGTGACGCTGCTGCTGGCGGCGATATTGACGTTACAGTAACGGCTGGCTTCGCGCATGTTCTTGCGTGACCAGTAGCCAGTTTCTACATAGTCGGCCCGGTCGACCCCGCCGAGCAGATTGAGCGGCACCAGCGAGAACTGCGCCGAAGCGCCGCCATGCATAAATAGAATATGATAATTGTCCGGGATATTCAGTAGTGCCCGCAGGTCGTCGCGCGCCTGCCGCAGCACCGCCTTGAACGCCTCACCGGTAAACGGTGTTTCCAGCATCGAGAGGCCGCTGCCGTTCCAGTTTAAAAACTCCTGCTGCGCTTGTGCCAGCACGGCGGCTGGCATGACGCCAGGGCCGGCAGCAAAATTGAAAACCTCAGACAAACAGGGCAGTCCCATGCTGGCTGGCAGCCATGAAGAACAGCAATGGAATGGAGAGCATGGTATTGGTGCGTGAGGAGAGGAAGGTGATGCGGGCACAACGCACGCGCTCTTCCAGTGGCGCAGGAGCGAAACCGAGTACCTTCTTCTGGTTTGGCCACAATACCAGCCAGAGATTAGCCAGCATCAGTGTGCCTATCCAGAAGCCGATACCGATAACGGCCTGATAGCCGTTCAGCGACACCGCATCAAGCAGCACGCCGCGCTGCCACAGCATGCCGACTCCGGTCAGCCAAGTGACGATCGCGGCATAACGAAAAGTTCCGTGTTCACGTCCCAGCAGCGTCATGTAGACTGGGCTTTGCTCGTCGCCCAAATCCTCACGGCTGGGCGGCCGAAAAGCCGGACGTTGTATCATGCTGGCATAGTTATGTCCCACCCAGATGATACCGCCGAAAAAATGTACCCAGCGCAGTAAGAAGTCGATAATCTGATCCATCGTGCATTACCCTCCCAACACCAGCCAACGGGCGATTAGAAACAACACTAGCGTGAGTAACATGCCGAGCGCGATAGTGCCAGTGGCAGTATCGAAAGGCGTTTTCATTTGTGCTCCATAAATACAGTCGTGACTGCACCAATCTGTCGCCTGACCAGCGGACGCGGCACGTGATGCTTCTCGCGCGCTTTGTTAACTGCCATTTCAATCACATGGTGATGTGGCGATTTAGCGCAGGCCGGATCAGTATTCGTCGCATCGCCGGTCAGCAGAAACGCCTGACAGCGACAGCCACCAAAATCCTTCTCTTTCTCATCGCAGGTGCGGCAAGGCTCCTTCATCCACTCGTCACCACGGAATTTTTTGAACAGCGGTGAGTCATTCCACAGCCAGTCCAGACTATGCTCGCGTACGGTAGGGAATTCCAAGCCCTCGATCACACGGACTTCCTGACAAGGCAATGCAGCTCCGTCCGGCGCAATGGTGAGGTGAATAGTGCCCCAGCCGTTCATGCATGCCTTAGGGCGTGTTTCGTAATAATCCGGAATGACGAAATAGATGGTCATCTGCTGGCCGGGACGTTGGCGCGCAGCGATGACGGCAGCTTCTGCGCGCTCGATCTGCTCGCGTGTCGGCAGCAGTTCATCGCGGTTGAGCAGCGCCCAGTTGTAATACTGAATGTTGGCGAGTTCAAGATAATCTACACCGATGTCTTCAGCCAGCGCCAGGATTTCATCCACTTGGTCAATATTCTGGCGGAATACCGGTACATTGAGTACCATAGGGAAACCTTCTGCCTTGATCATGCGCGCTACCTCTATTTTCAGGTCGTGCGCCCGCGCACCGACCAGTTCGTCGGTCAGGCTGCGGTTTGCAGACTGCAGGCTCAGCTGAATCTGCTTGAGGCCGGCCTGTTTCAGCGCTTTCAGTCGTTCCGGCGTGAGGCCTACACCAGAAGTAATCAGATTAGTATAATAGCCAAGGCGTTCAGCTTCCTCCACCAACTCTTCGAGGTCATCGCGCAGCATGGGTTCGCCGCCGGAGAATCCGAGTTGCAGGGCGCCAAGCTCGCGTCCCTCACGGAGTATCCGTTTCCATTCCTCGGTACTCAATTCTTTCTTGCCATACTGATCGAAATCCAGCGGGTTGTTGCACCAGACACACTTGAGCGGGCAACGGTAGGTAAGCTCAAGCACAAGCCACATCGGTTTGCCTTGCCCGTCCAGACTAACGGCGGATCCATCCTTTGCCATGGGTTACCTCCAAAAATTTGTAAATACTGTTTTCTATATCTGCGTTATCGACAAACAGCGCTTTGAGTTCGGCAGCGATATTAGCGGCAGTAGTTTCGCCCGTGCAGCGCTTTAGAATTTCCGCGGCAGTAGCGTTGAGTTTGATGACGCCTTCAGGGTAGAGCAGCACGTAGGCATCCTGCGATTTCTCCCAACGAAGCAGATACTTGGAATCTAGTCGCGGGCGATCTTCGGGCTGAAAATGAAAATCTCCAGACATAAAAGACTTCCTTATTTTAATTATGGACGCGGCAAAACGCCGCGCCCTGTATTACCTAGCGCACGTACACGTAGGCGGTTACTTCAAAGCCAAGACGTAGATCACAAAAATCAGGTTCAATCCATTGCATTTTTATCTCCTAAAGACGTTAGTTGAAGTTGGTGCCGCAAGCGATGGGAGAAGCGTAAATAAAAAAGCACCATCGCGATTAGCGTTGCATAGTAGAAACGACCATGCAACGCTAATATACGGCATGGCCTAGGTGGGGACATGCTTAAAATACTGGTCGTTGCATGCGCAATTTAATTAAAAGGATGTCATGATTTTCTGCCATTTTATGGCATGAATATTTTCTTGATCTAGGTCAAGGTATTTAGCTAAAAAATGGCGTTAGGAGCTAGATACTTTGGGCTGAAAAATCAAAATTCTAGCTGTTAGCGTTTCCGGTTTAAGCGGTATTGAGGATACTATGATTATAGTTAGCGTTTAAAGGAGAGCTGTCGAGAAACGAGTGAAGTCCATAAAGTTTTCAGCCTATAGCTTTTATGCTCAAATAACGCCAGAAATGTTTTTACGCGTGATGCTCAGGCTGAGCAATGCTGGACTTATAGAAGTAAATGGCAGGGAAATCGTAATCACAAAGGTTGCTGAATGACACAATTTTAGTGAAGAGATAATCTAGCTCAGTAGTGTCCGGAGATTTAGTTGAATAGATTCAGTTGGATATCATTTTCCGACATGGTTGTTTGCATTTCCGTATTTTTAAGTAGTTGATCTAGTGATGTTTTCTCAAGTAGTGTCAGGCTCATGATCTGTAGGATGGTGTAGAGTGAAGCTTCAATCTTGAGGCGTTTCTTTACGATGGCGACCAAGACATAGACAGTAATCGCGATCCAGATTTGCGTCTTCACCGCATTCTCGGTGGTGCCGTAGAATGCCTTGATACGCAGATGCTGTTTAATCCATTAAAAAAATAGTTTGACCTGCTAGCGACAACGATAAAGTTGAGCATCAAAAGTATGCCAGGCAATCCATTGATGTGCACCAATCGCACACCGAAAGCCATATTCGCGGACAGAGTCTAAATGACATTACTTATATAACAGCACATAGTCAATACTCTTTACCACGAAGTCAATTAATAATTTGTTTTGCGAATTTTTGACGGTCTCAAAACGACCTATTGTGTTGAAAAACT